>CAYRFU010000641.1:0-1513 GCA_964423525.1 uncultured Burkholderiales bacterium | reverse complement strand
CGGCTAACAACCGGGTCGAGGTGCGTTTTGCCGCTTCCACCGATCGGGCCGGCACGGCCCGCTTCCAAGTGGGCGCCAGCTGCAGTGAGGGGCCTGACGCAGCCCAGCTGGAGCTGCCGGTTTGGACCCCCGCTACCAGCGAGGCTTTCGCTACCTACGGTGAGGTCGACGAGGGGACCATCGCTCAGCCGGTCAGAAGACCTGGTGAGGTGTGGAAGCAGTTCGGAGGCCTGGAGGTGACCACTAGCTCGACAGCCGTGGGGGCCCTCACTGATGCGGTCTTGTATCTGGTCGCTTATCCCTTCGAGTGCTCCGAGCAGGTATCGTCGCGGGTGATGGCTATCGCCGCTTTGCGAGACGTGCTCTCGGCCTTTAAGGCTGATGGGCTTCCGGCTCCCAAAAAACTTGAGGCGGCCGTGGCTCGTGACATCGAGAAACTTCGCAACCTTCAGAACTACGACGGAGGCTGGGACTTCTGGGTGCGAGGCAAGCCCTCGCGTCCCTACGTCAGTATCCACGTCGGCCACGCCCTAACGCGAGCCCAACAGAAGGGTTTTCAGGTGCCCGACCAGGTGCTCGCCCAGAATCGTTCCTACCTGCGCAACATCGAGAATCATATCCCACCTGGCTACCCAGAGGAGACCAAGAGAGCTTTGCGAGCTTATGCTCTCTACGTGCTCTGGTTGCAGGGTGAGAGTCTCCCCGGCAAAGCTCGTCAACTGGTGTCCGAGCGACCTATCGACGGGACGGGGCTGGAGACCCTCGGTTGGGTTCTGCCGGTGCTGACTAAGGACCCGGCCGCCCAGGAGCAGGTCAAGGCTATCCGCCGCCACTTGGGCAACCGGGTCTCCGAGACCGCCGCTACAGCCCAGTTCACCACAAGCTACGGAGACGGAGCTCATCTCCTGCTCTATTCCAGTCGGCGGGTCGACGCTGTCTTGCTGGAAGCTTTGATGGTGGACTCGCCCAAGAGCGACCTCATTCCCAAACTGGTGCGAGGCCTGCTGGCGCATCGCAAACGCGGTCGGTGGGGCAACACCCAGGAGAACGTGTGGGTGTTGCTGGCCCTGGATCGCTATTTTAAGACCTACGAGAAAGTCGAGCCGAACTTCGTGGCTCGGATGTGGCTGGGCGACAATTATGCGGGTGCCCACGCTTTTCAAGGTCGCCAGGTCGATGAGAAACTGACCAGGGTTCCGATGGCGATGCTGTCAGAGGAGAGTCAGAATCTCGTTCTTCAAAAAGACGGAAAAGGGCGTCTCTACTATCGCATCGGGATGAAGTACGCTCCAAAGAGCCTTCGACTGCCGGCCGAGAATCGCGGATTCCTCGTGGAGCGCTCTTACAAGGGTGCCGACAACGAAGAGGATGTGAAGCAACTGGAGAACGGCGATTGGGAAGTGAAAGCGGGAGCCAAGGTCGAGGTCACCCTTACCATGGTGGCCCCCGAGCGCCGTTATCACGTAGCTCTGGTCGACCAACTCCCCGCAGGGCTGGAGCCTCTGAATCCTGC
>CAYRFU010000640.1:0-1532 GCA_964423525.1 uncultured Burkholderiales bacterium | reverse complement strand
GCCGTTCTGCTTTTCGGTCGGCGAGTAGTCGGTTAGCGAGGCCAAGTACGCGCCCGGGAAGTGTAGCCAGAGAGAGGTCGTGTGCCACTCCTGCTCGGGCATCGAAAGGTCGCCCGCGCCGACGTTCTCGTTGGTGTAGAACTTGATCTTCTTGAACCCGGAGACTCGCCAGGTGACGTGAACCTCGCCGTGCTCGCGGGCCACCTGGGGACCCCGCTGCTCCCGTTCGAACCCATCGAGAATCTTGACCGAAGTCGAAGTGATGGCATCGGTGTAATAATCGACACCCACCGCTTTCACATAGGCCCGCCGCTGTTCGTAGTCGAGCCGCTTGACGTTATAGGTCTTTCCTTCACACATATAAATAGCGTCCTCATACACGGTGGAAGGGGCGGAATGCCAATCGACTTCGGCGATGACCCGATTATCGCGACCCAGATCCATAATGACGAAGTTCTCCGGTGAGGCGCTCCGTAATGAGATGCCGTCGGCGGGATAGGCTTCCTGAGTCCAGTGGAACTGATCGCCCGATTTGTGCAAGACGCCCTTCTCGGCCAGAAAATTGGCGATCTCGGTGATCTCAGCCGTGCCAAATTTCTCCCCTTCTTCCAAAGGAAGCTCGAAAGCCGCGCACTTGATGTGACTGACCAGGATAGCAAGATTGTCGGGATTCACAAGAGCGTGCTCGGGACTGGCTCCGAAAAAATACTCGGGATACTGCATCAAAAACTGATCGAGAGGGTCGCTTCGACCCACCAAAATCACAGCCGCTTCCCCCTGGCGTCGCCCAGCCCGACCAGCTTGCTGCCAGGTGCTGGCCACAGTGCCGGGATAGCCAGCTAAGATGGCCACCTCAAGACTGCCGATATCGATGCCGAGTTCCAAAGCGTTGGTGCTGACCACGCCGTGGATATCGCCTTCACGTAGCCCTTTCTCGATTTCCCGGCGAGCACTGGGAAGGTAACCGCCCCGATAGCCTCGGATCTTTCCCTCCTCGGCGTGAGTCCGCTCAAAACGGTCTTTGAGGTAGCGAGTCAACACCTCGACGTTGAGGCGCGAGGAAGCAAAAATGATGGTCCGAATCTCTTCTTTCAAGAAAAGAGACGCAATCCGTCGGGTGGCCGAAAGATAGCTACGACGGATTCCCAGCTCTTTATTGAGGATAGGAGGGTTGTAAAAAAGAACCGTCTTCTTGCCAGCCGGAGCCCCATTCTCGGCGATGAGGCGGGTGGTGTCCTCGAGGAGTTTTTCGGCCAACTCCTGAGGATTGGCGATGGTGGCTGAACACATAATGAAGGTCGGCTTCGAGCCGTGGAAATCGCAAATTCTGCGAAGACGCCGCAGCACGTTGGCCAGATGACTTCCGAAGACCCCGCGATAAGTATGGAGTTCGTCGAGAACGACATAGCGGAGGTTGCCGAAAAAGCGAGACCACTTGGTGTGATGAGGCAAGATTCCGGTGTGAAGCATGTCGGGGTTGGTGATGACCACATGACCTCGAGAGCGAATGGCCCGACGGGCATCGCTCGGAG
>CAYRFU010000639.1:0-1563 GCA_964423525.1 uncultured Burkholderiales bacterium | reverse complement strand
AAGGCGAACCCGAGACTTGTTCGGTTTTTTCTCCGGTTTCATCCGCCGTCCCCTCCACCTTATCTACACACGCAGACAGGGTCAGGAACAACAAAAGACCGTAACTCGATCTTAGTAGCGTCTGAACAGCCGGCGACATGACGGGCAACACATCCATGTTAGTCCATTCCCGTCACTTCGTGGAGAGTAAACAGTGAGGTGCCCCAAGTCACCGGCAGGCGCATAGAGGCGCGCAGTTGATAACCGGGTTGCTCTACCAGCCAGTCTTGGGTCACCAGAAGAGTCGGTGCGCAGTCCAACAAGCGGTCGGCCAGGGCCTGGCGAAGGTCGTTCTGAAAGGCTGTTGAGGCAGCGAAATAGGCTTGGGCTCGAGGCAGCGGCAAAGTGAGAAAATCGCCTCTCAGGAAGCGAGCTTCTACCTTGAGAGCCGAGGCCATCTCTTCGGCGTGGACCAGATACTCATCCATAATCTCGATGCCGACCGTCTGAAGACCCAGACAGGCGGCCACCAAAGCGACCAGTCCCCGACCGCAACCCAGGTCGACCAAAGTCCCGCCGGGGGCCAGATTCATCAGCTCTACCATCTTGCGGGTGGCACAGGCCGGCGTCTCGCCGTAGGCCAGAGAACCCGGGTTTTCGCCCCGCAGGCGGCGAACGGCCTGGTCGGGGTCAAAGCTTCGATAGCGTCGGTAGAGCATCCAGTGGAGTTTCCACCACCACTTTTGACCTCCGAACTGGGTCATCTCGTAGGCGGTCAGGGAGCAGTTCCAGAACAGTTCTCCCAAGAGGCCTCCCCAGACCCTGTTTTCGCGATGCATGGTTTTGTCTTCGAGCCGTTCTAAGAGGACCCTCGGAAGGGCCCGTCGATCCGTTAACTTGGTCTTCACATCCCGGGGTAGTCGGACTGGATAATCTCCAACCATTCCGTTTTTTAAGGAGAGGTCATGAGTCTCGCCCCCACGTCACGCCACTATGTTCCTGGAGAGGTCCTGGTCAAAACCCGCGCCACTCCCTTTAAATCCGCCTCCAGTCTGGCCGATGACTACGGTGCCGAAGTGGTCGACCGTTTCGACTCGGGCTCGCCTTTCAAAGCCCACGGGGAAGAGATTCTTCATCTCAAACTCGAGGACGAAGCTGCCACGGAGGAGGTGTTGGCCAAACTTCAGGACGATCCGAGGGTTTCGGTGGCTACCCCCAACCATGTCTATGAGTTGGCCGGAGGCCCCATCTCCCCCAATGACCTCAGCCCTGAACTGTGGGGCCTTCACAACACCGGTCAAGACAACGGCACTGCCGGCGCCGACATCGATGCCCCCAACGCCTGGGCTATTTCCGTGGGTCAACGCGAAGGCGGACCGGTGATCGCGGTGCTCGACACCGGTCAAGATTACGACCATCCTGACCTCAAGAACAATCTTTGGACCAATCCCAACGAAGTCGCTGACGGCGCCGACACGGACGGCAATGGTGTCGTCGATGACTTGCACGGCTACAACGCCGTCCTTGACACAGGCGACGCTCAAGCGGGGCATCCCCACGGCACCCACTGCGCCGGAACGATCG
>CAYRFU010000638.1:0-1570 GCA_964423525.1 uncultured Burkholderiales bacterium | reverse complement strand
GAGCCTACCAGCACGATCTGATTCCCATCTAGGTACAGTTATCGGAAAGACACGAAGAGACTCAATCGCTCGGAAAGTTCAGGCTGGAGGAGCAGGTCGGGCCTGGCCTGACGCAAGCGTTCCCGGGTGATGGCGCTGATCATAATCATCTGCAGATGGATCTGCTCTCGAGCGGCCACCGGCAGGCCTAGGGGCCGAAGTCCAAGGACTTTCGGTGGCTGACCCGCCTGGTTGTGGCTGAAGTCTGGTAAAACGTCTACGGCCACGACAACTTCGGCGCCCATCTGTCTGACGACGTCAGCCGGGACATTGTTCAACAGACCTCCGTCAACCAGGGTGAAGTCGTCGTATTCGACCGGAAGAAAGAGCCCAGGTACGGAACAGGTTGCTCTCAGGGCTTTGGCGACGGAGCCTGAGGCGAGCACCACTTCCTGGCCCGAGCGAAGGTCGACGCTGACCACGGCTACTGGGATACTCAAGTCTCGAAACTGGGTGCTTTCGCCGCCCACAGCTTCAGCGAAGGATTGGAGGACCCGCTCCCCGCGTAGCAAGCCACGACTGGAGAAGGCGAGGTCGAGCAGATGATGGAGCCTTCCCGACCTGGTTTGGGAGCCTGCAATGGTGGCTATTCGACCGAGAGATAGTCCCCTCGAGTAGAGGACTGCGATCAAGCCTCCCATGCTGGTGCCGGCCAGGCAGTCGATCTTCAAGTTGGCCTGCTCGAGAACTCTCAAGACGCCGATGTGGGCCAGTCCTCGTAAACCCCCACCCCCCCAGAGCCAACCCGAGTTTCTTCACCTGAGACCGGTTCTCAAAAAAAGCTGGGGAGCCTTCCCGGTCGTATTTTCATCGGCCATAGCCCTAGGGGCCAGGCCCAACGGAAACTCACCCCAATTTGGCTGGCGTGGTGGGCTAAGGACCCGTCACGAGCGAAGCTAGAAATTGACACATTTATTCCTAGACGGGCCCTTAGCGCACTTCGAAACCTTTCAGGTAGCGAAGTGAACGCATCCTTCTAGGTTTTGGGCGGGCCATCATCAGGTTTGGTGGTGTTCTCTTGACCAGCTTCCCGCCAAGCTTGGGCGAAGGCTCCCAAGGCCCGCCTGCCGCTGGCGACAGCGTTCCCCGTAGTCGTCCAGGCGGCTTGAGCGTAGGGGGCCATTTCTCGCGCTTTACGTCCAGCATACTGGCCCAGGTTTTCACGGCCGTGGACCATTTCGAGGTCGGGATGCTGGTTGGCTCCGATTCTCTTGGTGACTACCACTTTTCCCGTGGGTAGCAGGCCAGCAAGCTCTTCTTTTTTGGCCAGCTTGCCCATAAAGTCGGCGTGGGTGATGGCCCTGTCGCCGTTCCTAGGTTGAGAGGTTACCAGGGTGTAGGTGGTGACTCCGGGCTCCTTCTGAGTGATGTGCCAGTCCTGAGTCCAGATGGAGCAGGTTTCATTCTGACTGTTCCGTCGATGATGCTCCTCCATTCTAAAGTCGATCTGCCCGTTGTGAAAGTCGGCCTCGACGTAGCCCGGTTTTCGTTGACGGCGCTGGTCAACAGCACTTGGTCCTTCTCCAGGCAG
>CAYRFU010000637.1:0-1572 GCA_964423525.1 uncultured Burkholderiales bacterium | reverse complement strand
AGAGGGTCTGGCTCCTGGCCGGATGATTTTACCGACGAACAAAAGAAGCACCCGCACCCAGGTCGACGGGGTGACCGTCACCTCGAACGCCTGGACGGCCGTCCCCGAGGGCGGAGAACTGAGCCTGGGTGAGGCCAAGCTCAGACTGGGAGTAGCTGGAGGCACCACCGTCCAAAGGCGCCTGGATGGATATGACTCAAGTGCCCCCAACAACACCTCCGCCTGACCAACGGCAACACAGTCGACATCCCCCCCGAAGGAGAAACCCTTTCGGTCGGCCGCCAGGCTGGCAATGGCCTTCGAATCCTGGTCAACAGCACCAGCGGAAACCACGCCCAATTGCGATGGCATTACGGCCTGTTGCAGGTCAAGGACACCTCGCGCTTTGGCACGTTCGTTGATGGGAAGAAACTTGAAAAGGACAAGTGGCAGTTCGTTCCGTTCGGCAGCACGCTTCAGTTTGGGCCTTCCGAGGAAGCCGCGGTCAAGGTGGAACCCAAGAATCCCATCGTGGTTTCCTTCTTTGGAGACAGCTCCCACTCTGATATCGGCAACTACGTGAAGGCTCAACCCGGTCAGATGCAGCAAGCCTTTCAGAACCACCTTTCCCCAGCTGTTGTCCGGGGCGTGGTGGCCAAAGGTGGGATACTCGGAAAACTTGCCAAAGCGACCATCCCCTTATTGGGTGCGGTCGAAGCAGTTGGGGGTGCTAAAGGCGGTCGCCCAGACCTTCCGTCAACCTCAGCCCGACAAATGGCAAGTCGTGCACTATCAGGCAGTCGCCCGCTCCCCCAGTATCGGTCAGTTCAATAACCTTTGGCAGAAGAATGTGAGGACCTATCCACGTGCCCGCCACGTGGTCTTCATCGCGGGTCACGGCAATCAAGCCGGCTCGGCCGGATTGAAGTATTCTCAGTTGGGGCGCTCTATTCGAGGGGCCGAGGCGATTTTCTTAGACACCTGCAACGGGAGCCAGCTGGAATCGCTGGTCAAGCTAGCCGATTCGGCCCAGGTGGCGGTGGCCTCGACCCACACCGTTCGAGGACAAGGCTTCCCGCTCGAGGAGATGTTTGGACGCACCAGCTTCCCCGAGCGGGCCCGTGACCTGGGCGCGGCTCTGGTGCAGGCGGCCCATCATAATATGCCGTCCGAATCGTTGGTGGCGGTCGATCTACCGGTGCTCCGCGACCAACTGCTCCCGGCTCTCGACCGCCTCGGTCAAAGACTCAGCCGAGCGAGCCAAGTCGGGCGGGGCGATTCGGTAGAGCGGGCCCTGAAATCGAGTGTGGCCCCCCAAAAAGGTCGTCGCATCGATCTGGGCAGCTTTCTGGCCCGACTTCACGACGATCCCTCCTTCAAAAACCTGCCAGAGGTGCTCGGGGCGCGCCGGGCGTTCAACGAGACGATTCTCTCCAAAGCCGGCAAAGGGACTCTTTCCTTTGACCTGAACCCAGGCAAGGAGATGCCGGTCGGCTGGAGCGGTTTTCTTCAGGCTCGAGGATAGTTACTCAGCTGGGGGTGGCTCCCTGGCTTTAGGTGTCACTAGAGGGCGTGTTGACAATCAGCGACGAC
>CAYRFU010000636.1:0-1582 GCA_964423525.1 uncultured Burkholderiales bacterium | reverse complement strand
CGAGAGACCATTCTTCGGTTCTGGGAGGAGTCGGCGGCCCGCGCGGGAGGACAGGCGCGCTTTCGGTGGCAACCCATAGAGTTTCAACAGCCCTCTGACACGGCTGCCTGCATCTACGGCCGCTGGGAGGTCAGCGACGCCTCGCTTCCCCCTGGGACTCCCGTTTGGGGTTACTTCTTGCAACTGCTCAAGGGAAAACAGGTGACCCTGGCCTACTTCTGGTCGGTGAGCGAAGGCCATACCCGTGACCTGCGCCCGCTGATTCGCCAGGGAGTCTATGTCGAACGCTTCAAGAATCTAGTCGATCAAGGCGTTATCAAAGAGACCTTGAACTAGCAGGCTGACTGGTTCTCATGGACGGTTTCGCAAACCGGCGCCCACCATCCCCCCGACCCCGAACCGTCAGAGGACCCAGGTTGGTTGACCCGTTTGAAAGCGTGGACTAGGCTTGTAAGTCGCCGACCACGCTTTGCTAAGACTGATTCCTGTTCCCTGCTTTCAGGGCCCTGATGGCCCTTAGCGAGGATGGGCGTCGAAGCTGCCCACAACGGTTTGGCCCCCACTGACCAGGTCGAAATTCCCCCGGGCTAGGCTCGTGTCGAGGGTTTGCAGGGTAAACTGACCGGACTCGATGGTGTGCTTGGCCGAGCCGATAACAATCTGGCCGCTTGAAATGTCGATCGTCTTCCCGATTTGCGGCTTGCCAGCGATGGACAGCTCAAAGGCGACCTCCTCGCTTTGACTGGTGAGAGTCAGCTTGTCGTCTGTCACCTTCAGTTCGGCCCCAGAGCTGCTGTAGGTCTTGCCCGAGATGTTGAATCCGACGAAGGTCTCCGGTTGGCCGCTGCAGCCCACCAGCAGAAGAGCTAGCAAGAAAGAGCACACTTTTCGCATAACGGCCCGGTTCGAGTTGCGACCGAGCCCTCCTTCGAAAGGATTCTCAGGGTCAAACACAAACGCCAGCCCACTATGGAAACACTCTTTGTGGCGGGAGCCGGGACCATGGGCTCAGGAATCGCCGAAGTGGCAGCCCGAGCCGGCTACCAGGTCAAGCTTTACGATCTAAGACCGGAGTTGACAGAAGCCGGTTTAGCGAGGCTCGAGAAATCCTTGGGCCGAGCTCTGAAGAAAGAGAAGATCACGTTAGAGGACAGACAGGAGAGTCTAGGGCGTATCTCACTAACTACCAGCCTGGAAGAGGTCTCCCAGAGCCAGGTTGTGATCGAAGCCGCGCCCGAGAGGATGGAACTCAAAAAAAGCCTTTTCGAGCAGTTTAGCCGACACGCCCCCGAGGCTCTCCTGGCCAGTAATACCTCCAGCCTCTCGGTGACCGAGATCGCTTCCGCAGCGACTCGCCCGGGGCGGGTGTTGGGTCTGCATTTCTTCAATCCGGCCCCGGTCATGCCGCTGCTTGAGGTGGTCTTGGCTGAGCAGACCTCTCAGGCCACCCGAGAACAGGCTGCCCAACTGGCCGAACGGTTCGGGAAGACAGCCATCTTTGTTCACGATGTGGCCGGTTTCGCCACCAGCCGCCTGGGGATCATCCTGGGGATGGAAGCGATCCGGATGGGGGTTTCGACGA
>CAYRFU010000635.1:0-1588 GCA_964423525.1 uncultured Burkholderiales bacterium | reverse complement strand
CCCAATGATCTTCTGCACTTTCTCCTCTTTCTGTCGGACCTGTTAAAAGTTTAGCATGATGGCCTCAAAAAAATCCGAAATAGGAATCGGCTTCTGGCACGAGCCGGGCTCGGTGAACTGAAACAGGGCCACTTTTCAAGGTGGTCCTGCGATCCGAGTCTGCAAAAGACTAGTTAGGGGTCGTGACCACTACCTGGTCTCCCTCCCGTTGGAACCTCTTCACCAGACGACCATCTTCATCCTGAAGTTCGAGGCTACCATCGGGCTCGAGACGGAATCGGCGCCCCGATGTCTCTTCTCCCACCATGAAGGTATTGGCTCTCGACCTCCTTCGGAAAACCCGCGACCCATCCTCGAGGATAGAGACGCTCTCGTGACTTGAGGGTCCGCTGGGGTATCCCGCTGAACGGTTAAAGTAACCGACGGGCTTTTGGGCAAGCTCACCGGCCAGCTGATTGTATTGTTCAAGCCTCATTGTAATCCTGCCCCCTCGAAAAGCCCCTGCTTCCAGAGGACACCCGGTGGATCGCCCGCGGCGTCGAGATTTCTCAACAACTCGCTGCTGCCAGCGTGGCGGACTTCGCTCAGACCAGCCGTTTTCACCAGCCAGTAGATCTCGTCCAATCTGGCTCCATTCAGAAAATCGGGGGAATGGGTCGAGACAAAAACCTGACCACCGCGCCGCGAATAGTCCCGAAATTCCTCCACGAGTTCACTGAGCAGATCCGGATACAGCTGGTTCTCGGGTTCTTCCACCGCCAACAAGGGATGAGGGCTGGGGTCGTAAAGAAGAATCAGATAGGCGAAGATCTTGATCGTTCCATCGGAAACGTAGCGCGCGATGAACGGGTCTTTAAAGCTCCCATCCTGAAAACGCAAAACCAGGCGGCCGTCTTCGGTGGGTATCGCTTCCACCTTCTTGATACCGGGCACTCGCTGGCTCATCACTTCGAGCACCTTGTCAAACCGTTCACGATGGTTCTCGTAGAGGTACTTGGCCACCTGAGCCACATTGTCGCCACGCGTAGACAGGTGCTCCGAATAGCCGGCTTCGGCGCTGGGTCGGGCGTCACCGATATGGAAGTCGGAAACGTGCCAATTCTCGATCATGCTTCGAAACTCAGCCACGACTCGAAACTCTTTAAACTGCCCCAGACCTTTAATGGCCAACACACTCGGGTCATCCAGTTCGCGGTGGTCTCGCTCGGCCTCAACGCCCTCGTCGCCATACATGGACTCGTTGGTAATCGCAGTCCCCCGCCCCCGGGAAAAATCGACGAAGTGCCAGGGCTTGCCGTGCTGTCCTCGCCGAAATCTAAGAATCTCGCGCTCGACAACCGGCTTACCGTTGTCGCTCCCGATCTCCAAATGATAGGTGGCCAAACGACCACTGGTCTCACGGAACTTGACCGTGATCTCGATAGGCCCCTTTTGACCTCGCGTGACGAGTTCACTGAAGCCGCCGCGCCGGTCCGCCGCGACGGCTACATTCTGCACCAGGGACTCTTTAAGGAAAGAGAAGACATCAAACAGCGTCGACTTGCCGCTGCCGTTTGCTCCCACGACCACCACCGGGGGCGGGAGCTTC
>CAYRFU010000634.1:0-1601 GCA_964423525.1 uncultured Burkholderiales bacterium | reverse complement strand
GCGAAGACGGCAACTTCACTACTTTCGCCAACAGGACTACAGCTACTTACAGCCCTTGCTAGACGAGGTCGACCTTCACCTGCAACCGAACCTTCAGGCTCGTATCCTGGCCAATCTGTGCGAGGGTCTCCCGGGGGTTCAGTTCTTCACCACTACCCTGGCCACCACGGTGGTGCGCACCGCCCTCCCTGACGAACTGGTGCAGCTCGAACGGCCCTGAGCCTAGCTCGACCGCTTCGCGCAGTAGGCTGGACCGAGTCACCATTACCGCCGACCCGGCCACGGCTTTGAAGGCCTCAGAATCCCGGTCGCTGGCCTGGAAAGAGAATTCGTCCCCAATTAGTCTCAGTCGCTACCACAGGCATCAGGGGGTCGACCGTCTCAAGAGCCTCTTCGCGACTCCCAAAAACCGCCGTTAAGCGATGAATAGTCATGTCCCTCATCGCTTGCGAATGGTCTAGTCCAGCCCGATCGATCGCTTCTCTACCGAAAACCCAAGCCCCCTCTTCCTGCTCTTCGATGACAGCCTTGGACATTTGACTCACCTCATCGGCCAGGCCGTGCAGATGCTTCCGGGTTTCCTCCGGAGCCTGGCTTGCGGCTCGCTGAATCACTTCTAAGCTCTTCTCTATTGCCAACCTACGCACGGAGTCTCGGTGTTCAAGATGTCCGATCTCGTGGCCCAGGAGGGCCGCCTCCCCATCCTGGGTGAAGTGCTCGGTGTAGTTGGGGTCGACATAGACCTTTCCTGGGAGAGCAGCACCGAGTTTATCCCCTAGCCGAGCCACAACGACCTCGAAATCCCGTCTTTCCGTCAACTGGTCAGCTAGGCCCTGGAGTCTCTGTCGGCGAGGTTCGTCGTCCAGAACCTCTACCTCCCCACTCCGGATCATCGTTTCGTGTAATCTTTCGCCCCATCGACGTTCTTGACTCGGCTCAATGAGATCCAGACAAGTTGAAATGAGAGGGGTTAGCGGACTTGAGACCAGACCCGACTCTGCCAGTCTTTTGCCAACGGCCAGAGTAAAGGCGAGATAAGCTGCCTGCGAGGCGGCCTCTCCCCTGGGTGGGGCGAGTTCCGGACAGTCCAGTTCAAGACCGCTCTTGGCCGAAAGCTCGACTGAACTGCGGTAAGCCCGAGTGACAAATTGGTCGGCATCAAGCTCGGGGAATTGCCCCCGTGTTGACTTCCCAAGTCTTTGAAGCCCCCGGTGCATCAGATTTCCTACTTTGTTCCACATGGGAGGCTGTGCGCGGAATCCTAAAAGGGTTCCAAAGCCTGTCATAAAAGGCTTCCTTTATGGAAAGAATTTTAGCCTCGAATTACAATTTTCGCCCCTACGATCAGGACCAGTTGCACCTGTTGCCCGAGTCGCTGGATGACTGGGTCCCCGAGGACAGTTTTGCCAGATTTTTGTCCGAGGTTGTCGACCAGTTGTGGGACACGGGAAAGCTAAAGCGGTTCTGCGAGGGACGCAACCGGTTAGGGCAGGGCGGCGCTGCATTCCATCCGGTTCTGATGCTCAAGCTTATTCTTTGTTGTTATTGCCAGGGCGTGATGAGCTCGAGGAAAATCGCCCAGGGCGTTCGCAAGAACGTGG
>CAYRFU010000633.1:0-1605 GCA_964423525.1 uncultured Burkholderiales bacterium | reverse complement strand
CCTCCGTGTTATAACCCTTCTTCCTCGGCCAGTCGAATGTCAACAGGCCCCTAGTTCACGGCCCCCGTTCGAACTTTGGAAACATGGGCCAGCCCTCCCAGACCGTCTCCAGAACACGCTGAAATCGAGCTTCTCCCGGCTTTGTAATATCCTGTTAACACACCCATTCGGGTCAACCGTTTTTAACGTTACCATTTTCGTCAAGCTTTGAACTGCTTTTCTCCACTCCCAGGTCCCGAAATCTCTTGCAGCCCGACCATGAGATTTCTTGAAAACCCCTTTAGAATAGGCATTCTCGGGACCCTAAAAAATACCTGATTGGTAAATTGCGATTCTGTGACGCGCCTCGGATACTTTAGTCTTGTGAAGGAAAACAAAAAACAAATGGGAGAGACCCAAGTGAAAGACGAATTCAACACGCTCGCCAAGTCCGTCCGCTCAGGAAAAAAACGACACGCCATTTCTTTGCTCAGCAAAAGCCCATCCTGGGGTGCCCGCCTGGCCCTGGCCAGTCTCTTCGATGAACCCGAAGTTGGTCCCACCGCAGCCGCCTCCATCCTCGACCACGAAGACGGCTACCATTTCATCCTTAAAGGCCTGGAATCAGACAATGCAACAGCCCGCAGGAGCTGTCTGAAAGCGCTCGACATGAAGCTTCCCCTGGTCTATTCCAGCCTACCGGGTTCGGCTCGTCGGAAGCTGCACCGAACGCTGCTTCAGCTCAATTCGGCTGGTAACCAGCTGGCCGCTTCCATCCTCAAGTTCTTGCCCGCCCCTCGCTAGCAGGACTGAATGTCCACCTCAAACCCGCCCACCGAGACGTGGTCGAGATCGACCTCCAGGTGGGCGAGGTCATCGGGCTCGGACGAACCGATTCGGTAGCTATCGCCCTGGATTTTCTCCAGGCGCTGAAGGGCCTGGTCGACTTCCTCTGGGTCCTGGGATCGAAGCGAGTCGGCCAGCTCGGCCAGAGGACTAGAACCGAAGAGATTCTCGAAACCGTCAGCTAAGGCCGATAAAAAGAGCTTTCGGTTGGCTTCTGAAAGAGTCCTCAGGGTGGACCGGCTGGCCCGGACCAGAGCAGCCGGGTCCCACTGCTCGGAGGTGGAGAGTTCGTGAAACAGACGGAGGGCCACCTGATCTTGCTCGCCAAAGTATTGTGGCTGGCAAATCCGACCCGCGAGGGATGCCATATCCCTTGCCGCGGGCCGAGCCGAAGACTCCTCTACAGCAGCGAGGGCGGCAAGAGTCAAGTCCTTTCTTTCTTTGGCCCCTGAAAGCTTTCTAGTCACGTAACGACAGCTGTTGAGAAACTGAGTAAAGGGCTCTCGACGATACTGAAGGGAACTCATCAGATAATCGGCGACCTGAAGTCCTTCTTCTCGGAAACAGAGAGGCTGATTCACGACCCAACGAAAGAGACTCCCTTCCATTCTGTCTTGAGCGTGGCTGGTGGAGAGCTGAAATCTTTCCGCGATGATGCGGGCCGCTCGAATCTGAGTCTCCGTCTCCTTCGTGCTTCTTCTCATAAGGGAGTAAAGTTCAGGCAGATTGAGG
The DNA here is from genome assembly GCA_964423525.1 of uncultured Burkholderiales bacterium. Lineage (GTDB taxonomy): Bacteria > Vulcanimicrobiota > Xenobia > Xenobiales > JADMJV01 > CAYRFU01. The sequence continues at coordinate 48 of CAYRFU010000633.1, read as the reverse complement.
CCTTTGTCAAGCCTCTCTAGGAGCGCGGCCGGAAACCCCATTGACAAT
>CAYRFU010000632.1:0-1629 GCA_964423525.1 uncultured Burkholderiales bacterium | reverse complement strand
GTGTTGGCCTGGGGGAAATCTGACTGGCCCAGTTGGCGAGAGCCTGCTTGAGAGAGAGGCGTTCGGAAATCACGTAGCGGATGCTCCAACCCGAAACCTCTTCCAGCTCCCTATGAGCCAGGTCGGGTGCTGGCTGGAAGGTAGCCAGGATCAACGAGTCTCCGGCCAGGGCGACGGGGACAACGCTATGCGCCCTGGCCGTGTCGAAGGGCACCATTGTCATCGCGCGGGGGTTCGAGGGGGCCGTGGCAAAGTGCCAGGGCGGCAATTCGTAACTCTGAGACAGAGCGTCCGTGAGTTGGCTCGTCGTCAACAGATTTTGCTCGACTAGCAACTCCTCGATGAGACAACCTCTCTCTTTCGCCTGAGCCAAAATCTTGGCTCCAGTCGCCTGGTCGAGTAGCTCCTGACCAGTGAGGACGAGAAGAAACCTCTCGTTAAACCCTCTCGGCTCCATGCTCATCTCTTCCTCCTCCTACTGGCTCTGCAGTTCCCTCGGCACAAAGTGCCCTTCTTCCACCAGCGTCTCTTGACCATAGACGACTCGCACGCGGTAGTCGCAAGCCCGAATATGGTGTTGCTGGTCGAGCAGGCCAACCTCTCTAGTATCGGCCACCAGGTCGCGAGCCACCACGTAGCCTCCCGGAATTCGTCCGATAGATTGGCGACCCAACATCCTCCAGCCAGCTTGTCCCGGAAGTCGGAAAGCGAACTCGACGCTCACTTTCTCGACGGCTTGCTCGCCTATGTTCTTGACCCGAGCGCGAGCGTTGACCAGGTAAAGCGGCTTCCCGTTGGCTTCAAACTGGACATCGCGCAATTCTAGCTTTCCCGTAGTTTGGGTAGGGGCCCCCGGTGGCCTGGGAATGAGAGCGACTTTGTCGGCGTGGCCCTCAAGCTCTAGCCACCGCCTCATAATGAGGTTGGACCGGGCCACTGCGTCTTCCCCTTCAACCGCTCGGGCGATGGCTCCGTCCACTACCCGCTTGGGTCCGAAGCGAGCTGGATTCCCCCACTCGGCGACGCAGACTACGGGCCCGTCTTTCTGGTGAAACCCGAGACGGCCAAAGTAGTCGACCTCGACCTCGTTAAAACCCATGAAAACCAAAGGCATCTCCCCTTTGCCCAGGCCGAGGCGAGCGCGAAGTTCGGTCAGATGGCGCTCCAGCTTCACCATTCGCTGGTCCTCTTGACGATGGTCTCCCACCACCAACACCACCACTCTTCCGTCAAGCTGGGCCCAGGCCGGTGTCAGGGCCAGACAGAGTAACAAAAGGCTATATCGCATAGGCAGGAAGCTTTTTCAGCTACCCATTGCCCTTCCTGCGCCCGGCCAGAAAGAGGACTAGCACCAACCCAAAACCCAGCCAGCTGAGCCGTAACTCCAAACCTACCTGTTGGTGGGCTCGACCTACAGCGGCGCCGGCGTCGATCAGACCAGCCCCATAACCTTCTTCATTCTTGGGCTGAGCCGTGTCCTGGAGAATCTTCTTGACCTTAGCCGGCTCCTTCACTCCGGTCGAGACGACTAGAGCCGCCACCCCGGCGACGTGGGCTGCCGACATCGAGGTTCCCTGGTAGAAAAAGTAGCCGTGTTCTTGACCCCGGAAGGTGTTTTGGAGAACCCCT
>CAYRFU010000631.1:1082-1656 GCA_964423525.1 uncultured Burkholderiales bacterium | reverse complement strand
CAGCCCGCAGGCATGAAATAGAGCGAAAAAGGGAAAGCCTCCCTTGCAAATACATCACGGCTTGGCCGAAACGAGGAGGCTTTCTATGAAAATAAGTTCTGCGAGGTTTCACCCAATTCCCACTTCCGGAGAACAATTCTTGGTCACCCGCTCTGAACTTCGCTCTGCGGTGGACGAGTGCTTGCGGGACATCCGGGCCCAGCTACTTGAAACGGCCTTCACAGAGTTGCTGGACGGTGGCCAACTGCTGGACCTCGAGAAGGCTCTACATCACGAAGTTGCCCGGTGCCTGGACCATCTTGTAGCTCGCGTAATTCAGGCAGCCCACTTCGGAGAAGAGCTTCTCGACCGGGTTTCAGAGCTTGTTACTCTCAAGCCCCACCTGCGTATGCAAGATCGTGGCCAGAACGTCAAAATCACGCTTCTTGGCGGCACCCAGGTTGAGATTGTCTCTCCGTACATGCTACACAGACCGAAGAAGAAACGAGGACGAAAAAGAACGAAGCGAGGAAAGTCCGGAAACGGCTTTTACCCCGTTCTTGAGCTTCTTGGCATCCGCGAACGTGTAACCCCG
>CAYRFU010000631.1:463-1072 GCA_964423525.1 uncultured Burkholderiales bacterium | reverse complement strand
TCTTCCGTTGCTCGACAGATTGCTCTCGGCTCGGTTTCTCAAACAGAGGAGAATCTCGCGGACCTGGGCATCCATCTCGACCGCAAGAGACTTCATTCTATCGCGCTCTCGGTCGGCAGGCGTGCGCTTCTGTTTCGCCAGAATGTTATAGAACTCGGTCTCAGACCAAAGAAGAGCTTGGTTCAGGGTGTCACCATCGTCATCGGAGTCGACGGCGGCCGACTCCGGACACGGAAGCGCAAGAAGGGGCGTAAAAGAGATTCCGGCCATCATGGATTCGATGCAGAATGGCGCGAGCCCAAGGTTCTTGTCATTTATGTGGTCGACGAGAAAGGACGCAAAAAGAAGGCCGGTTATCAGCGCTACGACGCCACACTGGAGAACTGTGATGCCGTGTTCGCTCTCATTGCCGGGCATCTGCGCACTATAGGAGCCGAAGAGGCCGCTAGATGGGCCTTCGTTGGCGATGGTGCTCCCTGGATTTGGGAGCGCGTACAACAGCTGTGTGACGAAGTTGGATTCGATAAGCGTAACCTCGTCGAAATCGTGGACTTCTACCACGCCAAGGAGCGGCTCCACGCCTTTGCCGCTGAAGTCAAATCATGGTCG
>CAYRFU010000631.1:0-453 GCA_964423525.1 uncultured Burkholderiales bacterium | reverse complement strand
GCCCGGTCGATCACCGAGTACCTGACCCCCAAGATCGACGCGCTCCTCGACCTGTGTTCAGAGCATTACCGAGGATGTAACTCGAAGAAGCGCCGCAAGCTGGCCGAATACTTCCAAACAAACCGAGAAAGGATGCGATACCATCTCTTTCGCAGTTACGGACTGCCGATGGGTTCTGGAGCAGTTGAAAGCTGCGTTCGACGCCTGGTCAATTTGAGGCTGAAGGGTAATGGTATCTTCTGGACCGTGGAGTCGGCCGAGGCCGTGCTTCAGTTGAGAGCTCAACTCTTGAGCGGGCGATGGGACCAATTCATGAAAGAGATCCTTCAACCAGTTGAACACTGGAAAGCCGCCTGAAGGTTCAACTCAAGAGCTGGTGGGCATTCGCGCGTGCATGAAAATTGGAATGCTCCCAACCTTGAGTCGAACACGACTCATTTCGTTGAAGGCTCC
>CAYRFU010000630.1:0-1664 GCA_964423525.1 uncultured Burkholderiales bacterium | reverse complement strand
TCTTCTATACCCAGACTCTTGGTTGGCGATGGGACACAGAGTCGCTGACACCCCGACCGCCAAAACCGTGGTCCTCTGAATCCTCACTGCGCCAGCGAATGAACGAAGACATGCGGTTGAGGAACCTCGCTCCGAAGACCAGGTCTGAGTACGACCGTTGGGTCGGCAAATTCACGTTTTTTCATGGGAAATGTCCGGAAAGGCTAGGGATGGACGAGGTCAGAGACTATCTGGTTCACCTCATGGACGTTGAGGAAAAGTCGGTCAGCAGCTACGGGGTCGCCAGCGCTGCTCTCAGGTTTCTTTATGCGAAAACCCTCCGCAGAGAGTGGGCGTTGGACCATATTCCCCTACCGAAGCGAGAAAAGACGCTGCCCATTGTTCCCAGCCCTCAAGAGATCGCCATCTTCATAGAAGCTGCCCCTGGAGTCAGGGAGCGGACCATCGTGATGGTCCTCTATGGGGCAGGCTTGCGCACGAACGAAGTCGCCCGTCTCAGAATCCGTGATATAGACAGCAAGCGCATGATGATTCGTGTGAACCAGGGAAAAGGCCGTAAAGACCGCTACGTAATGCTTTCCGTTCGGTTGTTGGAGGAGTTGCGCACCTACTGGAAGGCCGCCCGGCCCACCGGAGAATGGCTCTTCCCCGGAGCCGATTCGTCTAAGCCGACGTCTTCAGACAACGTGCGTTCTGTGGTCAAAAGAACCGAGAAAGCGGCCAGTCTCGACAGAGCGATCACCCCTCGGACCCTGAGGCACGCATTCGCTACCCACCTTCTGGAAAGAGGTATGAGACTGGAGAAGATCCAGCTTCTAATGGGCCACCGCTCGATACGATCAACCCAGGTCTATGCCCGGCTGGCCACGAGCACGGTGTGTGCCGAGAAGAGCCCTCTCGACATACTCTCCACTCCCTAGCGTAGCTAACGGTGAAAAGACCACCTCTGGAGGTGGCGGACGTTCTCAGCCGCCACGCTCCTAGCTATCCCTATCCCCTTTCTGGAGAGCAGGCTCGCGTCATGCGTGCCCTCCAGGTTTGCCGAACGGCTCACCTGGGCGGGCACCGGGAGCGTTGCGGCAGCTGTGGCCGTGAGCGCAACGCCTACAACTCGTGTCGTGACCGCCACTGTCCAAAATGCCAGTCATTGGCGAAAGCTCGATGGGTCGCCAGGCAAAGACAGGACCTCTTGCCGATCCCCTATTTTCATCTGGTCTTCACGATGCCGGCCCAGTTGGTCCGTCTGTCACTTGCCAACCCACGGGCATTGTATGATCTGCTTTTCTCGAAAGCGGCTCAAACGTTGACGACCATCGCGGCCGATCCCAAACATCTTGGAGCAAAGATTGGGGTTCTCGCCGTTCTCCATACTTGGGGCCAGAATCTCCAGGCTCACCCTCATGTTCATTGTGTTGTGTCGGGTGGAGGTCTCGCTCCCGATGGCCAAAGCTGGGTCTCGTCTGGAAACAAGTTCTTCCTTCCCGTGAGAGTTCTCTCCCGACTCTATCGTGGTCTTTTTGTAGACGGTCTTCGTACGGCCTACGACCAAGGCGAGCTTGAGTTTCCCGGCCAGCTTGAGGAGCTTTCCAAGCCGAAGAACTTCAACCGCTTGCTCAGAAAGCTGAGCAAGATCGAATGGGTCGTTTACGCCAAGCGCCCTTTCG
>CAYRFU010000629.1:0-1669 GCA_964423525.1 uncultured Burkholderiales bacterium | reverse complement strand
GCGTAGAACACCAGACCGGGTCCTCGGGGGTCGATTTGGTGAATCTTGGCCCCGCCTGTCCTTGGTTATCGAGCGACTGGCTCAGGACCGGAAACTTCTGTCCCGCTACCGAGATTTGGCCGTTTCGGTCTTTTACGGGGAAGACATCGTCGGTGTCGCCATCGCCGTTGAGGTCAAGTGAGAGACCGCTTCCGAAAAGGCTGGCTTCGGCTAAGCCGTCACGGGTTTTGCCGCTGAGGACCACGCCCTCGGCGGGAATGCGGACGGTTCCCTTCACTTTGACTTTGGTCTTGATGGTTGTTTGAACGGTGACTCCTGTGGCAGTCTCCGTGACCTCGAACGGCTCGACCAAGAAATTCTGGGCGCTAGCCGCCAGGGTCGAGAGGAGTATCAGGCTCAGTAAGTAACACACCGGCTCTTGTTTTCTGAAGAGGGAGGTTCTTCCTTTCCGTAAAACCTGAGCCTATGCCCGAATTGATCAAAGAGCCGACCGTTCTTCAGGCGCCCGGCAATAAACCAAAATGGATCCATGAATTCGTGGGTCGCGTCAACAGCGATGAGCCTCGCCTCTCCATCGCGCGCATGGAGGCCCCGGCGGGCTGGGTCGAGCCGGGTCAGCGGCCCGAGTTCGACGAATGGACCCTGGTTCTTAGGGGCACGGTGGTGGTCGAGTCAGAGGAGGGGAGGCTTGAGGTCGGTGCTGGCCAGGCTGTCCTGGCCAAAGCGGGTGAGTGGGTGCGCTACAGCACGCCCGTCGAGGCCGAGTATGTGGCCGTCTGCCTGCCAGCCTTTAGTCTTGATGCCGTCCATCGAGACGCTGACGGGCCTTCTTTATAATAGGCACCTGGTCCGAAGGAGGGTCGGCCGAGGACTTCTGGCGCAGAGAATCCACCAGTAGTTGCATTTTGCGACGGTGGACTACCGGTAGCGGGTTTGGCTGCAAGGCGCTATAATCACACCATGGGCAATACCCAGCTCAACGATCTTCTTTTCAAAATCGTATTCGGTAATCAGGAAAGCGAACCCGTCCTCCGTGCTCTCCTTAACGCACTTCTCGGTCTGACCGGTTCCCAGAGAATTGTAAGACTCGAAGTCTTGACCCCCTACTTGACTCGAGAGCATCTTCTGCAGAAAGGGGCTATCCTCGATGTCAAAGCTCAAGACGACGCGGGGCGACTTTACAACGTCGAGGTCCAGATGTCGTCCCAACCAGCCTACGTTGAACGCGCGCTCTATTACCTAGCGAGACTCTTCGGCAGTCAGCTCGAACCCGGAGAAGGCTACACAAAGCTAGCCAAGACCATTGGTATCTCGTTGGTCGATTTCAATCTGTTTGTTGGCCAAAAGGACTTGCACAGCGTCTTCCGACTGGTGGACCTAGACCATCAAACGACACTGTCTGACATTTTCGAGTTACATTTTATCGAACTGCCGAAGTTCAACGCTCAGAAGCCCCATTCTCTGCGGACTCCTTTTGAGAAATGGCTTCACATTCTGAAGTTTGGAGAGCTTTACGACCATGGGGAGGAGCTTCCCAACACCTTAACGGAGGAAGAAGGAATCGAGATGGCACTAGAATCTATGCGCAAAGCCCGCGCCAGCAAAGAATATCGCGAGATGCTGGAGCTGAGAGAAAAGGCGGCTCGAGACCAGGCGACTCTCTTAGAAG
>CAYRFU010000628.1:0-1685 GCA_964423525.1 uncultured Burkholderiales bacterium | reverse complement strand
AAGTCTACCACGCCGCCGGAGCCGGTTTCTAGGTACGCTTACCGGAAACTCACTAAGTTCCACGTGACCCAGTTCCGCGGGTTCGAGAAATTCTGTGAGGGCCGCCCCTTTGGGGAGATGCCTGCTTTGACGGCCCGAACCTGTGGCATCTGCCCGGTCAGTCACCTCATGGCCTCAGCCAAAGCTTGCGACGAGTTGCTCGCGGTGAAGTTGCCTCAGGCGGGTGTTGACCTGCGCCGGTTGATGAATCTGGCTCAGATGATCCAGTCCCATGCTCTGAGTTTCTTCTATCTCTCCGCTCCCGACTTCTTACTGGGGTTCGATAGCGACCCCGAGCGACGAAACCTGTTCGGAATGGCCGCCGAGAACCCAGAGCTAGCCAAGGACGGGGTCAGACTGCGCCAGATCGGGCAGTCGATCATTGAACTTCTAGGCGGCAAGAGAGTTCACCCTGCCTGGGTGGTCCCGGGAGGAGTGAGCGCCCCCCTGGAAGAGGAGAAGAGAGACCATATGCTGAGCCTGATGCCGGAGGCTCGCCAGATCGCCTTACGAACCATCGACTGGTATCGCGAAACCTTTTCTCAATTCAAAGAAGAGACAGAACAGTTTGGGAATTTCCCCAGCCTGATGATGGGTCTCGTGGCCACCGGCAAACACACCGCGCCGGCCGGCACCCTGGCCTTTTACGGTGGACATCTACGGGTGGCCGACGAGCACGGTCAGGTGTTGCAGGACCGGTTCGACCCTCGTCGCTATGAGCAACTGATGGCCGAATCGGTAGAAGACCACTCGTTCTTGAAGAGCCCTTATTACCGAGAGCGAGGCTATCCCGACGGGATTTACCGAGTCGGCCCTCTAGCCCGTCTTAATCTGGTCGATCATCCTGGCACCCCCCAAGCCGCCGTCGATGAAGACCCTGGTCATCGGGATCGGGAATGAGCTTCGAGGGGACGATGCCGTTGGCCGAAAACTGGTGGAGAGTGTGGCCCAGGCAGGCTGGGCCGACACTCTTTCGGTCATTCAACTCACTCCCGAACTAGCTGCCAACATCAGTGCCTACCAACGGGTGGTGTTCGCCGATGCGGGAGAGAGCCTTCGGTTCGTTCCCGTTCCCGCGGAAACACCAAAGGGCCCTGGCCGGGGCCCCTTTTCGCATCAGGTGACTCCCGCCGCCCTGCTGGCTCTTGCCGAACTCCTCTACCAGCAAAAGCCAGAAGGGTGGCTTCTGGAGCTACCGGCTGAAAATTTTCAGCTGGGCCAACGGTTGACAGAAACAGCCCGCCAGGGACTCGAGCGGGCCGTCTCCTATATCAACCGGGCCGGGTCAGGTGTCCAGGAGTGGAGCATCTGGCGGTAGTTGGCCCGATGGTAGGCTTCCTGACTGGGGCCTCTCAACAGACTCATACTTCCGATGATCTCGCCTAGAACAGGAAACTCACGCTCCTCCATCCAGCGTCGAATAGAGACTTCAATCTCGGCGATTCTCTCGACTCCGTTACGCAACAACTCGGAGGCCATCATCACCACTTGAGCTCCTCCCAGAATAGCCTTGAGCACGTCACGGTGATCGCGTACCCCTGAGGTGAGGGCGAAGTCGATTGGGTGCAGATCTCAATATGAGTCATATTTCTTGACTGAGAGTAGATCCTCTGTCGACAGGATTTCACGGGTACAATCAAGGACCT
>CAYRFU010000627.1:0-1689 GCA_964423525.1 uncultured Burkholderiales bacterium | reverse complement strand
CCTAAAGAACTCCGTGAGCTCAGTGGCCTCCGTGTTATAACCCTTCTTCCTCGGCTAGTCGAATGTCAACGGGCCCTAATTGGCCACTCTCAAACCAGCCTGAAAAAGGGGAAGGGGACCGACTACTTCTCTTTGGCCACTTTGTCGATGTCCTGAAGGTTACTTGGCTCTTTGGTTGGTTTCTTGGCTTTCGTCTTGCGGGAGCGACGCTTCTTGGGAATCCATTGCTTGCGCCACTCTTGAAGGGTCTTGGCATGCCCAAGAACCCAGTTTCGGAAAGCCACTTCCAGCTCATCAGCCAGCTCTTTGCCGAGCTGGGGTGAAACCAGTCGAGCCCGGTAGTTGGTGTCCCACTCCAGCCCAGGCGACTTGATCACCACCGTAGCGGCCACTCCGGGAACGGTGCGAACGTGCTCATTCTTTCGTTGGTCGCGATTGTAAGGCACGGTAGCCCCGAACTGACCAAAGTAGCTCATTCGAGAGCTCGCTATGTTGTCCAGACTCTGCCGCCGGACCGGAATCTCCAACTTGTTCAGACGTCGGAAGACCCCCCGGATCGTTTTGCGGAGAAGGCGCTCGTGTTGACCCCCGTGATAACTCTCGTCAAAGCTGGCGAAAGCTTTGAACCTTTCCATCGCGGAATGAATCAGATAGAGACTACACTCGTATTCCAAACCCTCGCCGCTAAAACGAAAGGAGAAGGGTTCCTCGTGGAGACGGTCCTCCAACGGCACAAAAAAGTTCAGCAGATCTTCCATCCCCCGCTCGGCTTTGAACTCCAGGGGCTGGAAGCTCTTATATTTGAGAGAAACTTCCAAACCGGGTATGAGGCTGGCAAACTCCCGTAAGCGAATTCGGAAGGGGTAAACCTGAAGCTCATCGCCCAAAAGCTTGTGATCGAGCTGAAGTTCGATGGAGATGCCGGCCTCAGAGCGCCCACCGGAACGTTGGATAGGAGTCTCTGGAGCGCCGTCCTTGAAAACCTGGGTCCAGCTCATGCCGTCGCTGGCCACGGTCAACTTGCCTTTGTGTGAGAGCGCGAACGCCACCGGGAGAAAAATGGTAACGAAGGGATTACCAGCAGTCCAATCCAGTTGCCCAAACTGGCCCGACTGGATCTGGCTGACGCACTGGCTGAAGCAGGTCTCGAGCAGCGAATCGTTGGCTCTTCTTACCCAATCTTGACCGAGTCCCGGAAAAACGTGGGTTTCTCCGGGCCAATTCCTTTCGATCCTAAGGGTTCCGTCGGTAGAGACGACCAGACTAAATTTTCCTGGTCTCGATTCGTCGCATCCCCAAACCAGGCTTCGGAACATCCGGTCTAGCAAATAATGGACTGCATGACGCCCCAGCTCGCCGACGAAGTATTCGGGCTTGGCCCTGATCGGTGTGGGGAATCCGGGGCTCTTGGTTGCTTGAGTCACACCTACCCTTTCGAGATGATTCTGATTTCCCTCCAGAAGCTTGTCTGCGGTTCATCTCACGCGGGGACGTGCCCATTGCCGAGTTAGAAAAGCTCGGAAAAAGTCCGAGTGACCAGCTCCAGGTGCTCCTCGCGGAAGAGGCCCTTCTTGCGACAGGTGTCGAGATAAACGATAGCGGGCTCGCCCTGCTCTAGCTCGAACGGCATACAGAGGGGGAGCAACCCCAAATTCATGCCCTGCACTCAAAGTCAGTAATCATGGGGCT
>CAYRFU010000626.1:0-1698 GCA_964423525.1 uncultured Burkholderiales bacterium | reverse complement strand
TAGACGACATCGTAGGCGCCCAGGTCCGAATTGCTGCCCGGCTTCTCCAGTTTATATTGGGACGCCACCGGCAGACCTTCTTGAAGCTCAGGGAGCAAGGCGGCAAAGCGGGCCAACCGCTCACTCCATTCCTGGTCTTTGACCAGGACGTAGGCCTCGAAGGCGGCGCGGTAGCCGAACAGTTTGTCCTCGTAAGTCTCGATGGGACCGATGACGACGTCGATGGTGTTGCTCTTCATGTCCATCCAGGCCAGGTCGCTGGGCTGATAGTCGTCGTCTAGCAGGGCTTTAGCGCGAAGCTTGAGATAGCGGCGAAATCCTTCGTCTTCAGCCAGCTCGGCGGCCTTTTCCAGATGGGTCGAGGCTCTTTTCAGCTCGAACCGGAAAGCCTGGCTATAGGGGATAGCTCGGAGGTGGCCAGCGGCGTCTCTCCTAACGAGACTATAGAGGCCTGTCTTGTCTTTGAATTCGGATTGTTCAAACTCTTCTTTTTTCATATCGAGGGGGTAGAAATTGGCTCCCAGGGGCTTGGGGCCGAACCCTTCCACAAAGGGACGATCTCCGTTGAGTCGGTCCCAGGGTCCTTAGTTGATGCGGGCGTAGGCGCGGGCTTGGGGGTCTTCGAGAGAGCTCATCAGAGCGGCCTGGTCCCCATTGGCCTGGCGCCAGAACAGTCCATCCATGATGCGGGCGGCTTCGATCAGCTCCCGGAGCATCTCCCTTTGAGCCTCGCTCAGGTGAGACAGGTCGGCTGTGAGTTTGACAGGGGCGTAAGACTGATACTCATCGGCTAAACCCGAGGGGATCAGGAACAAGAATAAGAGAACGAGGAACAGGGCGTATCGCATGGGCGGCCCAGTTCTGCTCCCGGCCGGGAGGAACCTCCGAGGAACCGTTTGGCCGGCGAGGAAACTAGCCAGCTATGACCTGGGGTTTGCTCGTTTTACTGCTAGGTGCTGGGATCGGCCTGAGCCTGGCCTTTTCGACTCGGTCCCTTCCCGGATTGGGGCCTCCTCGCCGAGGGCTGTTGGTCCTCCCTTTGATCGAGCAGCAGGAGGCGCCCTCAGCCATGGCCGGTTGGCTGGCCGAGCAGATCGAAGGGGAACTGGCTTTTGAAGTCGAGATCGCCGACCCACTCAAGCTTCCGACCACCGCCCTCAACACCAAAAGGGGGCAGTATGACGCCGTGGCTCTGGCCCAGATGCTGGCTCGGGAAGCCCGTCAAGAGCGGGCGGTTTTGGGCATCTTGGAGTTCGACCTGTTCTCACCTGAACGGACCGATTTGCCTTTCGCTCTGGGCGCTCGCTATGGCTTAGCCGGCGTCATCTCCGTCTTTCGGATGGCCGAGGGCCAGCCCGAGAAGGCACCGGAGCGGCTGAAGAAGATGGCTTTGCGTTATGCTGGGGAGATGTGTTGCGAGGTGGGCCGCTCGTCTGATCCTACCAGCCTGGTCTATAACCGTCTCAAAGACCCCCAACAGCTCGACCTGATGGAGTTTCGCTTTTAGGGCTTTTTCAGAAAGAGGGTCTAGGGTCTGGCTGTGCTGATTCATCGTTTGCCACGCCCCCTAGCCTGGATGGGCGCGTCTTCGCCTTAACCTTCAACCGGGCTCGAGCCGGCCTCGACTGTTTCGAGTGATTCGATCGAACTGACAGATGGCCGAGCTTTGCTCTGGCGCGAGGCTGCCGCTTTGACGGC
>CAYRFU010000625.1:0-1733 GCA_964423525.1 uncultured Burkholderiales bacterium | reverse complement strand
TTGGAAGAGAAGAACGACGGCTAGCAGCCAGGCGCCGGGAAGCACGGTCAACTGGGCTATCGCAGCCCCAGCCATCCCCAGCCAGCAGAAGCCGAGCCAGGTGGTCTGACGGACCTCGTCCTGGTTAAGGAGGCGACGACCGTAACGATTGAAGCGAAGCAACAAGCTGGTCAGGCCAGGACCCGTCCAACTAAGGTAGACAAACAAGAGATAGACGGTTAGAAAGGGGGCCAACAACCAGCCCAGGGTCTCGTTGCTCCGAGCCAACGACTGAAGGACCCGATAGGCGATGTAGCCGCCCAGAATCACCCTCCACTGAGCTCCGCCCGAGAGCTTACTCATCCAGAGGAAATAGCTGAGCAGCCAGCGATACAAAGGGTAGCGGAGTTTGAGGGCTTCCAGAAGACCCTGGCGAGCCCAATCGTTCTCGGGGTCGTTGAGAAGGGCTTGCTGGAAATGGTCGAGGGCTTTCTCCCGCTCACCTTTCTCGAGGGCCACCCAACCCAGACTGCTGTGGGTAATGGTATCTTCTGGGTCAGCGGCCAGGCGGTCGGTCAGGTGGAGACCGGCTTCTTCAGCCCGTCCCAGGCCGACCAGAGCCCGGGCTCGGGCGTTGGCTAGAAGGTTAGAGCCGGCCTCAAGCTCCAGCCCGCGCTCGGCGTAGTCGAGGGCCTGTTGCCAACGCTTGAGCTGACAGAGCAAAAAACTCGCCGAGGCCAGGTAAAGAGGCTCTTCCGGCTCGAGGTCGATGGCCGTCTCAAAACTATCGAGGGCCTCTTCGGGACGGTTGCGGGCCTGCAAAATTTGACCTTTGACAAAGTGACTGTGGCTACGCTCCGGGTCGTGGGCTAAAGCTAGCTCAATGGAATGACTGGCTGGCTGAAGCTGCTCCAACTGACTTTGACAGAGAGCATAGAAGGCCAGACCCTCGGCGTCTTCAGGATAGTCGCTGAGATGAGCGGCAAATTCCTTCGCCGCATCTTGGTAACGTCGCTGGTCGAGGAGAAGGAGACCTCGCTGAAATCTGGGACCCACCCTTTTTCATTAGTCCTCGGCAGCCAGGCTCCTTCGCAGGAAAAATTGGCTCGTTCGAACATCTTACCAGATGAGCGAAATCCAGGATCCGGACTTCAAGCCGCGTTACGATCTCCGCATTTTTCAGGCCATGCGACGCATTATTCGGGCCGTCGAGCTTCATTCTCGAAAGCTGGCCTCGCTACATAAGGTGACCGGCCCCCAGCTTGTTTGTCTGCTGACCTTGAAAGAGCACGACTCGATCACCGCCACCGAGCTGTCCTCGCGAGTTTATCTGAGCCCCAGCACCGTGGTCGGGATCCTGGACCGACTTGAAGAAAAGAACCTGATCACTCGCAAACGCGATAAACGAGACCGCCGTCGGGTCTATCTCTCTTTGACCGAACTCGGTTTGGAGCTAGCCGCGAAGGCGCCTTCTCCTCTTCAAGACCGTCTGGCCACAGCTCTCAAGAATTTGCCCGAAATGGAGCAGCTCACCATCGCGCTCTCGTTGGAGCGGGTGGTGGACTTGATGGAGGCTCGCCAACTGGACGCCTCCCCCTACCTCGAGCCCGGGAGCGGTCTCGGGTAGAAGGAGCCTAGACGAGCTACTGCTGTTTCCAGACAGCCGGGTCTTCGTGTTGGCCCATCGAGGCGATACCGCCGCCGATAGCTCCGATCCCGGCACCCAGGGCCGTGGCGATTCCGAAGGCAGCCAA
>CAYRFU010000624.1:0-1741 GCA_964423525.1 uncultured Burkholderiales bacterium | reverse complement strand
TCGAAGTGATCCAGAATTTGGAGGATGCCGCCTGAGAGAAATGAGAGTTACACCCTTTGGATATGGGAAGTCGACAAGCTGCCAACGTGATTGACCTTCATTTGAACATAGCTCCTAGGCATCGTTCCTTCACCCGGGCAAACTAGACTACAGTTCTGAAATCAAGCTGAATTCCAGCCTGGTTGAACAGATGTTAACGGGATTGTTGCGACTCGCACCCCGGACGCGGGAGACTCTGAAGTCCCAACGGTGCTCACAAAAAAGTACAGAGGAGTAACCCAAAATGATCGACCGTCTACCCGGCTATAGCCAAACCCCGGTCCGCAACTACTTCGAGACTGGCGACTTCAAAGGCCAGACCCGCTCTCCCATCCCTGCCGATGAGGCCACCGAATTGGGCAAGGACATCGTGGAGTTTTCCCAAGAGCTCGGGGCTCTCGACAACACCGCCGCCGACAGCAACCCCAAAGAAGGGGTCATGGATGTAGAGATGGACTTTCTCGGGCCCACCCACGTAGAGTTCGAAGGCGCCAACGAAAATGCTCAAGGTTTCGCCACCATCGGTAATGATGCCCTCGGAGCAACCCTCTTTGCCCGCAATACCGACGAAGCCCTCGACCTGGTCGTGGTCTCTTCCGACGGCAGTTTCGACGACGGCGTGATCCACATTAACCACGCCAATCCCGACGAGAGCTTTATGACCTTCCCCGACGACAGCATGGGTCAGTTCATGATGGCTGGCTAGACGTTCGTCCGGCTTGAAAGAGGGCCCCACCTCACGGTGGGGCTTTTCTCTTGGCGCCGTCTCAAGGAGTTTCGTGCGACGCCGACCAGCTTGACAAAGCCTTCGACCAGGTTGTGGTCTACTGGGCCCGGGTGACCCGGTTGCGCCCCTCATTCTTAGCTCGGTAGAGAGCTTGATCTGCCGCCTTCAAGAGAAGGTCCGCATCGACCCCCGGATGCCAGCTTCGACCGCGTTCCTTACCCTTTCGGCCAAAGCCACGGCCCGGTCGAGCGGTGTTTCGGGCAACAGCAGAACAAACTCCTCACCACCGTAACGAGCGAAAGTATCGTCGGTGCGAATCAGCCCGTCCACACGCCGCACCAACTCTTTGAGAACCTCGTCACCAGTGGCATGACCGTGTTCATCGTTGATAGCCTTAAAATGGTCAGCGTCGATAAAGGCCGCCGGTCAGGGGATCTCGGGTAGCCCCCTCGAAGCTTATGCTCGACCGGATCTCGGTAGTCAAACTTCAAGCGCACGTTGGCTCCCAGTCGCAGCCTCTCGCCTCCGAACAGTTGCTGAGACACCACCCGCTCAGAACCCACAAAGGTGCCGTTGGTCGAGTTCAGATCGGCCACTACCACTTCCCCAGAGGGAGTCACTGTGAACTTCGCGTGGAGTCGACTGACCCCCCCAATCGGCCAGAATCAGGTCGGCTTCGTCAGAACGGCCCACCTGGGTCACAGGCTTGGTCAGTGGGAAGCTACTACCAGCTGAGAGGCCGGTTAGAACAAAAAGGCAGGGTTGAACGTCCAAGTCCTCCCCAGACCAGCCCTGAATCCGATCGGTCTCTTCCGAGTGCGCGGTTCTCAGTTCTCCAGGGCTCCGGGATTATCCCGCGAACCGAGGGCGTGTTGACAATCAGCGACGACCGTCACTGCTTTCTTTCCTTTGGTTGAGCCATTGTGTGTTTTAACACGGAGAGCGCGGAGACCACGGAGAGATGAAGTTTGAGGG
>CAYRFU010000623.1:0-1774 GCA_964423525.1 uncultured Burkholderiales bacterium | reverse complement strand
CTGGTCAAGAACATCACCGATTTCGGCGCCTTCCTCGACCTGGGCGGCGTAGACGGCCTGCTCTACATCACGGATATCTCCTGGGGCCGCATCAGCCACCCCAGCGAAGTGCTGTCGCTCAACCAGAAGATCAACGTCGTGGTCCTCGATTTCGATGAGAACAAGAAGCGGATCTCTCTTGGCCTGAAGCAGCTGCAACCCCATCCCTGGGAGGTGCTCAGCGAAGATATCAAAGAGGGCTCTACCGTTAAAGGCAAGATCGTCAATATCGAAGACTATGGCGCCTTCCTGGAAATCCAGCCAGGCGTAGAAGGCCTGATCCACGTCTCAGAGGTCAGCTGGAGCAACCAGCCGATCAACGCGCGCGAGTACTTCAAGCTGGGCCAGGAATACGATGCCAAAGTGGTAACGATCGACCGCGAAGACCGCAAGATGTCCCTTTCCATCAAGCAACTGTCCAAGGATCCCTGGAGCGACATCGAAGACCGCTTCCCCGAAGGCAGCCGCCACTCCGGCGAGGTGAAGAACCTCACTCCCTACGGTGTGTTCGTAGAACTGGAGGAAGGCATTGGGGGCATGATCCACATTTCCGACCTTTCGTGGACGAAGCGTTTCTCTCACCCCTCTGAGTTTACCAAGGTAGGAGAGACCATCGACATCGCTATTCTCGAGATCGACAAGGATAGCCGCAAGCTTTCCCTCGGCCATAAGCAGCTGGAAGAGAACCCCTGGGATACTTTCGAAAATGTATTCCCCGTCGGTTCCTACCACGAAGCGACCATCGTCCGCAAGGACGACCGGGGAGCTATCGTTCAGATGCCCTACGGCCTCGAAGCCTTTGCTCCGATCAAGCACATTCGTAAAGAAGATGGCAACCTGGCAGAAGTAGACGAGATCCTGACCGTGAAAGTCATCGAGTTCAACCGCGATGACAAACGCATCCTCGTTTCTCACCTGCGCTATCTGGAAGACATCCGCCGCGAAGCCGAGCAGGAAGTCCGCAAAGAAAAGCAGGAAGAACGCCAGCGCACCAAGAAAGCGGTTAAGAAGCAGCAGTCCTCCGTCGAGAAATCTACCCTCGGTGACCTGGACGCCTTCTCTACGCTGAAGGAGCAGTTGTCGGAAGGTGATGATGAAGAGGGCAGCGAAGGACAAGAGAGCACAGAGGAAGATAAGGGCTAAGAAACCCCATCCTCTGGCGCTCACCGGAGCTTAAGGGCCCTGGGCGGCGCGGATGGCCTTTCCCGCCGCGAGGGCCTGCATCAGCTGACGAATAACATCAGGGAAGTGCAATACATCTCCCGGCTTGTGAAAACCAGGGCCTGGAAAGGAGCCGAGGCTACCCGCGAGCGCTTTTTGAATGAGGCTCCTGAATATGGCGTTATTCACCTGGCCACTCACGCCGGAGCTGATGATAAAAAAGGAGAATATTCCTCTGGCCTTCACCCGTGCGGATGGCAGCCTGCAAAAAGAACTGTTGTACGCCACCGACCTCTGCGCTCTGCGCCTGAAAGCGGATATGGTGGTGCTCAGCGCCTGTGAAACAGGTATCGGAGAGTTGCGCCGCGGAGAAGGGGTGGTCGGCCTGGCACGCGGTTTTTTACAGGCCGGCGCCAGAAGCCTTATTACCACACTCTGGCAGGTGAGCGGCCGCGAGACAGCGGAGCTCATGCGCTTATTCTACGAGGAGCTGAAAAAGGGAAAGGCCAAAGATGAGGCGCTGAGGGCTGCAAAACTCCGTTTTATCAATGCGCACAGCAGCCATGGCCACCCT
>CAYRFU010000622.1:0-1795 GCA_964423525.1 uncultured Burkholderiales bacterium | reverse complement strand
AGAGGGTCTGGCTCCTGGCCGGATGATTTTACCGACGAACAAAAGAAGCACCCTGGTGGCCAACAACCCCTTTTAAATTCAGGCGTTAGCCCTTATACTGGGAGAATGTCTCAAAACCCCATGTTTGCCCTACTCGGGTTTCGTCGCCGCACCAGAACCTGGGACCTGGCGCTGATTTCCGCCGTAGCCATCGCCGCTCTCGCCGGTGTCGCCCGAGGACCGATGGTTATGGCCTGGGTCTTCGCCCTGGTCTTTCCCTGTGTGCGAGCCGTGGTCGACAGCCTGGCTTTAGGCAGCCTGTCGAAAGGGGGATGCCTGGAAGAGCTGATAGCCAGTCACACCTCGCCCGCCGAGATGCTCGATGGGGTGGCGGCATTCAGTTGGAGGAGTTCTATCGGACCGGTCGCTTTGATGGGGTGTCTTTCAGCTCTCTTGGCCACTCTCCAAAGCCAAATCTGGGGCCACACGATGGCCTCGGTTCTAGCCTGTGGTTTCATCCCGTTTTTGGCTCTGGTTGTTCTTCTTCCGGTCTGTTACGTCTCTCTCTTGTTCCAGGCCGTTCAATTGTGTGGTCGGATCCCTAGAGGGTGGCAGCCCTGGCTCGGCTGGGTCGCGTTTGCTACTTTGGTCTTGGTGTGGCCTAACCCCGGTACTCCCCTGGTTGTCCTGGGACTGGTGGGATGGGGGTTGCGTCAGGCTCGCCTTGACACCATCGAAATTCTCTCACTAGGAGTCGACCAGCGTCGAGCGACTCGCTTTCAAACCAGGCCGAACAGCTGGGTCCGGTCGAGCGGCCGCGGACCGATTGCTCTGCGAGAGCAAAGCCGAGAATCGCGCAGCACCCCCTGGGGCTTGGTCGGTGCTATCCTCCGACGTCATGGCATCTGTCTCGGTTTGGTGAGCTTGCTCTACCTTCATCACGGCTTCACGCCCTCGTTTGGCTGGGCTCTCCTCCTCCTCGCTTTGGTGTTGCAGCCCTTGCGAGCCGCCCTTCGCTTGCGGTTGGCTGTGCTTCAGGAGCGCGAGGCCGCTAGCTTTGAAGTGCTCGGGCTCACTCGTTTGCAGGCCGAAGAGTTTGTCGACGGGTGGGCCAGGGTCGGCTTCGGACCTCTTCTCTTTGAGAATCTCTCCCTATTGTCCCTGGCCTGGTTGGCTTTTCAATTCGAATGGTTCCTTGATGCGTTCATCTGTTTAGGACCTCCTAACCCTCGGGTCTACGGGTTGTTTCTCTTGGCTGTCCTCCTACCGATCGTGGGGGCCTATGTCGGGTTGTGGTCCTCAGCGATGTCGACCAACCGTGGCCAAGCCGCCGGCAACACCCTGGCCATGCTACTCGCCTTCCTGGGGGCCATCGCGGTCTGGAGCGTTCCTCTTTATAGCCTGGCCCACCCTCTTTTCTTCGCCTTCTTCGTGACCGTGCTGGGCGGAGCTACGGCCTATTTTCTCCGAGCTCGTTGCCTGGCTTTACTCAAGGTTGAGGACGCGCCCGAGAACTTGGTACGCCCTGGCGTCTACCACGTCGACCTGGTTGATACCGCGCCTGATAGCGACGGCACGGTTCTGCTGGTTTTCGTGATTATCGTCTCGATGCTACTCCCGTTTTTTGTCTGACATCTCACCGACTTGCACCCCCCCGCCACGGAAGGCCCGGTTCAAGTCTACTTGCGGCAAGGCGGCGCCTAGACTTGCACCTCCCCCGACCAGGCCAGCCCGGTTCAAGTTGACTTGCGGCCATGCGGCGCCTAGACTTGCACCCCCCCCGACCAGGCCAGCCCGGTTCAAGTCAACTTGCGGC
>CAYRFU010000621.1:0-1799 GCA_964423525.1 uncultured Burkholderiales bacterium | reverse complement strand
CGCCTGGCCACGGGGGCCGTTTTTAGGGCTCTGGGGACTTATGCCGAGGCCTCTCACCGAGACCACCTCAAAGCCTGGGCCGAAGTGGCCAGCAGTGTCGCTGAACAACGTTTCTTTGAGCCGGAAGACCTGATTCCGCTCACCTTCCTGGCCAGGCTGGCAGAAACGGGGAGCTGGGATCCCGGCGAGCTGGCCGTCGTGACCCAGGAACTTCTGGACCAAACCGAGCCTGCGAACGCCGACCTGTTGCTTGAAACCGTCACGACCGGACTGGAGCCGATGCTTGATAATACGCCCTTTCAAGACCTGATGGGGCCGTTACGTTCTGGTCAACCGACGCAGGTTCGGGGTGCTCTGGAGAAGATCTGCTGCCTGCGCGGCGAGGCCTACCGCGCCGTGGCGGGTCAAGAGCCGACCCAAAATTTAGAGAGAGACCTTGACAACCTCTCAGTGGGCGGCTTCGAGGTGGAAATTCAGGCGTAACAAAATCGTAACTTCACCTTTCAGGTGACTTTCAGTCCTGTGCCTTAAGGTCAACTCGTCCCGCTCACTCCAAACCTTAGAGAATTCAGGTGGAACCCTTGAAGTTTCCGGCTTTTATTCGCCGTTTGTTCTGGGGAGCGACTCCTCAGCCTGCTCAGCAGGAAACCCCCGCCCCGGCTGCTGCCGGCCCGCGCGACAACTACGACGGGCCCGTTATCGAACTCAAGAACCTGGCCGTTTCCTACGGAGACGTGCAGGCTCTCAAACCTACCAACCTCAAAATGTATCCCGGCAAGATCTACGCTATCGTCGGCCCCTCGGGATGCGGCAAGAGCACCTTACTCAAAAGTATCAACCGGATGAACGAGACCAAAGGCGCCGACACCTCTGGAGAACTTCATCTCAACGGTGAAAACGTTTACGACCGCAGCGTCGACCTTCCCATTCTACGCAAGCGCGCCGGCATGGTCTTTCAGAAGGCGAACCCTTTTCCTCGCTCAGTTTATGAGAACGTAGCCTACGGCGTTCGCCTCCACGGGCTGGCCAACGGCAAAGAAGAGGAACGGGCTGTGGTTGAAGACTGCCTCGAGAGAGCCGACCTGCTGAAGGATGTCGAGGCCGGTCAGATCACTCTTGATCAGTCGGGAGTGTCGATCTCGGGGGGTCAACAGCAACGTCTGTGCATCGCTCGAGCCCTGGGCACCAGCCCGGAAATCCTACTGATG
The DNA here is from genome assembly GCA_964423525.1 of uncultured Burkholderiales bacterium. Classification (GTDB taxonomy): domain Bacteria; phylum Vulcanimicrobiota; class Xenobia; order Xenobiales; family JADMJV01; genus CAYRFU01. The sequence continues at coordinate 591 of CAYRFU010000621.1, read as the reverse complement.
GACGAGCCGTGTTCCTCTTTGGACCCTATCGCCACCAAGACGGTAGAGGACCTGATGGTTGGACTGAAAGAAGAGACCCCTATCGTCTTGATCACTCATAACCTAGCAGGCCCGTCGCATCGCTGACGAGGTCATCTTCATGGATGCCGGTCAGGTGCTTGAGGTCTCGCCCACCAAGCAGTTCTTCGAAAACCCTCAGAGCGAACGAGCTAGCGATTTCATCGCTGGAAAGTACCGATAGATGCCGGTTCGCCCTGCCTTTTCCGGCTACGTCGGCCTGCAGACCGACCTCTCCCCTCGTCAGATCGAGCGCCAGACCAAAGAGGTCGAGGCTCAGGCTGGCGAGCGGGACGAGCTGACATCTCCCCGCGTCCTTTGCTGGACTTTCTTGTCACTCGCTTGCCCGCTCCGTTCCGCCTCGACTCGGAGCCGGGTCGTAACTTGAACCACTACATTGAGGCCCATGTGCACGGACCGGTTCGGCTCGCCGACGATGTTGAGCTGCTGGTGGCTGACCCTTCTTTTCGCGACTCTCCCACCGGCGACTGGGCGGAAACTGGCCGGCTTGGCCCGAGGTTCCAGCGCGGCGAG
>CAYRFU010000620.1:0-1812 GCA_964423525.1 uncultured Burkholderiales bacterium | reverse complement strand
CCGGCACATCGTAGAGGGTGGTATCGGTAAAGCCGATGACCCGGAGCTCCATTCCCTCGAGACCCCGAGCCGCTTCGGCAACTAGAGTGGCGAAGAGGCGTGCCTTTTCCATCGACTCCCCTTCCATCGAGCCCGAGCAGTCCACCACCAGGCCCAGGAAAAGGTCGGCGGAGAAGACCAGCCGACGAGCTTGGAGGATGCGCATATCCCCCCTGAGGACCGCTCTTACCGGACCGCCTCGATCCAGTCGAAGACCTCGGAGGCGACGGTGTTGAGCCTGGTAGCCAAGCCCAAGCCGCTCCAAAGTGTGGCGCAGCCGGCGGGAATGGCGAGCAACCTGACCCACCAGCTCGCGCTGGGCGCCAGCGTCGAAGGCCAGGGGAACGACCTGGCTCAGAGGAGGGAAATCCTCTTCCGGACCGTCATTGAGAACGAGCACCTTCTTGCCTCCCCGCAAGAGCCGCTCCACCTCGCGCCGGACCTCGTCGCTGGTGATCCCTTCTCCTTTGACGACGATCTCGGTCTCCTCGCCGACCAGCGATTCGTCCTGACCCAGGTAGTCCAAGCATTCGGTCTGTCGACCGAAAAGGCGACTCAGCTCGCGGGCGATCTCCAGCATCTCGGCCATGGTGGAGTGACGGAAATTGGGCCCGAAGAGAGTCAAACCCTGGACCACCTGGGGATCTTGGTAGCGGTCCCCAAGACCCATCCGGAGAGCTCTGACAAAGCGCACAAAGCTCATTCCCGATTTCTCCACGGCGGCCCAGGTCTCACGGCTGTGAATTTTGACGCAATGCCTTTTCTGAGCCACCTCCAGACGGGTGGCCACCAGGGCCGAGAAGGCTCGGCGACCTAGAGAGACGACCAGCTTCCAGGCCGGCACTTCCCTCTCAGAGTGAAGAAAGGCGTAGGCCGCCAGACGTTTCAACTTCTGGTCGAACGATCGACTCGAGCTTCGCAGATTTCGCTCGAGATGTTCGTCTGAGACCAGGTTAAGCAGAGGTCCGAGCCCCTCCTGGTGAGCCTGGTCCCAAACCTTGAGGTCTTCCGGGTCTCGGTGATAGATATGGTGGCCTAGCTCGTGGAGAATCAGGCCCTCGACGACCTCCTTGGCGTGCTGCTCCTCTCGGAACATCGGGAGGGGGTTCACGAAAATCCGAGACTCGTTGAGACGGGTGAACCCGAGGGTCTCGCCGCCGTACATTTCCACCTGAAATAGCCGGCCGGTCAGCTCTCGGCCTTGCCGAACACCCCACACAAAAGTCTCGGCCACTCGCCTCAGAAGCCCCTGGCGCCGGGGTGTATAGCGGAGTCGGTTGACCAGGTTGAGACAGATGGTTGGCTGGCCGCTCTGTTTGAGCACGATCGGCGCCAGAGCTTGAAGCGTCTCCAGGGGAAGCTTCGCTAGCCACGTCAGAGCTTTGCCCTCGGTCCGGCTTTCAAGCATCTGAGAGCGCAGGGCTAACTCAAGCATCGGAAGGGGGGCGTCCCCAACCGAGTGGCCTTTGCGAAAAGAAGGCTGAACCCTACCGGATCACCTCGCTGCCAAAGCTCTCTCGCCACTCGGACTCGCAGCTCCTCGCTACGATCGGTCCCCAGACGCAAGAATTGGGCCAGGACGGGTTCACTGTGAGGCCGGTCCAGAAGACGCTCTAAGGCCGGTCGGTAGGCGTGGGGGTGGGGGCTGACGGCCAGCCGATCCAGGTCGACCTCAAGCCGCTTCAGGCGACCCCAGTAGGCGGGCTGGAACCAGCACCGCTCGCTCGCCTCCAGAGCCGCTGCGAGGGCTACATCCCCGAAAGGCAAGCCAAG
>CAYRFU010000619.1:0-1826 GCA_964423525.1 uncultured Burkholderiales bacterium | reverse complement strand
AAGATGGATTACCGATTCGATGGGGGCATCCCCTTTGTCCCTTATTTCCCCCCCGGCTGGCTGTGGGGTCAACTAGCTCTCTTTCTGTTCGCGTCAGGAGCATCACTTGCCACTTTGGCTCGAGCTCGGGAGCAGAGACCGCTGACCGAGTGGGGGCGGTTTGCCCTGGCTAACTTTATCGTGCTGAAGAACTGTATCGACGGGGGCGCGCTCAATCCCGAATTGATAGCCGTCGTCCCTCTCTATCTCCAGGGGGTGTGGGGCGGTTCGCTTAGAAGCTACGCCGTGCCGGTGTGGGGAGTCTATGGGCTCCTTCTAAGCCTCACCCCTCTGCTGCGAGCCGACCACTTTTTCCGTTTCGTGACCACTCTGTTGGCCATCCTTCTGGTGGGCCTAGTCCTCCAGAACCGTCGCTGGTGGCTGGTGGTGGCGGTGGCGGCTTTGGCGTTTCCAGCCGGCCGTTACTGGCTGCTTCCCCAAAGCCGCTCAGGTCAATCGGCCTACAATATGGTCTTCTACCATCTCACTCCTCTGGCTTCCGGCCAGGTCATCTATATGGTTCGAGCCGGTGCCTTCGAGAGCAATAGTCTGGCCGAGATCGAGACGGTGGAGAGGGCTGGACCCTACTACCTGGCCCGCGCTCGGATGCTGCGGCCCGGTCGGATCTACACTGTCTGCCGGGCTTTTGACCTTCATACTCAGCGGAGCCCCGTCTTATTGGGTCCACGGCGTGACCTTCTCATCACCATAACCCTGAAACTTCCCGGCAGGCCGTTTGAAACTCATCAGCTGCGCTTTCCGGCGGGGACCAACGTGAACTTCATGGCGGCCAGTCTTCCGGAGGGGGCCGTCTTTCGTCAGCAAGCTGCCGAGGCCACCGGATTTTGGTAGGTTAATACCCTTTGGGCACCGAAATTCTTTCCCGTGGACGGTCAGGAGCAGAATCGCGGAATCGTTCTTTTTGCCGTGATGCTCGCGGCTTTGCTGCTGATAGCCCTGGTCGGGTCGGTCGGTCTTCTCACCAAGAAAAATGTGCGAGACATCGGCAGCCAGGTTATTAACAAAAGGGCTCGCTACGCGGCCCAGGCCGGTTTAGCCGCCGGGGTGGCCGAGTTGACCCCCCCGCTGGGCAGCTTTAACTGGACAGCCGGAATCCCCACCACGCCCCTAACCACAGACGGCAACGCCACCTACACCTACACAGTCGAGGTGTTCAACAACATCGACGGCTCCCAAGATCAGCCTGGTGCTTGGGCTCCTGACGGCCAAACCTGGGTCCCCGAAGGCGCAGCCTGGCTTCGTTCGGTGGGGGTAGTCAACAGTGACTCGATTGGAGCAGCCGGGTTGTTCGCGTTGGCGGGTCGCTACCGGCCTCGTTTCGACCACGCCGTCTTTGGTTCGACTTCGGTGTTAATCGACCAGACCTCCCGAGTCCGGGCCTACAATTCTGACGGAACGGTCGCTCCTGGTGGCGTGGCCAACGTCGCTAGCAATGCCCTCTCAGGGCCGGCCATCACCGTGGCCAACGGTTCTCATGTGGATGGGGCCGCCATTTCGGGCGTTTCCTCCGACGAGAACTCACCCAGCGTGATCTCCATCACGGGAGGTTCCACGGTGATGGACGGGGTGAAGTCGGCCGACCAGAACACCAAACTCCTCCCTTTCATCAGCCCGGTCGCTCCCGCCTTTGGCCCCGTTCAGCTCGACCCTGGCGGCAGTTACGACCTGCCTCCTGGAGCCTACGAGAATCTGATTTTAGCCGGAGCGACTCTCAATCTTTCATCGGGAACCTACCGCTTCACCAACGTGACGATCACCAATAGTCG
>CAYRFU010000618.1:0-1834 GCA_964423525.1 uncultured Burkholderiales bacterium | reverse complement strand
AAGCGTGGCTAGCAAGATATTGAGCAGACTTGATAAACGCATGATGACGTCTCCTCGAAATTGGAGAAGTCCAGCCCAACTCCCCCGGTTGAATTGGAAATTCACTTTTTCGAGCCAAACCTCACGACCTGTCTCGCTTGTGGCCGATATCGGACAAGAGAAACTCCCATCCTCTGTGAGTCGGCTCACCGATCGGGAAAGAGAAAAGTCAAGCTAAAGCGGAGGCTCCAGTCGGGCCCACCCGGCGGTATCTCCACGTTGTAGAAGGCTTGTTAGGACTAGACCGTCTGGCTGTGAAGGATGCCGCGGGCGTTGTACTTGGTTAAGATCTTTCGAAGAACCTGTGAGTCCACGGAGCTCGACTGGAGCTCGATCTCGACGATGGCCTCTCCCGAGCGAAACCTCTGTTTGTATTCCCCTACCAGGTCAGGGGAGACTCCCTGGTCTTTGAGGTAGCCGAGCACCCCGCCCGAGAGAAAGCCGGCGGCACTCGTCCCCACTGCTGCGGCCGAAGCTGTTGCGAGCGCTCCTCCACCGAAGACCAAACCCGAGCCAGGAATCACCAGACTGGCTAGCGCCGCCAGCGCCCCCACCCCGATGCCGGCCGCTGTCCCCTTGACCGCACCGACGGCAGCATCGCGCAAGGTGGTGGTTGTAATGCCACCCTTGGACTGGTCGGTGGGGTCTGGATAGTTCTGATAGTAGCGAGACATCTGGGAGTCATCGGCTACCAGACTGATGTGATCGGCCGCCACGCCGTGGTCGATGGCAGCGCCGACGGCATCGATCGCCTCATCAGGGTTGTTGAAATAAGCAAGAAATTTTTGCATTAGACCTCCTCACCTTAACTCTAAGCCAAGCGAGGCCGGAGGTCGCCATCCGTCGAGATAAGAAGCCCGTATCCGCTTGGGACCATTCCACGATCAGGCGAATCGATTGACCCCGACTCGATCGTTTTGCTATGCTCGCCTCGATGGAGCTTGATGGCCGAGAAGCGAAAGTGGTAGCCGCACTGAGACAGGCACTGGAAACTTCACTCGGCTCAAGACTCAAAGGACTGACAGTTTTCGGTTCACGGGCGCGGGGTGAGGCTCGTCCCGGCTCTGATCTCGATGTTCTGGTTTTGGTCGACCAAGCAGACAGTCAAACTCGTCACCAGGTCTACTGCTTGGCCTACGATACCACCGTTGCCAACGACTTCACCCTCGACTTGGCTCCGCTCGTTTTGGGGCAGGCTGAATTCGACCGAATGGTCAAAAGAGAGAGGCGTCTCGCTCTTGATATTCTGCGTGACGGAATACCGGCTTGAGTCCTGAAAATCGACGAGCAAATCTCCGTGATGAGTGGGCTCTCTCAACCGAGGCATGGCTTACCGGCGAGCTGGCCCTGGCTTCTAACAAAGAGGTCTACCGCAGCGCAGTCAACCGTTTCTACTACTGCTGTCTCCACGCGGCCCGTGCTGCGCTTCTAACCGAGGGGCTAGAGCCTAAATCCCACGGCGGAGTGCGAGCCGAATTCCACCGTCGATTTGTCCAGACGGGAAAAATCCCCCACCCCATCGCTCGGGTCCTCGGCGATCTCCAATCCCAAAGAGAGTCCGCTGATTACGACCGAACCGTCTCCTTTTCCAGAGAGGATGCTGAATACGCACGCACCTCGGCCTCCGAATTTCGCAACGCGCTCGAACGGATGCTGACAGACGAACAATGGCTGTGTTCCGGGTCGGATGGCCCTGCTGGGGCCTAGCGCTCTGTCAAGCCTAAGAAATGGGATAAGGCTCTCATAGTCATCAATTCTGACATCATCGATTTTCGGTTATATACAGCCCGGTATG
>CAYRFU010000617.1:0-1844 GCA_964423525.1 uncultured Burkholderiales bacterium | reverse complement strand
CGAAGCGTACACAGGGAATCATGCAGGCCGCAGGGGATTCGCAGTCCCCAAAGGCAATTTAGCCCCGTAAAGAGTGTGGATGCGGATGGCGACGGTGTGAACGTACTGGAAGCCAGCACCGGCAGGAGCACAATTGGTGAGTTCCAGCCGGGTCCGTCGGGGTTCGAAGCCGTGGCATGTATGGAAAGAAGCGAACTTGAACTCGGGAGAGCCCACAGGTTCCCGCAAGGGTATGTGCATCCAACTAACCGGAGGACGTGCAGATGACCGATGGGCAGTCAGACCCGTTCATATTACTCGGAGACGGTAGCACCGGTCACGAGGGGAAGGAGCGGGCTGGACGGTTAAACGAGCATAGCCAACACGCCTCGGGAAGGAATGTCCCGAAGAAAAGCGTGTCACGCACCCTGCTCGAACTGAGAGAGAAAGCGAAGCAGGAACCGAAATATCGGTTTCGGTCGCTGTATCGAGAGATCAACCTGCCGATGTTGTATGAGAGCTTCCGCGATCTGAAACGGAAAGCCGCGCCCGGAGTGGACGGTGTGACCGTGGCGGATTACGAGAAAGACCTCGACCGCAACCTCCGGCGGCTATTGGGGCGACTGGTAGGGAAGACCTATCGGGCGCAGCACGTCAGAAGGAAGCATATTCCCAAAGGCGGCGGGAAAACCCGTCCGTTGGGGATACCTGCCTTGGAGGACAAAATCGTCCAGCAGGCCGCCAGTCAGCTGCTGCAAGCGATTTACGAAGCGGACTTCCTCGAGGTGAGCAAAGGGTATCGGCCCAATCGGGGGGGCCGCGATGCGAGCCAGGAACTGCGCGAGAAGCTCTTTCTTGAAAGAGTGCATTGGGTGGTCGAGGCAGACATCAAGGGGTTCTTCGACAACGTCGATCACGACTGGCTGTGCCGCATGCTGGAGCAGCGGGTGGACGACAAAGCGTTCATTCGGTTGATCCGCAAGTGGTTGAAAGCCGGTGTGCTGGAAGAAGCGGGAGAATTGATCCACCCGGCAACGGGAACTCCGCAAGGAGGGATCCTCTCTCCGGTGCTGGCCAACATCTATCTGCACTACGTCCTGGACCTGTGGGTGGAAAAGGTAGTCCGTAAGCGGAACCGGGGCGCGATGGTTTACATGCGCTATGCCGATGACTTCGTTGTCGGCTTCGAATATGGAGCGGACGCGGAGTGGTTCTTCCAAGAACTGCCGAGGCGTCTCGCAAAGTTCGGCCTGAGCATGGCGGAAGACAAAAGCGGAATCCTTCGCTTTAGCCGATGCGATGTGAAAGGCAGCGGATGCTTTACCTTCCTCGGAATCGAGTTCTATTGGGGAAACACCCGTCAGGGTAAGACAACGGTGAAACGCCGGACTTCGAAGAAGAAGTTCCGTGCCTCGTTGGCTGCTTTGAAGGATTGGCTGGGGAAGAACCGCAGCCGCCCCTTGAGGGAACTTGCGGAAACGCTGCGGCGGAAGTATCTCGGTTACTTCAACTACTATGGAGTGATTGGGAACTCGGATCGTCTGTGGCGTTACTGGAACGCGAGCCGACGGATCATCTTCTGCAGCCTCAATCGCCGTAGCCAGCGGAAAAGTTATAACTGGTCGGGCTTCGAGGCCATGTGGAAGACCCTTGCCGTTCCCAGACCCAAAATCGTAGAAAAGCCCTACCGTCAACACCATCAATGGTCGCTCTCATACAGTTAAACCACGCCTCGCTGCCTCCGCTGCGCGATCGTCCAGAGGAGCCCTCCTCCTTCGCCATGGCTTCGGCGGACAGGTGTGCGGGAATACCGCACGCCGGGATCTGCGAGGGGGCCGTCCGGTGACGGGCGGTCCTACCTTAAT
>CAYRFU010000616.1:0-1853 GCA_964423525.1 uncultured Burkholderiales bacterium | reverse complement strand
AGAGGGCCCTTTGACTGTCAGAACTCCGCGAGAAGATCGCGGACACTGCCAGGACTAGGCCGAGCACAACGACTCCAGCCATCATCCAGCGGTTGCCGGTATGGGTCATGAAGAGAAAATCGATCCAGGATTCCGAGGCTAGGACGTCGCCGCTGGTTGGGGGTGGTTTGGGAAACCATCTTGGCACAGCCTGATTGTAGCATATTCACAGACAAGACCGCTCGTTGCCCTAAAAGGAGCCTAGCGAGTCAAAATCGTGAGGCATGGGAGTTCGACGCGAGCGTAGATAGGCGTAAGGGGTCTGGTAGAGGAAATTGGACACGCGGGATGTGTAGATGTCGGCCGAACGCTCCAGCTGCCGGGTCAGGAGACTCTTGTCGTTACCAGCTCGTAGCAAAAGTCCCCAGAGTGGGTGACTCAGCTCCGACGAGAGCTTGGCCAGCGGGGCTATCTGCTGGTCGAGCTCTCGCAAGCGGGCTCTGAGAGCGGCGTTGGCAACTTTGACCTCATCGTCGCTCATCGTAGAGGGTGGTCCGTAGCTCGACTCTCGCCTCAGATCGATAAGCCGCAACTGGCACAGCTCGTATTCCAAACGTTCCTTTTCGGCCATCAAGTCCGTCAGTTGCCGCTGTTGGTCGGCGAAAGCCTCGGTGTCGGCGATCTCTTTTTCTAGCTCCCGAAGCACCAGGGCCGTTCGCCAGCGGAGTAGTTTCTTCGTCACGTGAACGTCACCGAAGATGTGGTCGCCGACGTAGAGGATCTCCCGCCCCTGCAGGCTGAGAAACTGTTCTACTGCTTGGGCGTTGCCACCCACATAGGCGCCTCCGGTCTCTAATCCTGAGGCCGGCCGCAGCCATCCTCGCTCCTCGTCAACCACTTCGAAGAAGGGACTGCGGGATGCGAAGAAATCGGGTTTGCGAGCGGAAACGATCGTGATGTCGAAAAGGTCTCTCCAGGTCATATCAGCGGGCAGATAGCGATCGAGAGCGTAGGTCATCATGGAGCGGGAGTATTTCCAGCCCGAGTTGGTGATCAAAAGCAACCTCTTACCGGCCTGCTTCTGGTCGAGCAGAGCCAGCGGTGTTTCTGGGTCGAGCACCACAAAGCGGTCCGGGTCGTGGATGATTTCGGCCTTGATCTCTCCTTCGGCATGAGCCTGAATCAAATTGTCCCGGACCAGGTTGTACAGTTCGGTATAGCCGAGACTCGGCCGAGCCGCCAGGGTCTGCTGGTCTAGCAGGTCCACCAGCTGAGCGTACATGCAGCCTTCTGAGAGCGAGAAAAGGGTGTTCAGGAAAACGAACCGGGGTTCAGCCAGGTCGACGATAGTGCGAGAGTAAACCTCCCGGACCTCCCGGAAGTCTAAAGGCTGGGTCCCGTGGAAGGCTTGTTTGACAAACCCGAACCGATTGGCCTCCAAAATATTGCCCAACTCGATGTCGAGCACCAGTCCCCGCTCCATCAGATCCGCTCGAAAGGACAAATTCCCCACCGGCCAGCCCAGGTTGGTTAGGCTCTGCTTTACGTGCTCATAGGCACGAAGCTCCCACTCTTCTTCCCGATAATGGATCAGAGTGTAGTCCATGTCGTAGCCGATGGCGTGGGTCGTCCTAAGATTGAGAGTCCGATTACAGAAAATCTTTCGGTTCGAGGGTGGCTGGGAAAACAGTCGGTCGCCCCCGACCCCGCTTGCAGAGAATGAACTCGCCATGGGCAGGCTTTCCGGTGAGAACCGCTGCTTACCTGTCGGGAGCTGCTCTTGGCTAGATTTGGCTGGGAAAGCCGGTGGGCGTTTAAGGATTGGGTGTAACTCTCATTTCTCTCAGGCGGCATCCTCCAAATTCTGGATCACT
>CAYRFU010000615.1:0-1861 GCA_964423525.1 uncultured Burkholderiales bacterium | reverse complement strand
AGACTCCATCTGCTTCTCGAGCTTGGGCAACTCGCCATACATGATTTCAGCGGCCCGTTGTAGTTCGTTGCGCATTTGGGCCCGCTCCGCCTCGGTCTTGAGGCGGTCGAGCTCGGCCTTGGTGTGCTTGATTTCATGGACCAGGTCACGTTGTTGCTGCCAGCGGGCCTTCATTGCGTTGAGGTCTTCTTGCTTTTCGGCCAACTCAGCCTGAAGGGCTGTGAGCCTCTCCGAAGCGGCTTTGGTATCCTCGAGCTTGAGGGCTTGTTCTTCGATCTGGAGTCGGGTAATCTCCCGCTGGGCCACATCGATGACGGCCGGCACACTTTCGATCTCCATTTTGATTCGACTGGCCGCTTCGTCGACCAGGTCGATCGCTTTGTCAGGAAGGAAGCGGTCAGCGATGTATCGGTGGGAAAGAGTGGCCGCTGCTACCGTGGCCGCGTCTTCGATGCGCAGGCCGTGATGAACCTCGTATTTCTCTTTGATGCCTCGCAGAATGGCGATAGTGTCCTCCAGGCTAGGCTCGCCCACGAAAACCGGCTGAAACCGACGCTCTAGAGCTTTGTCTTTCTCAACATGCTTACGGTACTCATCGAGGGTAGTGGCGCCGATGCATCGGAGTTGACCTCGAGCCAAAGCGGGTTTGAGCATATTGGCGGCATCCTGGGCTCCCTCGGCAGCGCCAGCTCCCACCAGGGTGTGAAGCTCATCGATGAAGAGAATGATGCCTCCTTCGGCTTTGTTGACTTCGTTGAGCACAGCCTTGAGACGTTCCTCGAACTCGCCACGGAACTTGGCCCCGGCCACCAGGGCCCCCAGGTCAAGAGCCAATACCTTCTTGCGCCGCAGGCTTTCGGGGACATCCTCGGCCGCGATTCGCGAAGCGATCCCTTCCACAATAGCTGTCTTGCCTACCCCTGGTTCCCCGATCAGGACAGGATTGTTCTTGGTCCGCCGGGAGAGCACTTGCATAGCGCGGCGAATCTCATCGTCGCGACCGATAACGGGGTCAAGCTTGCCGGCGCGAGCCAAAGCCGTCAAGTCCTGGGTGTAACGTTCCAGGGCCTGATATTTTCCTTCCGGTTCCGGGTCGGTCACTTTCTGACCCCCTCGAAGGTCGTCGACGGCTTGCTCGAGTTGGTCTTGTCTAAGGCCTAGCTGGCGAAGAAGCTGGCCGGCCTGGCTCTTGGTGGCACTCAAGCCACCGAGCACGAGATGCTCGGTTGAGACATAGTCATCACCCATCTTGGCCTGATGGTCGAAGGCTGCGTCGAGCACCGTCTTCAGGTCTCGCCCGATGTAGTTGTCGGCGCCCTCCACCTGGGGAATCTTGGCCAAAGCCGCGTTCAGTTGAGCCTGGAAAGCGGCTACGGGAACTCCGGCTTTGTCCAGAAGGGGGGCGATGATGCCTCCTTCCTGACCCAACAGGCCAGCCAGCAGGTGCAAGCTTGTGACCTCCTGGTGGTTGGAGCGGCGGGCCACCGACTCGGCGGTCGTCAGGGCCTCGCGGGATTTGACCGTTAATTTGTTGTAATCCATGAAACTATCTCCTCGAAATTTTTGCTATGGTTAAAGCGATCGGTCCGTAGGGGCTTTCAAGCATCAGCCCTCGGCGTTCGAAGGTCTGGCCTTCGACCGAAAAAGCTTCGTAGGGGGTAAAGGAGCGGCTGGAGAGGGCTAGCTCCTGAGCGAAACGATTCTCGAATAAAACTCTCCCCTCGAGACTCTGAATCAGCAAAGCGTCGCTCATCCAGTTGAGCAGAAAAGCGATAGGGTCGTCCTGGACCGGAAGAGCCCAGGGGGAAGGCCCGCAGCCCCGGCGGTCGACCTGCTCAAGAGCGTTCAGCAGAGCGGCCAG
>CAYRFU010000614.1:0-1870 GCA_964423525.1 uncultured Burkholderiales bacterium | reverse complement strand
GTAAACATCCCCCGGAGGACCTATGCAGACCATGACAGCCCCCAGCGGCCGAGCCGCCGCAATCAACACTTTCCCCGCCGCTAATGCGAGTTTTTCCCCGCCCCACCCGGTCAACGAGCCGGTCTTTGATTACGCCCCTGGCTCGCCCGCCAAGGCCGTGCTCAAAGCCGCTTTATCGGCCATGGCCGCCGAAGAGATCGAGGTCCCGTTGGTGATCGGTGGAGAACGTGTTGCCACCGGCAATCTGGCCGACATCAGCATGCCCCACTGCCACTCCCACCGCCTGGGGCGCTTTCACAAAGCGGGGAAAGAGCAAGTCCATAAAGCTATCGAGACAGCGCTGGGAGCCCAGCCCGCCTGGGCTGCCATGCCCTGGAGCGAGCGAGTCTCGATCTTTCTAAGGGCAGCCGAGATCCTGGCCGGACGGATGCGCCCGGTGCTAAACGCCGCCACCATGCTGGGTCAGAGTAAAACGGCCCACCAGGCCGAGATCGACTCGGCTTGTGAGCTGATCGACTTTCTTCGCTATAACGTGGCCTATGCCGCTCGCCTCTATCAAGAGCAGCCCTACTCTTCACCCGGCATCTGGAACCGTCTGGAGCACCGCCCTTTGGAAGGGTTCGTGTTCGCCGTAACCCCGTTCAACTTCACGGCTATCGCCGGCAACCTACCCACCGCTCCAGCTATGTTGGGCAACGTGGTGGTGTGGAAGCCAGCTTCCAGCGCCGTTCTCTCGGCTCACTACTTTATGCAGATTTTGGAGGAAGCGGGCCTTCCCCCAGGAGTGATTAACCTGGTCCCCGGCTCGGGCTCGACCGTAGGCGACCCGGCTATCGCCCATCCCCAACTGGCAGGGCTTCACTTTACCGGTTCCACCGAGGTATTCCAGGGCATGTGGAGTCAGATCGGTCAGAACATTCAAAACTATCGCACCTACCCTCGCATCGTAGGCGAGACAGGCGGAAAAGATTTCGTCGTCGCTCACCCGTCCGCTCGTCCCGAAGCGGTGGTGGCGGCCCTGATTCGCGGGGCCTTCGAGTTCCAGGGTCAAAAATGCTCGGCCGCTTCTCGCGCCTACATCGCCGAGAGCGTCTGGAAGACCATCAAAGACGATCTGGTCGATCAGGTTCAGGGGATCAAAATGGGCGATGTCCGTGACTTCCGAAACTTTATGGGAGCGGTGATCGACCGGGGTGCCTACAACCGCATCAAAGGTTATGTCGATATCGCCAAAGCCCAGGCCACCGTCCTGGCCGGCGGGGTGTGCGATGATTCTGAAGGCTACTTCGTCCGTCCCACCCTGGTTCAAACCGACAACCCCAAGTTCCAGCTGATGGAAGAAGAGATCTTCGGGCCCGTTCTGACTCTCTACGTCTATCCCGACAACGAGTTTGAAAAGACTCTAGAGTTGGTCGACAGCACTAGCCCCTACGCTTTGACGGGAGCCATTTTCGCGCGCGACCGCCAGGCCGTTCTGAAAGCAGATCAGGTGCTCAAGAACGCCGCTGGCAACTTCTATATCAACGACAAGCCGACCGGGGCTGTGGTGGGTCAACAGCCGTTTGGCGGGGCCCGAGGCTCGGGAACCAACGACAAAGCCGGCAGTATCCTCAACTTGATGCGCTGGATTTCTCCCCGAGCTATCAAGGAAAACTTCGCGCCTCCCAGCGATTACCGCTACTCCTTCCTGGATGAAGAGTAGGTAGAGAGGGGACTGATGGCCCCCTCTAGAGGTCGGCTGGGTTGAGGCCGGTGACCCTCAGGATCGACTCGGCCTCGATCCCAGCCGCCTTCCCGAGAAGAAAAATAGACTAGTTGAGGGAATTACGGATGCGATTATTGCATCAGCTATCGAAGTCCATCGGGAGCT
>CAYRFU010000613.1:0-1873 GCA_964423525.1 uncultured Burkholderiales bacterium | reverse complement strand
CCCCCCGGGTAAAACGGACAACGGCCCGGCCTAGCCTGCTCCCATGGCGCGGCCCAGCCTGCTCCCCCCCGGCAAAACGGACAACGGCCCGGCCTAGCCTGCTCCCATGGCGCGGTCTGGCTTGATGAGGAAAAGTTGCAAAAAGGACAACAATTTGTTCCGAAAAATCCATCTAGTCAAAATTCGACAACAGTGTTATGGTCGGGGTGAAGGAGAGGTTCCGATGAAAACGACAGTCCGAGGCATCCACCACATCACCGCCATCAGCGGACCAGCCCAAAAAAACTATCAATTCTATACCGAGGTCCTGGGTCTGAACTTGGTCAAGAAAACGGTCAACTTCGACGACCCGGGGGTCTATCATCTCTATTACGGCGATCATAGAGGCTCACCCGGCACCTTAATAACATTCTTTCCGTACGGCGGAAGCCAAGGTCGTCAGGGAGCCGGTCAAGTCACCACAACGTGCTACCCGGTCGAAGATCTCGAGGCCACCATCGAGCGTCTGAGACATCACCAGGTAGAATGCCAAGAAACCTCCCGCTTTGGGGTCCGAACGCTGACATTCAGGGACCCTGACGACATGGGCCTGGAACTCTATCAAGGCAACGAGGGGTTGGCTCGCATAGGGGGAGCCATTCTCACCGTCGCGCAGACCGGACCGACCAGGCAGTTGCTCGAGTTTCTGGGCCTGGAAAAGGCTGCGGAAGCGGGGGCGACCACCCGGATGCAGATGCCGAACGGAGATTTTCTCGACCTGGTCGAAATGGGGCGTCCTCAAGGCTTTAGCGGTCCGGGAACAGTCCACCACATCGCCCTGAGAGTGGCCGACGATGCCGAACAACTCGACTGGCACCATCGCCTGCAGCAGGCCGGTTACCGAGTCAGTCCGGTGATGGATCGCAACTACTTTCACTCTATCTACTTCCGAGGACCGGGAGGAATCTTGTTCGAGCTGGCCACAGATCCCCCGGGAATGATGGTCGATGAGCCAGTGGAGGAGCTAGGGAAAAACTTGATGCTTCCGCCCCAATTCGAGAGCCATCGAGCCCTGATCGAGAAAAACCTTGAGCCGCTGGAACGCCCAGCTGTCGAAATTGGCACGTCAGTAGCTCGCTGAGAGCCTGAGCGTGCCCGAAGAGGAGTGAACAATGGGATTCTTTCAAGATGGAAAATGGATGACCGGGTGGTATCCTTCTGATGACTCCGGGCGGTTTGTCCGCCCCCCGACCACCTTCCGCAACCAGATTCAGGCCGACCAAATCCGGCCTGAACGCTATCATCTCTACGTCTCACTGGCTTGCCCCTGGGCCCATCGAACCCTGATAGCCCGAGAATTGCTAGGCCTTCAAGACTACTTTTCGGTGTCGGTAGTTGACTGGTTTCTCGACGATGACGGCTGGGCTTTTAGAGACAGAGCCGGTGCGACGAGAGACGAGGTTTTGGGCAAGAATTTCCTTCGCGAGGTCTACCTGGAAGCCGACCCCAACTACTCGGGTCGTGTGACAGTGCCCATCTTATGGGACAAAGAGGCCGGCACCATTGTCAACAACGAGTCTCGGGAGATCCTGCGCCTGATGGCCACCACTTTCTCTTCCGTGTCGAACGGCCTTCAGCTCTCCCCTGAAGAGTTGCGTCCCAAGATCGACGAAGTGATGGATGCGATCTATGAACCGATCAATAACGGGGTTTACAAAGCTGGATTCGCCAAGAGCCAACAGGCCTACGATGAAGCCGTCGATCGGCTTTTCCAGGAACTTGACCGCTGGGACCGAGAGCTTGAAAACCAAGATTTCTTAGTGGGGGAACAGCTCACCGAGGCCGATATCGCCTTCTTCACCTCGCTGATCAGCTGGGAGTCGTTGGCAAAAAG
>CAYRFU010000612.1:0-1896 GCA_964423525.1 uncultured Burkholderiales bacterium | reverse complement strand
CGTCGACCCCCGGGTGATCCCTCTAGGAACCCGTCTTTACGTGCCTGGCTACGGTTACGGGACCGCTCTCGACACCGGAGGAGCCATCAAAGGTAACAAGATCGATCTCTGGCTCCCTACCGCCAGAGAATGTTACCAATGGGGCGTGCGCACGGTTACCATCACGGTTCTCGACTGACCTTTCACGCCTGGATGGCCAGGCGGCCGTCTTCACGCTGTCGCACGATTCCGTTGGAACTTTGGGCGAGTTTCGCCATCCGTTCTCCGAGTTGGTCGGGACCGACTTTACGCACCAGAGGCGCTTCTTTGAGCTTCTCTTCCTGGGCGGTGAGCACTCGAACTTCCATCATTTTCTCAAAGGAGAGCTCTTCCTCGCCGGCTACCTTGCCCCATTGATCTCCGTAGGCGTCTCGCTTGGTGTTCCCCAACAAACCGGCAAAAGCGGCCAGGTGATCGAGTTCTTGGGTTTGGAGTAAGCTATCGAGTTTCTTTCGGATCTGCTCGAACAGCTTCTCTCGCAGCTGATGGGTCTGGCTCAGTTTCAGGATGAGCATGTGGCGGTCGCCCAGCGGGTGAGGCCGCATTTGAAAACCATCACGCTCCATCCAGATGTAGTCTCCGCTGCGGAACTCCAGGATGTCGAACATGCAGCCCAGGACGTAGCACTCGTGAGCTTCTTCCAGGGCCATCCTCTCTTCTTTGGTGAGGATGGCAAGATCGGGAAATTTCTTGTCGCGACACTCGATGTGGAGACACTCCCCCTCGGTGTAGAGTTTAAGGTAGGATTCGCGCAAGTCGGTGACGCGGGAGACGTAGTTGATGGGAAACCCTCCCGCCTCGTGGTAGAAAATCAGCTCGCTACTGTCGGGAATCGGGTAGAAGCGGACGTCGGATTTGATCTCCCGGGTGACATATTGCTTGAACTTGTCCATATAGGCTTCCACTTCCGAGGCATCTCCGGGGGCCATGCCGACTCCAGGACCCGGCACCCCAACCATCGGATGGATCTGTTCATCGGGCAGACGAAAGGTCCCGAGCAGGCCCGCCCGGGTGGCCCAGATGGCCGAGCGAGAGATCATCTGCCGGAGATGATTGCCTCGGGTTTGCTCATCCATGGTGCTAAACAGCACTTTAAGGACATGAAAATCGTTTCGGATCGGTTCGAACACTTTGCGGGCCTCGGCTAGGAGGGCCCGGGTCCACTGATCGGTGCGCCCTCCCGCAATGTCTGAGGAGAGACCAGAAACGGTCCGCTCAAGTCGTTTAAGAACCCGCTCCGAGACCTCTTTAAGTTTGTCGCCTTTGACGTAGGCCGGATAATACTTCTTCTCGACATCGGTGGCCTCATAGAGGACCAGGGTATGAGGGGGGCTATCTTTCTGGCTGAAATAGGCGAAACCACGCTCCAGGTCGGTGCTCATCCGCCCCAGATCACCACTCAGTTGGCCCAGTTGGTCGACCAGGCCGCCGCCCCGTCGTCCGTCGGGCTTAACATGTCCCTGGATAAAGTCGATCAGACGTTGGCAAAGTGCTCGTCCCTCAACGTAGGCGCGCTCCTGCAGATGACACCGAAGCGACCCCGGAGAACGATTGTCACCGACCTGCGAGGCCAGATAGCGCTCGGTCAAATATTGAAGAATGGTCGCTCGCCGGCCGTCCCAGTTACTGCGGTTCTGGTAGCGACCCACTTCCGACAAAGCTCGGGTGACCTCAGACAGGCGACGTCGATACTTTTCCTGGACCTCGGTGGTCTTCTTCTCGAACACCGATTGGGCCGCCTTGAGCTGAGAAGCGGTTTCGTTGAGCACGGCTTGAACATACTCGATACTGTGGCCTTTGCCGTCGACCAGCACCGAGGCGGCCGAACGAAGGGCGGCGCTAGCCCGCTCGAAAAGA
>CAYRFU010000611.1:0-1903 GCA_964423525.1 uncultured Burkholderiales bacterium | reverse complement strand
CAACCAAAGGAAAGAAAGCAGTGACGGTCGTCGCTGATTGTCAACACGCCCTAAACAAAGGCCCCTCGGCCGGTGATCGCACGGCCTACGATCAAGGCGTTGATTTCTCGGGTGCCCTCGTAGCTATAGACGGCTTCTGCATCGGCTACGAAGCGCCCGATATGGTGCTGAAGCAAGATACCGTTGCCGCCCAGAAGCTCGCGCGCTAGCCCGACTGTCTCGCGCATCTTGACGGTGCAAAACATCTTGGCTAGAGAGGCGTGTTCCTCTTTCAGTTGACCCTGGTCTTGCAGCTGAGAAAGTCGATAGACCAGAGTTTGGGCGCTCACCATGTTGGCCAGCATAACGGCTAGACGGTCTTGAACCAGTTGGAAACGAGAGATGGAACGCCCGAATTGGAGCCGTTCCTGGCAGTATTTGAGGGTGATTTCGTAGGCTCCGGCCATACATCCCACCGCCTGCCAGGCCACCCCCGCCCGCGTCATTTTGAGAACCCGAGCGGTGTCGGCAAAGGTGTTGGCCTTCTTGAGGCGGTGGCTTTCAGGGATGCGGCAGTCCTTGAGGTCGATTTCGGCGTTCTGCACCACCCGTAGTGCCATCTTGCCCTTCATCTTGCGGGGCTCAAAACCGGGTGTGCCCTTCTCTACTAGGAAGCCTTTGACTTCCCCGTCTTGCTGATCGCGGGCCCAAATAATCGTGACATCAGCGAAAGTGGCATTGCCGATCCACTTCTTCTGGCCGTTGAGAATCCACTCGTCACCCTCTCGACGGGCGGTGGTGGCCAGACCTTTGGAGATATCTGAGCCGTGTTCGGGCTCGGTTAAGCCGAACGCCCCGATGCTTTTCAGCTGGGCCAGGTCGGGAAGCCAACGGTTCTTTTGCTCCTCATCGCCACACAGATAGATCGAGCCCATGGCGAGGCCGTTCTGGACGCCGAAGAACGTACTCATGGAACAGTCGACTTTGGCGATTTCGAGGCTCACGAACCCTTCAAAGAGCCAGCCCAGCCCGGAGCAACCGTAGCCTTCATAGGTCGAGCCGAACACCCCCAGTTCAGCCATTTCAGGCAACAGCTGGTGAGGAAACTCCTCTCGGGCCCAGTGGTCGTTGATGATGGGATGAATCCGCTCGCGCATAAATCGGCGCACCCGAGCCAGTCGTTCTTGTTGCTCGGTGGGAAGAGTCTGCTCGAGGAGGTAAAAGTCGCTTAACGTTTCTTCTAAGACCATTTTTGGGGAATTGGTTCTCTTTAGCGGATTCCCTCCGTAGAGGATAGCTCAAAAGAGCGACGGCCTCTATCTTTTACCTCGACCTGAAGTCGGACCGTGACGGGCTTTCCCGAAACCGATTCGAGGCGATCTAAAAGCTGTTGGTGAAAGCGCCGGTCGACCCACAAAGAAGAGTCTCCCCGGTGAAAATGGTGGGCTAATTGGTAGGGCGGTCGGGGCGGGTCGAAGAGCACGGTTCGATCCCGACTGTGGCGTTGAGAAGGAACAAGAGCCCGGACTGGCTCGCCATCGATGGTCCATTCGATTGTCACTTCGCGATTGGCTAGCGGCTCCCCCAGTTGCGGGCTTCGCTCAGTCCCCCACCAGAGTTGGCTGGGGTAGGGTAGCGAGAGGGCGACTATCGCCAGGGCTGGCAGCAGCCAGGAGAGGCTCCAGCTGAAGGGCTCGTCGCTACCTAGTGCGCTGAGCAAGACGGCTCCCAGCAGAGCGAGATGAAAGTCGAAGAGAAGCCACCCCATCAGGATTTGCCAGCCGCCGCTCACGACCAGCGCCGATCGGCGCCAAGAGGAAAAGAGCAGAGGGGGCGTGACCAGATTGATGGCCTGCCACACCGGTCCACACCAACCACTCACGTAGCTTTCCGGCAAAGAGGCGAGGTAAGCGCCATTCCACCA
>CAYRFU010000610.1:0-1926 GCA_964423525.1 uncultured Burkholderiales bacterium | reverse complement strand
GGAACGCTGGTGCTGGCACAAATCGGTGGGCAGGCAGCCATGGTGCCGATCGAGGACATCCGGGCCGGGATGGAGGTGTGGGCCAAGCACGAGGTGACGATGGAGGAAGGCTGGCGGCCGGTGGTGCAGACCTTCGAGACCCATCCCGAGGAGTTGTTCACCCTGTCCATCGACACGGATGGCGACGGCGCAGCGGACGAGGAGCTGACCGGAACCGGCGAGCATCCGTTCTGGGTGGAGGACGCCGGGGAGTTTTTGCCGATGCGTGAGCTGGCGCCGGGAATGCGGCTGTTCCGCGCGCAGGACGGCGGCACGGCTATCGTGATAGGGAACGTGTCGAAGCGCGGCCCTCCGGGGGAACGGTTCACGACTTATAATTTCGAGGTCGAAGGGTTCCACACCTACTTCGTGGGTAAAAGTGGGATTTGGGTGCATAATGCGAGCAGGTATATCTGTGAGAAATGGTTTGCCGAATACACCGGCTTCAAGAAGGTTGCTAATGGCGATCACTGGAAGGCATTCGAAGATACCGTCGCAGCGAAGAAGGCGGCTCTCAACGCTCAAGGTTCTAAGCTGCAGAACCATCAAACCAACAGTGTCTATAACGAGGTTCTGGCCGATTATCTCGACGAAGGAGGCGACCTTACAAAGGTGCCTGACCTGCCGAACGCGCAATCCCACGAGCTACCCATTGACAGGGCGTTCAGGGAGCAGCACGGTCGATAAGTGGGGGGCCATTGGAGCGAGGGTGATTCCGACTTGCCTGTTGGGAAGAAAATGACATCAGATCGCATAATGCTCGATAGTGAGTCCCAGGTTGAATACAAAGGGTTTAAATCCAAGCTTGGCGAAACGCCCGCCGAATTGGAAACTAGGATCAAGAACGAGGTTGAGAATGCGTTCAAAAAGAGAACCAAAGGACAAGGCCTTGATGAGGTGGTCATCGACAAAACAAACATTGCTGACGCGACCGACGAGATCATCACGAATGCGATTGATCGGGCAGCCGGAAATAAGGGCGTTACAGGAGTAAAATACTGGATTTTCGATGGAACAAACTTAGTAGAGCATATTGTCCGATGAGCTGTTCGTTAGACATCTTTTTGAATTATCCCAGTGAGAAGAACTTCGTTAACCGTCTGAGAGCGGAACTCGGGGTTGACGTGGCGGACAGCTCATGTGATACCCATTCAATTGAAGGAGAGTTTAGGCTTTCCGCCACTCAGTTTTGGCTGTCGCAAAACGAAGTCGATTTACAGGGTGGTGGTATCAGTGATGACGTTTATCTAATCCATATCGAGTCCGTAGTTCCGCATCCGAGAGAGTTGGATGCATTTTCGTTGGTCTGGGGAGTTCTGATCAAGACACTTCATATTGATCTTGTCATAGCTGAAAGTCTGTTAGTTTTTTCGGTTCAGAGTTCAATTGCGAGACTTCTCAACACCGAAGCCGAAGGTGATCTCGTAAATGGATTGAACGATGAACGCTTCGCTTTTTCAGAACTTCCTTCCAAACTAAAAATTTGGTTATCGACTCACCTTGCTGCGTTGCATAGGTGAGGCCTTGCGGACTTCGACGGCGCCGACGCCGAGACGCGGGAGGATTGGATCCTGTTGCTGAACCTGGCCGCCAAAGGCGAGGCGGATTCGCCCGAGGCGATCCTCGCGATCTACCGCCTCGGCTCGAAATACGGCGAGAGTTTCAGCACCGCCGCCGAGGTCTGGGCCTATGCGTCCGAGGAGGTGCAGTCTTTGCCCGAGGGTCAACAAGGACTTGTTCTCGGGCAGCTCATCGCCGAAATTGCGGCGATGTTTGTTCCCGTGACCAAGGCCTCCAAACTCAGCAAAGCGGAGGGAATGACGAAACTTTCGCAAGGAAAGTTTTCGCAAACCTCAAAGGGTGGGGCGGTGTTCGCGCGGATTGCCC
>CAYRFU010000609.1:0-1937 GCA_964423525.1 uncultured Burkholderiales bacterium | reverse complement strand
CCCCTGCCCTGGCCCGGTCCGGCGTCGCGGTCTGACCAACAGGGTGCCCCACGCCGACTCGAGAGCCTGACCGGGACGGCAGTGGAGCTAGACCCGGAATTTCCATGGCAAGTTGCCTTCCTCGGCAACCTCAGCCTAGCCGTAACTGGAGTTCTCCTGGCGCGACTTCACCGAACTATCCCAGCCTGATCCTAGGAAAAGCGCCTCGACAGGTATTTACAATCGCTTCGGTTTGGGCACCAGACTTATTCGCCTTTTTGCTTCTAGACTACAAGCATGAGAATGCGAGGAAGACCTGTCAATGAACCAGAAACCTATTCACAAGATGCTAGAGTCTTATTCCGAGGATCTCGAATACCCCACCAGCGACGGTCAACCGATGGCTGAGACCGATTACCACCGGGACCAGATGTTCGCTCTCATCCATGCCCTCCAGCGCCACTTTGCCGACCAGGACAATATCTACGTGTCCGGCAACTTGCTGATGTTCTACGAAGAGGGCAACAAGCGCAAGCACATCTCACCTGATGTGCTGGTAACCTTCGGCATAGCTAACCGCAAACGCAACCACTATCTGGTCTGGCGCGAGGGCAAGGCACCCGACCTGGTCTTCGAGATCACCTCAAGCTCGACTCGCTCCGAAGATTTGGGTACAAAGCGAGGGCTCTATGCTTTCCTGGGCGTCAAGGAGTATGTCCTGTTCGACCCGCGTGAGGACTACCTGAAACCACGCTTACGCCTGTTCCGGCTCAAGGGCGAGAACTTCGTTCCCGTGGTGGGCGATATGACTTTGACCACAGTCGGCCTGGAGCTGGTGGTTCAAGACAACGAGCTGCGCTTAAGGGACCCCGCCACCGGTGACCTACTGGCTACCGACGATGAGATTGCCGACGCCTTCGAGGCCAAGATGAGGGTCCTAGAGGCTAGCCAGGAGGCTCTAGCCGCTAAAGAAGGTGCTCTCGCGGAAACCGAAGGAGCTCTAGCGCAGACGAAAGAGGCTCTGACGGCCCAGAACGAAACCCTGGCGGCCCAGGCTGAAGCCCTGGCCGCCAAAAATGAAGCCCTGGCCGCCAAAGATGAAGCTCTGGCGGCCCAAGCCGAAACCCTGGCGGCCCAAGCCGAAACCCTGGCGGCAAAGGATGCTGCGCTGGCAGCTTTGGAAGCCAAGCTTCGAGAACTTGAGAACGACCAGAGATAGCGGCAGCTACCACTGTATGGGGCCGCCTGAATAGGTTTCAATACCGGAGGCCGGGGAAAGCTGTGAGCATGGATGAAGCCAAACTGATTCATAAGCTGCAACTGCTGGAAGCCCTTTTCGCCGACACTAATATCGAGGGTGAGCGCATCGCCGCCGGCGAGGCTCGAGACCGAATCCTCAAACGCCTGAAAGAGCTTGAACGAGAAGCGCCACCGGTGGAGTATCAGTTCTCCATAGGAGATCCGTGGCAGCGGAAAATCTTCCTGGCGCTCCTGCGCCGCTACGGTATTCAGCCTTACCGCCGAAAAGGTCAAAGACGCACGACCGTGATGGCCAGGGTGACCAAGAAGTTCGTCGACGAGACTCTCTGGCCTGAGTATTTACAGTTCGCAGACATTCTCTCGGAATACCTCTCGGAAGTTACCGACCGCGTGCTCAAGACCGTCCTCGAGCAGGACACGAACGAGCCCGAATCGATTGAGCAGGAACAGCTCTTGCTAGGCGTATGAGTCGCCAATCCGCAAAGAGCACCGCACGGCTACCCAGGTGGGGCCAGCCATCCCGCGAACCGTCGGAAGCTTAACCTGACCGCAAAACATTTTCGGCCCTGAGATGGTAAAGTGTCGTCGGTGTCACAGGTATCTCAAGAAATTGCCCGGGGAGTTCACTCCAGTCGACGTTGGGTCTGGCGATTCTGGAAGGCCACACCCTCTGTGTCAAGATGGGATGAGACAGATCT
>CAYRFU010000608.1:0-1958 GCA_964423525.1 uncultured Burkholderiales bacterium | reverse complement strand
AGACTTGCACCTCCCCCGACCAGGCCAGCCCGGTTCAAGTCAACTTGCGGCAAGGCGGCGCCTAGACTTGCACCCCCCCCCGCCAGGGACGGCCCGGTTCAAGTTAACTTGCGGCCATGCGGCGCCTAGACTTGCACCCCCCCCCGCCAGGGCCAGGTGTAGTAGGGGAAAACCCGTATGGGTCGGGTTAAGAGGAGATCGCGACCAGGAAAGAAAGACACCCAGAGAAGCTGAAGAGTGAGGTGTCCATGTCAAAGCGGGTCCTGCTAGTCGATGACGAAGATGATATTCGAGAGGTTGCCCAGGTCAGCCTGGAGATGGTCGGAGGCTGGACGATCTACACCGCCAACTGCGGTTCCAAAGGGATCGAGGTGGCCGCCAAAGAGAAGCCGGACGCCATCCTTCTAGATGTGATGATGCCCGACATGGACGGACCCACCACCTTTCAGAAGCTCCAGGAAAGAGACGACACCAAGGAAATCCCGGTGATTCTCTTGACAGCGAAGGTCCAGGCTGCCGACAAAAAGCGCTTTGAAGAGTTGGGAGTGGCCGGCCTGATCCCCAAGCCTTTCGACCCGATGACCCTTTCTGAACAGGTCTCGGCGACCCTAAATTGGTAGGCCCTCACCGAGCTGTGAGCTCGAAAAGAAGCCGCCAGCCGTCTTCGGAGTAATACTCCACAGGATAGACACCGGGCAAGTAAGGGGCGGGAATGGGAACCTCTCGCAGCCCTCCGGGGATCTGGAGAGTTTGGTCGGCCCAGCGTAGCTGCCAATCCGATTGAGGAGCCGTGTCGAGGACGAGGCGTCCCACGCTACGGTAGGGGAGTTCGGCGGGAAAATCGAGGAGAGTGAGACGGCCCAAGCCCTGAGGGCGGAGCGGACGAGGCGAGAGAGGATAGACGGTAACCTCTTGGAAGCGGGCTGCGGGCTCGCCTAGTTGGGAGAAGTCCTGATCGGCTATCAGCCAGTCGGCCCGAAGAGGGCCGAGAAAGCCCGGTTCTCCGCTCATCCAAAAAGCCCGAGCCTGATAACCGTGGCGATAAAGGTTGGCGTTGTCAGACCCTTCGGGAGGGGAAGTCAAGCCGGCTGGAAACCGGCCCGTCCAGCCGATCATCGTGCCCCGCGCGTTGACCTTGCGAGATTCATCTTGGACCAGCACTCGCTCGTTCGGTTGGCTGTGGCCTCGCACCCAAAGAGCGGCGGCGCGATGCTCAGGTCGCAGGTCGTAATGAAACTCAAGCAGCTCCATAGGACGCGGAACGGGGCCGTCCACCAGGCCAGGACGCCCAATGGTAAGGGGGGTCCCGGGATGGCGCACGGCCTGAATCGTATCGTTTAAGTCGGGGAAGAAGCCGGCCAGAGTGGCGAGCACCGCAAAACCCAGCACCAGACGAATAGGGCCTCGATGGCGGAACGCTCCGGCCAGAACGATCCCGAAAGCCAGACTGCTCCCGACTGCCACCACAAAAAGCCATCGCGTCGCTTCTCCCTCGAAGAAGCCAAAATCGACGACACTGGGTATGAGGAAAGCCCAAGAAGCCAGTAGTCCGACCCAGAGGGCTTCACGGTTTTTCCAATAGGCAGCCAGGCCGAGAGTGAGGGGAAGCAACCAGGCGGGATACCACAAAACGCTCAGCATTTGGGGGTGGTAGATGGGCAAATAGGTGGAGTGGGGCGACCAGTCGACACCGTAGGGTCTCCATTTGGTTTCGAAGGGTCGTGAGGGCCGCAAGTTGTCGTAGCGAAGTTGGAAAAGCTGCTCTTTGGGAAAAGAGAGCTCCACCTTTTGAGCGGTCGTGCTTTCCAGCTGGGGCCGGCGGCCCAGGTGGCGGGCGGCCATCTCGGTCAAGACACCCCCGCCCGTGCAAGCTACCAGGAGGGCCATCAGGCCGGCTGCCAACCAATAGCGGTTTCGACCTTGCCATAGGGCAAGGGGGAGAGTGGCCAGGCCGGCCA
>CAYRFU010000607.1:0-1966 GCA_964423525.1 uncultured Burkholderiales bacterium | reverse complement strand
CGATTTCTCCCTCGATTTGACCCGTCAATGTGAGTTGATCCTTTTCGCTCAGAATGCCTTCGACACCGCGACGGAGGGGCTCGGGTGGATCGGCCTCATTGAAATGGATGTTGAATTCCAAGTCGCCGTCCGAAGCGAGGGAGAGTCGGGCGGGAGCCTTGATCTCTTGGTCATGAATTTGGATCGTGAGTTCGGGAACGACGAGACTTAATTCGTCAGCCACCATGGGCTTGAGGAGGTGGTTTCTGATCAGGGAGTGCATGTTTCAAAGTTCGCCTCGGAAGGCGCGTTGTTGGAGGGCGGCGAAAAGGCGCTCCGCCTCGGAAGATTGGGCGGTAAGGCGAGAAGATGTTTTTGAACGCTGGGCGACGAGTCGTACAAACTCCCTTTGAAGCGCAATTGGCACGCAGGGAACTGGAAGCCCTTTGATGATCGCCATGTTCAAACCATCCATGATAGCTCCTTTCGAGTGGAGGGTGAGGTAACGGCGGGCGAGCGGATGAATCAAAAAGTAGGCATGGAGAAATTGCGGAAGGCATTTTTTGTGATCAAGGGTAATGCAGCAGAGATGTTTGGTGTTGATCGCTGTTGGAATGTCATTCGGCACAACAGCACAACGTCCGCATGTACCCATGATAGTGATGAGGACATCTCCAGGATGCACAGTATACCGCTTGAGCTCAGAATACTTCTCCGTCGTAATGAACCGGGGTTTTGCCCATGCGAATTGGTTCGCCACTGCATTATCAATTCCAAGAACCGCAATTCCTGACTCGACGAACTCACCATGCCGTAGCTGGCTGCCGAACGGCCCCGTACGAATCGAACCGTTTTTAGGCAGCAACATTCCTTCAACCGTTGTGAGCATCCAACCCTTTCCTTCAGGATCGCCGAACATGTCGAGGAAGACGGAGCGGAGGAAGTCGTCGGTGAGGCGGAGGGCTTGTTGACGCTTGCGGCGGATCGCATCCGCCTTGTCCAGGATCGCCGCGATCCTCTTCTGCTCGTCTAAGTCGGGCTTGCCGTTTTTGTGGGGGAGAGGGAGCTGAAGTTCCTTAAGCTTTGCCTTTGTAAGGTGCGCGATGCTGGTCGCGCTCGTTAGACGTGCAAATAGCCCACGGCTTGCGGCCCAGCGCATGAAGTGGAAGACGAAGCGAGGTTCCACGTGTTGCTTGGGCCGTAGTCTGTGGATGGCCTTCTGGTAGTAGCAGTTCTCGATCTCGCCGTTCCAGATTGCTGTCCGACCCACCTCGCCGCCTTCACAGACCAAGAGGTCACCCGGCACAAGCGCATACTTCTCGCGATCTGCCTTGGTAAATCGCATCCGTTCCAGGCCCGACACATTGCAGTTCCCCCACTGAACATCTCGGTTGCCCAAGTAAGGCTGAAGTTCGCCGACGTTTTTTTCCCGATCGAGCATCTTGCCGAGTTGGATCTCGAAGGCGTTCCCGAAAGGTAAGGCCCTCAACGTCATTTCAGCATCCCCTCCAATTCATTGATGTCCTTCAGGATTTCCTGCTCCAGCTTGCGCATCCGCCCGAGGATCACTTTGGGCGAATCGTAGCTGGCCTCTTCATATTTGGTCTCTTTATATCGGTTGAGTGAGAGATCGTGTTTGTTAGCGCGGATCTCGGAACTCGGAACGTGGAAACATTTGGTGGTTCGATCTTCCCCATTCCGCGTTCCGCGTTCCGCGTTCCGCGTTCTCCATTGTCGAACCATGTCAGGCAGATCATTTTTGTCGGGTTGAGCAGTCCGTTTGTCGTCGAGACTGAAGCCGTCGGCTTCAACATCATAGAACCAGACATCGTCGGTGCGGCCGCCTTTGGTGAAAACCAGGATGGCGGTGGAGACCCCGGCGTAGGGTTTGAAGACTCCGGCAGGGAGGGAGATGACGCCTTCCAATTGATTGTCGTCCACAAGTAACTTGCGCACACCAAGGTGCGCCTGGGAGGAACCGAAGAGG
>CAYRFU010000606.1:0-1967 GCA_964423525.1 uncultured Burkholderiales bacterium | reverse complement strand
GCGGCAAAGCCGGCCCGACCATGCAAGAGTCGGTCCACAAGTGGAGGGTGGAGGAGAGCCATCTTCCCACCGATGCCCCTAACGTCCTGATCGTGATGTTGGATGACTGCGGTTTCGGCCATCCCAGCACCTTTGGCGGTGATATAAGCACCCCGACTTTATCTCGTCTGGCCCAAGAAGGTATCTCCTATAACCGCTTTCACACCACGGCCATGTGCTCGCCCACCCGAGCCTCTCTCATGACCGGGCGCAACCACCATCGAGTGGGAGCCGGGCAGATCGCGGAGTTTGCCAACGACTGGGACGGATACACCGGTGTCATTCCCAAATCTTCAGCCACAGTGGCCGAAGTTCTGGGTTATTACGGCTATGCCGCGGCCGCGTTCGGCAAAGACCACAACACCCCGGTGGATCAGATCGCCAACGGACCCTACGACCGCACCCCGACCGGTCGAGGCTTCGACTATTTTTACGGATTCATCGCCGGAGAGACATCCCAGTGGGAGCCGGTGTTGTGGGAGAATACCACTCCTGTTTCGACTCCTCACGTGGAGAACCACGAAGATTTTCATCTCACCGAGGCCATGGCCGGCAAAGCGATCACCTGGATGCGTCGCCACCGAGCCATCCATCCGGACCGTCCTTTTTTGATGTGGTGGACGCCCGGAGCGGTTCACGGCCCGCACCGTGTAGCTCAAAAGTGGGCCAACAAGTACGAGGGTCAGTTCAACGAGGGTTGGGATTCTTATCAGAAGCGTGTCTTTGAGAGACAGAAAAAGATGGGCTGGATCCCGGCCGACGCCAAGCGCGCTCCCCGGCCCGAGGGGATGCCGGCCTGGGACACGCTTTCGGCCAAGGAAAAGGCCTTTCAGGCGAGACTCATGGAAGTCTACGCCGGATTCCTGGAGCACACCGATGTGCAGGTGGGCAAGCTGATCGATGAGCTCGACGCCCTGGGCATTCGCGACAACCCCCAAGGTCCGGCTCTTTTGACAGCTCGCCTCGATGGCAGTCGAAGCCTCCTTCTGGTGCACCCAGGTCACTTCTACGCTGGTTCGCTCAGACAGTTCTTTCGAGAAGCCGACTCGATAGCGCGGGAGTTTCGCCCGGTTGAACCGGCTCGACGCTCAGTGGTGGGAATCCCTCTCCTGCCCGAGGACCTCCCCGGCCGCTGGGTCGAACGAGGGTCCTTCAAGGCTCCCTCTACAGCCGTTCAACCCGTCCTGAGGAGGGCAGCTAGAACCCCTTTGACCCCCATCGAGTCCGAGCTGATGGGACGACCGTTCCAAGCTCGGGTAGAGGGGCACCCTTATCGTTTCCTAATTTTTGAACCTACTCATCAGACCCCCCAAGAAGGCTCTAAGGAGATTTAAAATGGAAAAGATTCTGGGATTCGCCAGGCGAAGCTTCCTTGTTTGGCTGGCGTTTCTTTTAGCCTCGACCACGGGTTGGGCCGGCGAACTGATCCCGGGCAACCCCGTCAAAGTCAACCTGACAGTCTATTTCGACTACGAGGAAACCAACCCCGAGCGCTTTCGGCAGCTCTTCGAACGGGGCTCCGCTTTGCTATTCGAGGTGACGGAAGGTCAGATGCAGTTTGGAGAAATCGAGGTTTTCGTCGACTGCCCGGCCAAGAAGTCCACCTCGGACGTCGTGATCAGCGAGAGCTTGAACGGGACAGCTAATGCTCACCCGGGTGGATTTTTTCAAAACGGCCAGCATATCTTTCTATTTGGCATCCACGGGTTTCCCACCGAACCAGGACATGTTTCCCTGGTTCACGAGCTAGGGCATTATCTCTTTCGCCTCTTCGATGAATACAAAGGCGAGACTTTATATACCGAGATTCCGGGCAATGTTGTCACGGTCGAAGAGCCTCCCGAGATTCCCGGACTCGACACCAACTCCCAACAGGGAGCAACCCCAAATTCATGCCCTGCACTCAAAGTCAGTAATCATGGGGCTTT
>CAYRFU010000605.1:0-1982 GCA_964423525.1 uncultured Burkholderiales bacterium | reverse complement strand
CCACGATATCGCCTGAGAAGACCGATTTGTCGACCCTCTCACAAATATAACCTTGAGCCCTCACCGGCTGCTGAATGCCGTAGTAGAAGACATCCTCCAGCTCAGGAGCAAACGGCATGGCCACGAAAATGTGCTCTTTGGGGGTCAGGCGGGGGACAATAGCCGGTTGCTGGGAGCCGAAATTCAGCCGAAATCCCTCCCCATCCCTCTGGGCATAGGGGGCCGAAACCAGGTGCTCCTCCAGGGCGTCGTAGAGCCGCACGGCCCGCCGCTTACTTCTCTCGACCACCACGATCTCTTCTAACTCTGGGGGGCCTTCGTCTTGCTCGAGAGCCTGGACGCAGCCGCTCACAAGAGAGAGTAATCCTTCCACTTCGTCGAGCCCGTAGCCCGGTCCGTGAACGGTTAGGGCCAGCCGCCGACAGCCTGGCAGCTCCTTGGCCAAAATGGAAAGCCCACGGGCTGCGAAGCGCTCCATTTGAGGATACCCAAACCCCCTCAGCGGTCCCACCGGCAAAAAGAGAACGGTCGAGGCTCGCACCTTTTTGCGCCCGGCGACGAGAGAATAGGACAGTTCAGTTGGAGCCAGGGTCGAAATCGACTGGCCTCGTTCGATGAGGTGCTTGGCCACCTCCAGGTCTGCGCCATAGAAAGAGTTGGCGTATTTGAGCAGCAGAGCATCGCAGGCGAAACCCACCACATCATCACACGCGAACCTGAGCAGGACCGACTTCACGGCTAGGAGTTCGTCTCAACTCCGGAGGTTGCCTTTCAGGATCTGTTAAGGGGTCGTTTCTAGCCTCAAGCCGTGCGCCTGCGAAGTCCAACAAGCTCGGCAGAAGGCCGTCTCACGACGGTCCGACCAGACCATTGTTCGGTCACTCCTTTAGCTCAACCCCTTCCCCTCGATCGAGTTGACCCCTTCACCGAGCTTCGTCCTGACCTTCGAGAGATCGCCAGGCGGGCTCAGTTGGGCACCTTTGAAGGAATGGCGCGCGGGAGACCACCGGACCCAAAGGAGTCCGGGGGAGATGATAACCTGGCCAAAAAGGCCACCCCCCCGAGCAAGAACCTCCTCATCTCAGGAGAGACCTCCCTGGTGGGCGACGTGGAATACCGGATCGCCTCGCTTCAAAACCGGGTGGAGTATCTGACCTGTCTCGGGTTTGAAGCTAGCGAGAACCAACGTTCTCTAACGTCAGAGGAGCAGAAGCAGTCGTGGCGCCATCTTGAGCTTCGAGTCGAAGAAGAGCTCAGCCGAGCCAATGAAGAGCTGGCCCGTCTGTTGGCGGGTGAAGGCGAAGAGCACCGGGCCGAAAAGGAGACCGGCCCAAGTCGCGAGCTAGAATCAGAGGAGCTGAAAGGACCCGAAGCTGTCCTACTAGCGCTTCCTCCGGCTCCGAAACAGGCCCAGAGCACTCCCAAGAAAGGCCCGCTGAGCTTCTATGAAGTCCAGCCGATCAAATCGGAAAAAGCCCCAAAGGTCTTGCTGGCTCCTCCCCCGCAGACCGCCAAGACCTCTTCCGAGGAGCCTCGTCGGGTCGACCGTCGCTGGCACGAGCCGAAGGTGGATGCGGCTTTGGACTGGACCGGAATCCGTCGTTCAGAGACCTTCCAGGTCACTCACTCCGAGTTGGTCCGGCGCCAGGGCGAGTCTATAGCCAAAGGGCTTGAGCAAGCTCGAGTGGCGGAGGAACCCAACCAGCTCGATGACGAGACTCTGGCCGAGCTGACCCGCGACGAAGTTCCTTCCGTCAAAGAGATCGAAGTGACCCATCAGGCGGAAGGATTTCCTCGAGGCCATGGCTCCGAACGAGACGATTCTGACCAGCGGCAACGGTCGCGCGGACACTACTTCCGTTGGGACGAGAAGGATGATTAGGACTCTTTCAGACTCACCCGCTACAGTGGGACTATGATCGTCTCCAACCTGGCGAAGCGCCGACGGTTTCGCTGGAACGGCCTGGGTGGCGCCCCCAACG
>CAYRFU010000604.1:0-1996 GCA_964423525.1 uncultured Burkholderiales bacterium | reverse complement strand
AGGACCAATCACGGTTGCTTGAGCTGGTGGCTGGCGGCCCGGGCCTGAATCAGAGCCAGGCCGAGGCGATGGTCGCTCTCGCTCCTTACCCTTCCCAGGTGCTAACGGTTGCTCAAAACCCCGATTTCGGGATGAAC
This sequence comes from uncultured Burkholderiales bacterium, assembly GCA_964423525.1. Lineage (GTDB taxonomy): Bacteria > Vulcanimicrobiota > Xenobia > Xenobiales > JADMJV01 > CAYRFU01. The sequence continues at coordinate 1,859 of CAYRFU010000604.1, read as the reverse complement.
CATCTCGAACTGTTGTCCAACGTCCTGGACCAGGCCCCCTTCGGAAGCGGTCCCGGCTCTTCCAGGGCCCTCGAAATGGTGGTTTCCGCTTCCAGTTTCGACCAGGAACAGAAGGCACTGGCGCTCTCCCTTACCGAACTCAAGGGCCGGGGGCCTGGCCCTTCGTCCGATTGGCTGGAGCTTTTCGGTGAGATTCTCCATACCTCTGTAACCGCCCAGCAACGAGGCCTTGCCGAGGTTTTCCTCGGCTCGCGCAGCCCAGGGCATCAAAGGGTAACCATTGTTCGAGGCATTCTAGCTGCGGGTGACATTAGTCCGACCCAAGAGAGTCTGTTGAAGGGAGTTGGGCAAGCCGGTCAGCAAGTGACCTGGAATCCTGAGCGAGCCGTTGGGGCTCTCCACGAGGCGGACTCCATCACTTCTCGACAGCAGGTACTCATCGAACAAATTATTGAAGGCATCGAATTAGACGATTTCGATGATGACCAAGGCATTATCGATGTCTTGGCCGGAGACATTCAGACCGAGACTCAGAGCCTGGCCATCAGTCAGCTACTGGACACTGGTAGGGACCTCGAGGGAGCCAATGCCACTCTACGAGTCCTGGCTTCGAGTCCGGAGGTCAGTGCCGAAAGTGCCCAAAACATCCTGGAGTTGGCACCCCCGTTTGAAGCGGAGACCGCGACGAAGCTAGCCATCGCTCTGGTTGAGAGTCCGGACATCACAGAGGACCATAAACGGGTGGTCACGAGCCTTCTGTCGGCGACTCCCGAGTGGAGAGACGATCAGAGTCACGACCTGACCCGACAACTTCTGTCCGGGCAACTGACCACAACCCAGGCCGATATGATGGTCTCGGTGCTTGAGAGCTACAGCGGACAGGACGACTGGCATCACGCTGTGGGAATCCTCGGAAAGCTGGCTGGTAATGGAGACTTCTCTGAAGGACAGCTGACGGTCGGACGAGCCCTCTTGGAAAAGAAGAAGGGTTGGAATGAATTCTCTACCGACGCCCTGAAGAGCTTGGCCGGCGCCACCTCTTTTGATAGCCACCGCCAACAGCTCCTGCTAACCATCAACGACCTGGCCCACACCAATCCGACTTGGGACGCCAATCCTCTTTTCGACTCTGTGCTAGCCAACGACGGGCTTGACCAAGAAACTGTTGAGGAAGCGAGTCGCCTTCTCGGTCAGAACCCCTCAGCTGGGGAAGCTTTGGTCAAGCTAACGATCTCCAGTGAGACGATCTCCAGTGAGACGTCCGAGTTCGATGCAGACCAGCTCGAAAAGCTTGGCAACCTGCTGGACGTGCCAGACTACCCTGTGGGCGAGAGCACCCTTCACGAGCAGGTCACATCCACTTTCCTGGCTCACCCTGAGGTGGCTGACACCAACCTCCAGGCTGCACGAGTCTTGCTCGAAGCCCGTCAAGCCGACTCGGCTTTGGACCTGCTAGCGGGAGGGCCCATTACGCCCCTCCAAGTGGGTTTAATCAAGGCGAGTCCCTCGCTTTCGGGAGACATTCTGGCCAACGATCACCTTACGGTCGAGCACCAGCAGATGCTAGTGCAGATCGCTACGCACGATGACAATACCGCTTTCAACAAAGAAGAAGCGAGGCAACTAGTTCTCGAGACCGAGACCGTGACCGAGGGTCACAGAAGTCTCTTGGCTGGACTGCTTAAACTCTCTGGTCGACATCCGAATTGGAGCGGGGCCACGGCCTTCTTGGAACTCGGCCTCGCGAATGCCGGCCTGAACGAAACTCAAGCCGAGCTGGCCATGGAGTTGTTGGATAGCGCTGCCCGAAGAGAGGACGGACACCTAAGTCAGCCGAGACCAAGGAACTCGAGAAGTTA
>CAYRFU010000603.1:0-2004 GCA_964423525.1 uncultured Burkholderiales bacterium | reverse complement strand
CGAAGCCTGGGTTGCCGGCCAGAAGGCGGTGGCCTCCCGAGCAGCACCCGCACCCGTGGCCTCCGCCGAGCTGGCTTAGTGCCCTCAGAAGATTCATTCTGCTGCGGCCGAGTCCACCTAGTCCTCGACGGCCGCCGATGTGGCGATTGCCCGAATTGATGACGTTGATGGTGACACCACCGCCCTTTTTACATTTGCACATGTCTTGGGACCCCTTCGTGAAGTAATTGAGATTATGATACCTCATCTCAAGGGAGAAATGAAAGACAGGATGTAACAATTTTGTAAAAAAGGTTGCGAGTCTTTTAAAATTTCTCGCTCAGCCCGTTAACAAACAGGCTTGGCCCACACCTTACCAGCGATCTCTCGACTGAGGGGGAGAGATTCCCCCTCCACCGTCACCAGAAGGGGGCCGTCAAAGGGGGCGACCTTCTCGATGGTCAGTTTGCGACCGGGCTTGAGGCCGATCTCTTCAAGATACCGGAGGATCTCGCCGGACTCTTCGCTGACCCGCTCGACCTCCAGCTCGACTCCGGCCTCGTGGTCATGAAGGCGAGGGGTGTCGCTCGACTCAAGCTGCCCTTCCTGGTCGGGAATGGGGTGGCCGTGGGGGCACGTTTTGGGATACCCGAGGAACTCTTCTAGAGCATTCACCACTTGGTCGGAGAGAATATGCTCCAAGCGACAGGCCTGGTCGTGGGCGTGGTCCCAGGCGATGCCTAGATGGTCGGTCAAGAACCGCTCGGCCAGGCGATGTTTGCGAATCACTTTGAGGGCGATTTTCTCTCCCTCGGGTTTTAAAAAGAGCCCTCGCCCTTTGCGTTCGACCAGACCCTTCTCGCTGAGCTTCTTAACCATCTCGGTGATGGAGGCCGTGCTGACCCCCAACCAGTTGGCCATCAGAGTGTTGCCTGCCCGGCCCTGTTGCTCATTGAGCTTGTAGATTGTCAGGAGATACATCTCGGTCGATTCTGACATTCTCAGGCCCTTCCAGGCGGGCTTAGACTACCCCTCTCGCAACCAGTCTTCGAGAGCCTCGCGGACGCTCTCGAAGGCCAACTGTTCCCAGGGAAGTTGACTCGTTTTGAACCAACCGACTTCTAAGCATTCGGGACCGGCTGCTGCCTGGTGATCGACTCGAACGGCAGCATAAACCACCACCACCACAGGTTTGCCCGGGTAGGAATAAACACCCACCAACTTCTCGAGCTCAGGGATCGTGCTGGCTTCTTCGCGACATTCTCGTAAAGCTGCGGCCGTGGTGGTCTCGCCCCGATCGACATAGCCTCCGGGAAAGGTCCATAAGCCGTAGCTGGGTTCGATAGCCCGACGGACCAGTAACACCTTCCCTTTGCGGTCGTGGACGAGGCAACAAGCTGCCACTTTGGGATTCTCATAGAAAACCTGATCGCAGGCTGGACAGGTGGCCAGAGTCTTCCCCTCGATCACTCGAGGATGACAGCGAGCCCCACAATGGGGACAAAAACGGAAAGTCTGCATAGAAAGTTAACATTGTTTGAACTCCGAGACAGATCTGCCCTGCTTGAGTTAAGATAGGGGGCAAACTTCCACCAAGGAGAGACTATGTCCGCTCGAGATGATCTGACCATCCAGCCGGTGGGCGCGCGCGCCTTTGACGACTTGGCCACCGGTGCTGCCGGGAGCCAGGCTGCGGCCACTCTGGGTCACGCTTTCCAAGCCCCGCCCCCTGGGCAGGCCGAAAAATCTCTAGAAGCTTCCCGCGTGGCCGACCACGCTACCATCTCGAACGAGGCCCGCCTAGACGTCAGTATCAACAGCAGCGATGCCAGCAACCAGGTCAAAGGATTGCTGGCCAATTACGGCACCGACTCAACCGACAACTCGGGCCAGCTCGGGGGGGTTCAGGTGGCTAGCCAGACACTCACCGCCGAGCGCCCTCAAACCATCGCCGCTGCCCCCTCTGAGATAGCTGCGGGCGCCAAAATGGCCGGGGTCGGTGAGGCGGCCAACGCCCAAGTGGTG
>CAYRFU010000602.1:0-2008 GCA_964423525.1 uncultured Burkholderiales bacterium | reverse complement strand
AGACTCATTAATTCTCGGGGCAAGATCTGTCTCATCCCATCTTGACACAGAGGGTTCAACCGTGGTAAGATTTCAGAACTAATGTGTGGAGGTTCTATAGGATGGACGCGGCAGCAAAGTTTCAACGATTCGGGCAGCTCTGCTCAATCGTAAGGGATGCGGCCCCTGGTTCGGTGTCTCACCAGGGCGACACCCTGACTGTTCAAGAGGATATTCCCCTAGTAGGCACGGCGTTCGACTCCGTCATCCTGGCCGGTAGTCAGGTGGGTCCCGACAGAACAAAGTTAGTTCTGAAACACCACCAACAAGAAAGAGTCTTCGGCTTGACGGGTGCTTCTGAGAGCACCCTGGCCATTACCGATTCAGCCAGCATCACCGAGACTCTTGAAAACGGTAGAACTCGATGGACCCGACGGCCCGCTCTCATTCAGACAGTCGAGGCCGAAGACTCTCGATGGCTCGAGGGGTTTGGCGAGATCCGTTTCGACGAACCCGAAACATCCAGCACCCGCCTGGTAATTGAAGCGGGCAGTTCCAAGAGCTATCCGGCCTTCCCTATTGAGGGCTTCTGCTAGGACCCCGTGTTGCCCTGATTCTGTGGCGGAGACCTGGGACCAAACCACGAGCCGTCAGAAAAGGGTTCTGGAACCGCTAATCTGAGTCATTTTTACACTCAGATTCACGAGACCGATTGGGCTCTTCGCTCCTATGTAGCGGCGGAAAAGACGGCTTCGCGGTTAGACGAGTCTGGATTAGAATTCGGGGCGATTACCGGCCAATTTATGGTTTACTGCGATCGAGATGAGCTAGGGCTCGCGCGCGATACCTTGGCCAGGGCTCGGAAGGAAAGCCGGACAGATCGAGACCGGCAGGCTTACCACCTTTTCCGGGGTCTGCTGGAGTGGCTCCAAGGTCGTGAGGAGAACGGTCGTGACATTCTCAATAAGGTGGCTGATCGGTATGATCACAACCAGAACCTCCCTGGACTGACAGTGGCCAGGATCTTCCTTGCTAACCGGCTTCTCCTAACCCGAGGCCCTGAAGATCCTGAGCATCTCGAGCAGTTAGCTCGGTTGATGGAGTTGGTCGAGGGACACGACCTCTTTGATGTGGTCGAACGGTATCGTCCTTTTACGATCCCTTTGTTTCTGAACGGTGTGATCAAGGCGTTTCTCCGGTGCTCTCCCGGAGCCTGCTGACTCGGATGGGGGAGCCCTGCCAGGGAGCCCTCCACCGCAAGCTTCAAGATCTCTCGCCGACCCAGTGGGTCAAAGCGATGATGCCAGAGCCAGTCCTACCAAAACCAGCCTCTCCTCAGGCCACTCCCTCGGGGGATTGCGATCTCGTAGTGAGAACCTTGGGTCGATTTCAATTGCTGCGCGAGGATCGCGTTCTGGTCGAGGACGATTGGCACACCAGAAAAACCATGAAGCTTTTTGCCAGGCTTTGCCTGAGTCGAGGGGTGGCCGTGTCTGACGACTTCTTGATGGTTCTCTTCTGGCCAGAGACCGACCAGGTTCGCTCAAGGAACAGTCTCCGAAATGCCCTCCACCAGGTGCGTCAAACGGTCAGGAAGTTTCTGGATCAACCGAGAGCGAAGATTGTGGTTCGGAGCCGAAAGACCCACACCGTCACCCTGGAGCTGGACTTTGACCTCGACTTTCTTCGTTTCGAAGAGTCTTTGGAGCTCGCGGAGGAGAAAGCCGCACAGAATAGGTGGCCCGAGACTCAAGAGATTGCGCGCAACGCCCTCAAGCTTTACAGCGGAGATTTTTTAGAAGGCGTCGACGACGAATGGGTTCTGGCTCCCAGGGTTCGTCTTCGAGAGGCCTATTTGCGCTGTTTAGGAATTTGCGGTCGCGCTTACCTGGAAGATCATCAGGCCTAGGCCGCTGAGGTCACAGCCCGCAAGATGATCGAGCTCGACGACCTCAGAGAGGAGGCCCATGTTTTGCTGGTAGAGGCGCTTGGCTGTGACGGTCGTTCGGCCGAGGCCGTCGAGGCGCGC
>CAYRFU010000601.1:0-2010 GCA_964423525.1 uncultured Burkholderiales bacterium | reverse complement strand
TGGTCAGATGACCGCCGGGTCCTGGATCTACATCGGCACCCAGGGCATCCTCCAGGGCACCTACGAGACTCTGGCCGAGTTGGGCCGTCAGCACTTTCAGGGTGATCTGGCGGGGCGGCTGGTGCTCACAGCTGGGCTTGGAGGCATGGGCGGGGCTCAGCCGTTAGCCGTTACCATGAACGAGGGGGTCGCCCTCGTCATCGAGGTGGACCGGGCCCGAGCTCAAAGACGCCTCGAGACCCGCTATTGTGACCGACTAACCGACTCTCTCGACGAAGCTCTGGCCTGGACTCAGAAGGCTGTCAACCAGAAAAAGCCTCTCTCGGTCGGTCTGGTGGGCAACGCTGCCGACCTTTTTCCGGAGATTCATCGACGGGGCATCGTTCCCGATGTGGTCACCGACCAGACCAGCGCTCATGATTTGTTAGGGGGCTACGTGCCTAATGGCCTGACCCTCGAGGAGGCGATCGAGCTTCGTCAACAGGACCCAGTCCGCTACGAGGAGCTTTCCCTGAAAGCAGCTACCACTCAGGTGGAGGCCATGCTCGCTTTCCAGAAGGCCGGCTCGGTGGTTTTTGACTATGGTAACAACATTCGGGCCCAGGCCGAAAAAGGAGGGCTCGAGAACGCCTTCGATTTCCCCGGCTTCGTTCCAGCCTACATCCGGCCACTCTTTTGTGAAGGGAAAGGGCCTTTCCGTTGGGTGGCTCTCTCGGGGGACCCTGAAGACATCTATCGCACTGACCGGGCTGTGTTAGAAACCTTTCCTGAGGATGAGGCTCTGGCTCGTTGGCTCAAGAAGGCCCGTGAACAGGTCGCTTTCCAGGGCTTGCCGTCACGCATCTGCTGGCTGGGTTACGGGGAGCGGGCTCGGATGGGGCAGGTCTTCAACCAGCTAGTCGCCGATGGAGAGGTCAGGGCCCCCATCGTCATCGGACGAGACCACCTCGACTCCGGTTCGGTGGCTTCTCCCAACCGGGAGACGGAGGGCATGCTGGACGGCTCCGACGCGGTGGCTGACTGGCCCATTCTCAACGCTCTATCGAACGTGGCCTGCGGTGCGGATTGGGTCTCGGTCCATCACGGTGGGGGAGTGGGGATGGGCTTTTCCATCCACGCCGGCATGGTGGTGGTCGCCGACGGCACGCCTGAGGCGGGTGAGCGACTGGAGAGAGTCTTGACCTCTGACCCGGGACTCGGCGTGATGCGCCACGCCGACGCCGGCTATGAGCGAGCTCACGACGTAGCCCGGGAACGGGGCCTCGACATTCCCATGTTGTAGGCTCGGCCATTCCATCTTTGGTGGGTTTCAATGACGGCCCTCACCTAGGCGACGCGACAGGGGTCACTGAACTCCGGAGCCAGACCGTCTAGACTCGGCTCAGGAGGTAAGAAACAGATGGACTCTTTTCAATCAATGATCACCTACATCCGGAACACCCCACCGGAGACTTTCACTCACCTCGTCGAGAATGCCGTTCAAGACCCGGCTGAATTTGTGGGTTTCGGCTTTCACCAGAGCCACAGCTCCCTCAACACCGGTGGGCGACGGCTAAAGCAACTCGTCGAGAGTGGAAACCCTGACGACCAACCCCTTTTCAGAGCCTCAGACAAGAACACCAATGGACTCGCTCTACCTGAGGATGCTTACGAACGGGGCCCTCGAGTCCTCCAGATGCAGAAGCAACTGGACGACTCCAAAGATCTTCGGGACCTGGCTATCTCAAAGGGTCGGCTCTAGCAGGCTGCACCCCCTCCCCGGGGCCCAGGCCGGTAGGCCGGACTTTGTTGCGCTCTGCCGGACCCCATTGTCAATGGGGTTTCCGGCCGAGCTCTCCTCTACCCCGCCGCCTTAGGAGGCCCGGTTCAAGTCAACCTGCAGAGCCTAAACTTGCCCCCCCTTTTGGGAGGCGCGGTTCAAGTCAACTTGCAGCGCCTAAACTTGCCCCCCCTTTTGGGAGGCCCGGTTCAAGTCAACTTGCGGCATGGCGGCGCCTACACTTGCCCCCC
>CAYRFU010000600.1:0-2014 GCA_964423525.1 uncultured Burkholderiales bacterium | reverse complement strand
ATAATCGCATCCGTAATTCCCTCAAACTTCATCTCTCCGTGGTCTCCGCGCTCTCGGTGTTAAAACACACCATAGCTCAACCAAAAGAAAGAAATCAGTGACGGTCGTCGCTGATTGTCAACACGCTAGGGTAAGGATTGGTCTAGCGCACCGTGACGGCTTGCTCATTCAGCACCAGCGTTTCGGTGCCGGAGCTTTGACCGTCGAGGGCTGACCAGACTTCAACCTGGACCGAGGTCTGAACGGGGTCGGTGTGGAGGACGAAAGTGACGGAGCGTTGCCCTTTGGGGACGCGTAGCGCAGCCGGAACGTGGACCGGGCCGTGGGAGCGCAATTCGACCCAGGTGTCGTTATCAGAGGCCGCTTCGGTCAGCCGGACAAAGCCCTGGGCCGATTCTCCTCCGGCCACGATTTCAGGCACCACGACCTTCTCGACCGAGATTTCGTCCGCCAGAGCTGCGCCGGTCACCAGGACCCAACAAAGGAATGTTGCTTTGAGCCAGTTCATACTATCCTCCCAGAAAGCCACTCGTGGGGAGCGGTTTTTTCCAGCATAGTGGAGCAACCAGCCCAGGTTCTGTGAGCAGGATCACAGTTCGGCAGGCATCACCCTTTGCAAATGCGAAGCGAACCGCGCCCCCACGGGCTTTGGCAATATTGAGTAATGACTAAGGAGCAGCCATGAAGGTGCAAACACAGATCGATTCCAAGACCGCGATGGAGCTGGATGACCGTTACGGAGCTCACAACTATCATCCTATTCCCGTGGTTCTCAGCCGAGGGGAGGGGATCTATCTGTGGAACCCGGAAAACGAACGCTTCTACGATTTCCTTTCAGCCTACTCAGCCGTCAATCAAGGCCACTGTCACCCCCGCATCGTCAACGCTTTGGTCGAGCAGGCCAAGCGTCTTACCCTGACTTCCAGGGCTTTTCATAGTGATGTTCTAGGGGAATACTGTCGCTATATCACCGACTATTTCGGCTACGACCGGGTGCTGCCGATGAACACCGGCGTGGAAGGGGGAGAGACGGCGGTCAAGCTGGCCCGTCGCTGGGGCTACCTGCACAAGAACATTCCTGACGATCAGGCTCGCATCGTTTTCGTGGAAGGGAACTTTTGGGGGCGGACTCTGGCCGCCATCTCCACCTCCACCGACCCCACCTGCAAGGCCGGTTTTGGACCTTACATGCCGGGCTTTGACCTGGTCCCTTATAACGACCTGACGGCCCTCGAGGCGAAGCTTCAAGACCCCAATGTGGCCGCCTTTATGTTGGAGCCGATCCAGGGCGAAGCGGGCGTGATTGTCCCCGACTCTGGCTATCTTAAGAGAGTTCGGGAGCTCTGTAGCCAGAACCGCGTGCTGATGATAGCTGATGAGATTCAGACTGGCCTATGCCGCACGGGCAAGATGCTGGCCTGTGACCACGAAGAGGTGCGACCCGACATCGTGATTCTGGGCAAGGCTCTCTCGGGTGGCGTGATGCCTGTCTCGGCTGTTTTGGCTGACGACGAGGTGATGCTCGGTATCAAACCGGGCGAGCACGGCTCAACCTATGGCGGGAACCCGCTTGCTTGTCGGGTGGCCATGGAGGCTTTGGCTGTTCTGAAAGACGAGAACCTGGCCGACAACGCCGAGAAGATGGGTCAGATTTTCCGGGCCGAGCTGTCTGACTTGGACTTGCCCTGGATTCTCGAGGTCCGGGGCAAGGGTCTTCTCAACGCGGTGGAGGTGACTCCCGAGGGGGGCGTTGACGCCTGGGATGTCTGCGTCCGTCTTAAGGAGCACGGGCTCTTGGCCAAACCGACCCACAACACGATCATCCGCTTCGCTCCCCCTCTCGTGATTACCGAGGGCGACCTTCGTGATGCTCTTGACCTTATTAAGAAGGTTTTTCGCACTTTTTAGCTGACTTGCCGCAAGTTGACTTGAACCGGGCCTCCTGAGCGAGGGGGGTGCAAGTGTAGGCGCCGCCATGCCGCAAGTTCACTTGAACCGGGCCTCCCAGGGCGGG
>CAYRFU010000599.1:0-2028 GCA_964423525.1 uncultured Burkholderiales bacterium | reverse complement strand
GGGTGGCGGAACTTGCTTCCGCCGCTCAAAGTGACTTTCCGGCCGGACTTCTAGCAGGGCCAACTCAACCTCGCTCAAGCCCGAGCAGGTCCCGGAGCGCTCGCAAAGCGTTCTCCAAGCGAGCGGGTCCCTCACCGCTGATCAGGACGTAGGGATGACCGCCAGCTTGAAGCTCAACCAGACAACGCTCCAAGAAGTCCCTGCGATTGTCGGGCAGATAGCGAATCGGATCGGCCTGCCAGGGGAGGTCCACGTCGGTCACCAGGTAGAGGTCATAGGTCCGCTCGCCCAGCCAGCGGGTCAGTTGTTCGGGCACCCGGTCAAACATCCAACTCGACCAGATGGACGTGGTCAGAAGGTCGGTATCGCAGAAAAGAACCCGATAAGCCTGTCGCTCGAGGGCTTTCTCCGAAGCTCTTTGGCCCCGGGCGATGGGAAGCACGTCGTCGAAAACGAAAGAGCCGTCTTTCCTTTCCAGATAAAGACGAGCATACTCCGGCACCAGGACCGTCTGGAACGCCTCAGCCAACTGGGCCGTTAAAGTGCTCTTGCCGGTCGACTCCGGACCAAACACGCAGACCCTCTTCAAAAAGTAGGGCCTGACACAAACAGGGAGAGCGTCCCAATGATGGAGGGGAGCTTTCCGGATAGCCGTGCCGGTCACAGGTAACAGCTCTCGCAGCCCGTTGGTGGGAACAAAGGTCGCCCCGATAGTCTGGGCCAGTTTCTGGCCATAGTCCTCCGAAGCGAACAGAAAATCCGCCGGCTGCTCCAAAGCTCGCTCGAACGTGCCCTTCCAGATCTCCCAGAAGTCAGGATGCTCGTGAGGGAGCTGAGGGTTCTCGTCGGTGACGTGGACGATGGTCACCGACGGGAAAAGCTCCCTCATCCACTCCACCCGCAACTCACCCGGGATCGGTTCTCGCTTGAGGGTTCCCACCAGGACCGTCAGGTGGTCGCAATAGTGGCGAGCAAAATCGACCAGGTAACGATGGCCTTCGTGGGGGGGCATAAACTTGCCCAGCACAACTCCGTGAGACATCCTTCCTTCTTCGCCATCGACCTGGCGACAACTTGCTAAGCCCCCGGCTGCGAGGCTAGTGCTGGTCTTGTCTAAGCCGGCCTGGTAGAGGCACCCGCCCCGGTTTCGGAACGCCGAAAGTCACGCGTCGTGAAGGAGTCGAAAGGGTGAGCCCGTAGGCTTCCCGCATGAATGTACTAGTCACCGGAGGGGCGGGCTACATCGGTAGCCACACCGTGAAATACCTGGACCGAACCGGCTATCGCCCGGTCGTCTACGACAACTTTTCCACCGGCCATCGAGACCTGTGCCGCTGGGGAACCCTGGTCGAGGGAGACCTGCTCGACACCGTCAAGCTCCGAACGACTCTCAAGGAATTCGAAATCGAGGCGGTCATCCACTTCGCTGCCTTTGCCTACGTAGGCGAATCGGTTCAAAACCCCCAGAAGTACTTCCATAACAACGTGGAAGGAAGCCTCTCCCTGTTGGATGCGTTGCGTCAGGAAGGAGTGTCTTCTCTGGTCTTCTCCTCCACCTGCGCCACCTACGGTATCCCGGAGGTCGTCCCGATAACCGAACAGGAAAAACAGCAGCCGATCAACCCCTATGGCGAAACAAAGCTGATGATCGAAAAAGCCCTGAAGTGGTATTCTCAAGCCTACGACTTTCGCTATGCAGCCTTACGCTACTTCAACGCGGCCGGGGCCGACAAAGAGGGTGAGATCGGAGAACGCCACGACCCCGAGACCCACCTGATCCCTCTGGCCATCGAGGCCGCCCTGGGCCAGCGTCCAGGGCTCAAGGTTTTCGGAACCGACTATCCCACCCGAGATGGCACGGCCGAGCGAGACTATATTCACGTCGAAGACCTGGCCTCGGCCCACGTAGCTGCTCTGGAACGCCTCAAATCCAAGCCAAGCTTCGCCTGTAATCTGGGGACCGGCCAGGGAAGCACCGTGCGCGAAGTCCTCGACACTATCGAGGCCGTGAGCGGCAAGAAGGTGCCG
>CAYRFU010000598.1:0-2031 GCA_964423525.1 uncultured Burkholderiales bacterium | reverse complement strand
GCATAGTCGACCCTGCCCGGGGTATGCGGGCTTAGCCCGGCATAGTATGCGAGCCTGGCTTGGCATAGTCGACCCTGCCCGGGGGTATGCGTGCTTGGCCTGGCATAGTATGCGAACCTGGCTTGGCATGGTCGACCCTGCCCGGGGGTATCCGTGCTTGGCCCGGCATGGTATGCGAACCTGGCTTGGCATCGTCGACCCTTCCCGGGGTATGCGGGCTTGGCCTGGCATAGTATGCGAACCTGCCCCGGCATTGTTAGCCCCGGTGTCCCAACTCCTTCAGGCGCTTTAACCGTGACAACGATCACGGCCCGATCCTGATGACCCTCACCGATCGACAGACCGAACCTCTCTATACTGGAGAGAGCCACCCAACTAAGGAGCAGACGATGAAAAGACAGCGTAACCATAGAGGGGCATCGTTACCGATGGTGTTAGTCCTGAGCGTCCTGGCCGTCCTGGTCAGCGGGTCTTTGCTCGGTCTGGCCCACCAGCAGACAGCCTATTCCGTCAAGCTGGAACGGCAAAATCGTGCCCGCGACTATGCGGAGTCGGTTATCCTTCTCGCCATCTCGAGACTCAAAGAGGACCCGACTTTCGCCGAGGAACTTCGCTGGTCGCCGGATGCTCACTCTGACCGCTACGCTGAACTCACCTTCGACCAAGCCCGACCTCGCTATTCCACCAACAACCTCAACAGCCCGACGGCGGTCGGGACGTGGCACGGCGTCGACCAGCGGGTTCCCAAGTTTGGAGCCCATCTGGTGGCCACTGGCTACGCCGACGGTGAGACTTACAGCTGCGAAGCCTTCATCCACGTCCCGCCTTTTCCTTACTCGGTCGCCACCGAGGGACGCTTTGTCTCAACCGGCGCGCTCGAGGTCTTTCAAGTTGATAGCCTCGAAGCTCTGGCAGCCGGGGTCACTGATGAGGAGAAGGTTGCCGGAAGCCTTGCCAGTAACGCTCGCGATCTGCCGGGCCAGCCTTCTGTGGTGCTTAGCCAGGACAGCCGGATCTGGGGTGATGTTGTGACAGGTGGGACTGTTCAAGTCGGCCCCTCATCAGGCCCCGGGGACCTGCTCGGCGAGGTCGTGAAGGGTCAAATTAAGGCCCACCACGAGCCGGTGCCTATCCAACCTCTCGACCCGGCCGATTGGGACCCAAGTTCTCATCGCTCGACCGGGGACTTCGTTCCGTCGCCTCACAACACGGTCTTCGGTCGCCAGTATCGAGCCGGGGACACTTTAGTAAACGACCTCACCCTGGAGGACGGTCTCCTCTTCATCGACGGCGACTTGACCATAACGGGCCACGTTCGGGGTCGCGGCGCTATCGTTTGCACCGGTAATGTGGTCGTGACGGGCTCTATGGATATCGGCTCTGACTACGCCGCCATTGTGGCGGGTGGGGACCTTACCCTGGCCGGCTCGGGCGCCGACGTTTCCCGATTCCAGGGCGTGGCCTACGCTGGAGGTGCCTTTCACGCTTCCAACGTTCAGATCGTGGGCGCTTTCCTTCAGGGCGACGGTGAGGCCGAGACGATGCTGCACAACGTGACCGCCGTCAACGTCCCGGAGCTGACGGAGATTACCATTGAGAGTGGGGGGAAGCTTTTGGAGGGTGGCTGGGACGAGCTTGAAGTTAACTACGGAGTCTCCTTTGTCGAAAAGACGCTGAAGGATTTTCCGATGAGCTCCGATGGAACTTACGACCTTAATCAAGTGTCTTCCTTAATCGAGTTTACCTACAGAGGGAACACCTATACCGACTGGACCCAGCTGCCTCATGGCCTCGTTAGAGATACTGTCAAAGCCAAGCAGATAGACCTAGAGCTACTACTTGCACAACAAATCAACACTGCCAACGCAGAATTTAGAGCTAGCTCAGATAAACTATTTCACATTGATCTAAACGAGTTTCTTGGTGTGAGAGAGCGAATCTACATGTTGATGTGGAGAAGGTTGAGGTGACCGCTCGCCGGAACATGTCAAGATAAATGAGACACTTTCGGTGCTCAATTTAGTGAGCAAT
>CAYRFU010000597.1:0-2036 GCA_964423525.1 uncultured Burkholderiales bacterium | reverse complement strand
GTCGCTCTGGCCGGACCCCATTGTCAATGGGGTTTCCGGCCGCGCTCCTAGGGGCGGGAGCGGGAGTGGCCGTGGCGGCCACGGTTGGCGATCAGTTCGCACCCGGCTTGGGACTGGCCATCGGGCTTTGGACGGCCTCGGGTTTGATCTCGGCCCCAGGAATGCCCGATCTCAACCACCTTTTCTTCACCAAGTTCAAGACCCCCACCGAGCAGGTTGCGGCTCGCCTCACCGTAGCTACGGCCACCGGCTTGTTAGCCTCGACCGTCTTTGGATCGGCTTCTTTCCTGGTGGGAGGGATGGCGGGGGTCGCTATCGGCAGTTTTTTGGGGGGGGGAATGGGTCTGACTTCAAAACCTCCAACCCCCACCTCGTCTAGCCGGGGTCATCCTGGCAGCCACGGCCGGAGGAGCTGCCGGTGAAGGATTGGCCCAACTGGCTGACCAGAGCCTGGCACCCGGTTTGGGCCTGGCTGCGGGAGCCGTAGCAAGTCTGGGGGTTATGGGCCTGGAGCAGCTTTACGAGAAGGCCGAAGGTCCCGGCCAGACAATCTTGCTCCGCCTGGCCGTGGGCGTTGGGACGGGGGCCGCCGCCGCCTTCCTGGCCGGACCCTTGCTCCATCTTGGCGCGGTGGTCGCAGGAGCTGGTTTAGGGGCCTATCTCGCCCATCTCGGGCACTCTGCCGAACCCGAGGAACAGCCCGTCAGCACCGGTTTCGTGGTGGAGCACGGCCAAGCCGACCAGATGCTCCTTCACGACCAGGCCAGCGGCGAAAGCTGGACCGCTTCCTTTCTCAACGACCGCGTTGTGCTCGAGGCGGCCGATGGCACCTGCCTGGAAGGGGAGCCGGGTCAGCCGCTTCGGCTGGTCTCCACCGACGGCACCGACCGGCTCCTGCTGGAGCCGCCTTCTTCTTGAGCGGCTAGGAATTCCAATAGCGTCGCTCGACTGCGAGGGGAGAGAGACACAAAGTCGATCCCGGCTTCGAGAGGGGGCTGTGGCTCTACCCATCGGACCTGTGCCACCACGGAAAGAGGAGACCTCTCGGGCAGTTGAAGTCCTCTCCGACTTTTAGTGGGGCGGAAGTAAGGAGTCTGGCCCCGTTCTGGCTAAGATATAGGAGGAGAGAACTTCCGCCGGGGAGCCGCTCTGACTTCAGTCTTCCGAGGCATCTTTTCATGAGTCTCAGATTAAGGTCAGGGAGTGAAGCAAGCTGGAGCCTTAGATGAGGCTTCAATGAGGCTTCATCAATTCCTCACAATCGTTGGGGTTGAGAGTTCATCCGGGGCCGATATCCTGAGTGTGGGAGGGCAGAAAGGAACCGAGAGTGAGAAAATCCGTTATCATCGTGCTGCTGGCTGCTTTGACTGTTTTGCCAGCCTGGGCGCAGACCTACGAGAAGGTCGAACGTTCTCAGCAAGGCACCACTATCGTTATTCACGACCGCAGTGAAGAAGCTGAGCAAAGGCGTAGAGAGGTAGCCCAACGCATGACACAGCGCTACGAGCAGCAGCGTCAGGAGGCTGCCGCAGCCCCGCGTCAGCAACCTGTCCGTTCGACCTACACCCAGTCTTACCAGCCCCAGGCTTACCAGCAGCAGCAACCTCAGGCCTACCAACAACAGCAGCCCCGATATCAAGCTCCGCCGCCGCCTCGTAACAGCAACTTCAACCCTCTTTGGGGGCCCTACCCGAGGCCTGAGCCGCTGTGGGCCTACCCTTCCTTCCCGCCCTTCGGTGCTCCCGTTTTCTTCGGACCCGGGTTTGTCGGGCCTGGATTCGTTGGACCTGGTTTCGTAGGCCCGGGATTTGGTCCTGGCTTCGGTCCGGGCTGCCGCTACTAGCTTCCTGCCGAGATGACTCGAAAAGCCTCACCTCGAACTTCGTGCTAAGCCGATGCTCCGACCGTCAGGTGGCCCTGGCAGTAGCCGTCTAGACTCGGAGCACGCTCCGCCGAGCGGGTGGAAACCGGCCCGTTTGACCCGAGTTTCCAGCGCGGCGATGGAGCACGCTCCGCCGAGCGGGCGGAAACTGGCC
>CAYRFU010000596.1:0-2059 GCA_964423525.1 uncultured Burkholderiales bacterium | reverse complement strand
ACTAGCGATACCAGTTGAGCCAGGCGCTTTTCGTGTTCTTGATGTTGGCTGGCGCTTTCTTCGGGGCTCTCAACCACCAGAAGCTTGAGTTCCGCCTGGTAAGCCTTGGCCAGGGCGGTGGCCTCTTTGATGACGGTTTGGGACGAACTTCTCAGATCGACTGCGACAACGATATTCACCCCGCCCCGTTCCATCCTCGCTCGCGAAAAGCCTGTTTGGCGCGGACCACAACATCCGTCATGAAAGCCGGCTCTTGACGGTGATCGAAGACGTAGGCTTTCAAAGTGAGTTTGAGGTAAGGTCGCTGGTCGAGGACGTCAGCGGCGGCGCAGACGACCGGCTTTGAGGTGAGCAAATAGGGAGAACTGTGAACCGCTTCCAAGGCAACCTGGCGCGCCTCGTGGGCGTTGACGTCGTGAGCTAAGTATAAGTCGATGGCAACCTGGCAATCGGGCACGCCGCTGTTGTTGTTGAAAATGTGCCTGGTCAGGATTTCTGAGTTGGGAATCGTCACCAGAGTATCGTTGGGAGTGACCAGTTTGGTACTGCGCAGCCCGATATAGGTGATCTCCCCGTAAGCCTCGCCTATCTGCACGCGGTCTCCGATCTGAAAAGGTTGGTCGGTGATGATCACGAGTCCACCGAAGAGGTTCTTGACCAGATCCTGGCCGCCCACTCCGAGCGCGATGCTCAAAGAAGCTAAGACGGCCACCTGCGACTCTGGTGTCGGTGCGAAGATCCGAAAGATGGTCAGGGCGGCGAAGAAAGCGATAACAAGCCTGGCTACCGGGACCAACATTTTAAAGGTGAACCGGGCTCGAGGAACCCGCTCCGAAAGCAGTTCTAGGAGAAAGCCGACGAGTTTGGCAGCCAGTCCAGCCAACACCAGGACGAGGAAGGCCTCAAAGATTCGGGCCTGATCGAGGTTTTTGAGAATCTGTTGACCCATCAACCCTCCAGTAGATTCCAACGGAAGAGGAGACTTCGGACAGGATTCACCGCTTCCGGCTTGACCCGCCAACCAGGGTGGAAAGGATCCTGTTCCACCAGGTTTCGAGAAGCGAGTTCCAACAGGCGAGCAGCGCTCTGCTGGTCGGTGGTCCCGAAAACGGTGGCGTACTCAGAAGCTGTCAGGCTCCCGTGCTGCAACACGGCCTTTAGAGCGAAGGCGTCTGGAAGCTGAAGTTGGGCCAGCAACTGCTGGAGGGGTCGGGGCTGGAAAGGGGCCATCTCCAGCACTCCTCCTTCGATGGAGACCACCTGTGCTAGCCAACTCTCAAAGGCGGCTCGGAAGATTCCCTCCGAACGTTCACCTAAGCGGGCAAAGAACTGGCTTTCAGGCTCTTTGGGTTGAATCAGTCGCTCCGTCCAACTCGGCTTTCTCTCTTCCGGTTGAAACTTGAGCCTCAGCGACGACAGGTCGTGGCGAAGCCGGACCGCTTGCTCAAGAGTTTCCTGGGGGACACCCGCTGAAAAGATCCGGTGGGCAAACTGAGTCTCGAAAGCCGTCACCCGCCTGAGCAACTGGAAAGCAGTCTCGTTGAGACTAAGAATCCAGAGGATATTTTGGCTGGTAGCTGCCATCAACTGTTGCAGGTAACGGATGCCGCCCCAGTGGTCGACGGAGCGAAGGAATGTGCGTTCGACCTCCTCCAGGATGAGGTATCCCTCACGCTTTCTCAGGGTTTCCACCAAATGATCCGGCTCACACTCGCAACAGCGGGCCAGGAATCGATTCATCTCTTCTGCTGTGGTCAGCCGCTCGGAAAACTTCCAGCAGGCCCCTTCCATCCCATCCAAGACACTTTTGGAGGCGCACTTTAGGAGACTGGTTTTTCCGCTCCCGCGCTGGCCCACAAGAAGAACCGAGGTCGATCGTCCTGTCTCTTGTTGCTGACGCGCTTGGGCCAGGGTCTCGAGTTCTTCTTCTCGCCCCACTAAGAATCGAGGGTCAGAAATCGACTCCAGCGAGAAAAGCCGCTGGTAGGCCGCCGGGACACGCTCCTGGGGGGCAGAAATCGCCAGAGCCAACTGGCGAGCGACAACAGTGTGGTGGTCG
>CAYRFU010000595.1:1738-2067 GCA_964423525.1 uncultured Burkholderiales bacterium | reverse complement strand
CTGAGCCTGTTATACCGCCACATCCCAGACGGAAGGTCCAGCGGAAATACGATAAGCGCTACAAGAACAGGAATCGCGTCGAGCGCTACTTCAACAGACTGAAGCAGTTTCGCCGTTATAACCCTTCTTCCTCGGCCAGTCGAATGTCAAGGGAGCAACCCCGTTTTCAGGCACTCAGGAAGCCTCATTGACCAGGCGTTGCACACAACTCTCGATGGCACCGGAGCCAAGCGGAATGTTCAGAGTTCGGAAGCGGTCGTAGCGCATCCGATGAGCATGCTGGGGAACGGGTCCTCCGCAGCCGCTGCTGAGCCCGCCTGGCAGGAACT
>CAYRFU010000595.1:0-1728 GCA_964423525.1 uncultured Burkholderiales bacterium | reverse complement strand
GTAGAACACGCCTACCTATTTGGATCGATGGCGCGTGGCAGCCTGGAGCCTGGGGATTGCGATATCGGAGTCTTGATGCCCGAGCCCTGGGATTCGAAGGCCGGGCTCTGCGTGGCCGCCGGAATGGAGCGCCGGTTGCGCGCTCTTTGCGGGTGCCCGGTCGACCTGGTCATCCTTAATGACGCCTCAGCCTTGCTGTTTTTCGAGGTGATCCGCGAAGGCAAAGTACTGGTCTCGAGTGACGACGACGCCCGGGCCGAGCTAGAGAAGAGAGCTCGAGATGCTTATGAGGAGTTCCTTCATATTCAATCGTTCTACCTTCAGGCCCTCAAGGAGAAGCTGGCAGGTTGACCAAGCCGATCATTTACGAACTCCTGGCCGAGATCGACCGGAACCTGGAGGTCTTGGAACGACTCAGGGGGC
Organism: uncultured Burkholderiales bacterium; assembly: GCA_964423525.1. Taxonomy (GTDB): domain Bacteria; phylum Vulcanimicrobiota; class Xenobia; order Xenobiales; family JADMJV01; genus CAYRFU01. Next base: position 1,305 of record CAYRFU010000595.1, on the reverse strand, counting down.
TGACCCTCGAGGAGTTCACCACAAATCCGGAGCGCTATCTGCTGGCTGAGCGCTGTTTTCAATTGGCGATTCAATGCATCGTCGACATTGCGTTCTACCTCGCCTCGCAAAAAGGTTGGCAGCGGCCGGAGACATCCTCTGATGCTGTCGTTCTCCTGGGTCGCCGGGGTGTTCTGCAGAAGGACTTCGCCGAGAAGATTGTCGGCATGGCCAACTTCCGCAATATTCTAGTCCACGCGTATTTGAAGATAGACCGCGCCATTGTCTACAGATTTCTAGACGACCTCGAGGACTTTCGCGAGTTCTCTCGCCAGCTGTTAGACTATCTTCAGGATTGAGGTTTGAGCAGGAGCGCCTTGATATGAGACACCGGCCAAGAGGCATCGTCTACGAATACTACCTTATCATCTTCGGCTACCTGATGCTTCGTCGCTCAATACAAACAACGCGGTCTTCAGGTTCCAGGTGTAGGTGGTGGTGGGTGAGCCGGGAACGCTGCTAACAGTGGCCAGGCGGTCGGTTCGGTCGTAGGTGTAGCGCACCGTGCCGGCTGGCCCGGTGAGGCTCTGAATCTGGTCGTCGGGGAAGTCGCCCAGCTCATGCTGCCCCATTGGTTAGAGGCGCCGGCGAGTCGGCCGTTGAGATCGGTCATACTCGAAGGTGGTGATGTAGCCGTTGGGACCGGTAATGCTATCGACCCGAGAGAATCGGTTCCAGGTATAGACGATTTCAGCCAGGCCGGAATCGTTGTCAGGGAGGATCACCTTTTTTAGTCGGTCGAGGTCGTCGTAGGCGAAGCGCGTAACCCCGCCCGCGGGGTCGGTGGCGGTCAGGGGGTTTTTCTTTTCTGTCCAAGTATAGTCGTAGTATAATGGACCCCAGATCCTGGACACCAGGTTTAGTTAGATCGGGTCCAGGCGAATTTACAGTCGTGAAGGAGTGATGAAAGGACGAAACAGTGGGAGCAAAGCGGCGACGATACACCGCAGCATTTAAGGCGAAAGCGGCCCTGGAGGCCCTGCGAGAACGTAGGACTGTCAGACGGCTGGGAGTCCATCCTGGCCAGATTACGCAGTGGAAGAGGGTCGCGGTCGACGGCTTGGCCGACCTCTTCACCAGACCCAACAAACGAACGGAGACGGCGCAGGAGAACCTGACCGCCCGGCTCTACCAGGAGATCGGTCAGCTCAAGGTTGAGCTTGATTGGCTCAAAAAAAATCTGGGGGCATCCGTTGAAGGTCTGCGCTTGATGGTAGAGCCGGAGCATCCGAAGATTTCGATATCGCGCCAGTGCGAGCTTCTTGG
>CAYRFU010000594.1:0-2094 GCA_964423525.1 uncultured Burkholderiales bacterium | reverse complement strand
GGCCAGTTTACGCCCGCCCGGCGGAGCATGCTCCATCGCCACGCTGGAAACCCGGGCCAAGCCGGCCAGTTTACGCCCACTCGCCGGAGCATGCTCCCACGTCCAGGGGGGCCGGTTCAAGTTAACTTGCGGCGAGGCGGCGTCTAGACTTGCACCCCCCCCTCGCCCAGCCGGCCCGGCCACACGGGTCTTCCGCGTGTAACCCCCAGTCGGGCCGGGCATACGGCTTTTCCCCGTGTAACCCCCGGCCCGCCAGCGTATCCTACACAAGAATCAGTAAACGCGTTGGCTGGGGCGGATCTCTTCAAAGACCAGCTCTTCTGAGTGCCGAACGGGCCGGGAGGGATCTCCACTCCACTCCCAGGCCGCGACGTGGCCAAACCGGTCATCATCTCGCTCAAAGGAGAGATCGGCCCGAAAATGGGAGCCGCAACATTCTTCGCGAGCGAGGGCGTCAAGAATCATCAGCTCCCCCAAATCCAGGTAGTCGCGCACTCGTCCCGCCAACTCAAGCTGATGGTTGAGGTCGTCAGACCGCCCCACCACCCTCAAGTCGTGATCAAATTCCTGACGCAAACTCCGGACCTCGGCAAGAGCCTGGTTCAAACCGGTGGCCTCTCTCCTGACTCCAACCCGGTCGCGTAGGACCTGACCCAGGGCCCGATGGAAGTCTCGAGGAGTCCTCTCTCCCTGAATCTCAAGCAGTTGCCTGGAGAATGCTTTGGCCTGCTCCCGGAGATGCTCGGCCTTCTCTTTGGGAAAGGGCGCGGCCCCCTGGGTCGCGAGTTCATCGCCAACCGTCAAAGGGGCCACGAAAAGGCCATCGACGAGAGTCTGCAAGAGAGAGTTGGCTCCCAACCGATTAGCCCCGTGGTCAGCGTAGTTGGCCTCCCCGATAGCGAGGAGACCCTTCAGGTTCGTCCGCAGATGATAGTCAACCCACAAGCCTCCCATAGAAAAATGAGCCGCCGGAAAAATCCTCATAGGGGTGGAATAGGGGTCCTCACCCACGATCTCGTGATACATATCGAAAAGGTTACCATAACGAGATTTCAGCAGCTCTCGGGGCGCGCCCCCAAAGTCGAGGTAGACCGCTCTCTTGGTGGGTCCCACACCGTAGCCAGCCTGACAGATGGCCAGAGCCTCTCGAGAAGCGATATCGCGCGGCACCAGATTCCCGTAGTCTGGGTAAAGTCGTTCCAGGTAGTAGTCTCTCTCCTCCTCTGGAATCAGGCTGGGCGCTCGCCGATCATCCTTCTGGCGAGGCACCCAAACGCGACCGTCGTTGCGCAACCCTTCGCTCATCAGAGTCAGCTTCGACTGGCTAGGGCACACTTCGGGAAGGCAGGTCGGATGGAACTGAACAAAACTGGGGTTAGCTATCAGGGCTCCTCGTCGATGACAGCGCCAGATGGCGGTCGCGTTTGAATTGACGGCGTTGGTCGACAGGTAGAAGACGGAACTGTAGCCGCCACTCGCAATCACCACCGCATCGCCGCGATGAACGTCGATCTCTCCGGTCAGAAGATGACGAGTGAGAACCCCGCAAGCCCGACCGTCCTCCACCACCAGGTCGACCATCTCGCGTCGACACAGCAGCTCGATCCGGCCCTGGGCCACCTGCCGCAAGAGGGAACCGTGAACCGCCATTAAAAGCTGCTGCCCGGTCTGGCCCCGGGCATAGAAAGTCCGCGAAACCTGGACTCCCCCGAACGATCGGTTGGCCAAACCGCCCCCATACTCGCGGGCGTAAGGAACCCCGAGGGCGACCGTATGGTCGAGCACTGCCCCGCTCAGTTGAGCCAGTCGGTAAACGTTAGCCTCACGGGAGCGAAAGTCGCCCCCTTTGAGGGTGTCGCGAAACATCCGCTCTACCCCGTCACCGTCGTTGGGATAGTTCTTAGCTGCGTTGATACCACCCTGGGCGGCGACGCTGTGGGACCGCCGCGGGCTGTCGAGCAAAGTCAAGATCTTGACCCGGTAGCCTTGTTCAGCCAGCGTGGCCGCCAGGGCCGAGCCGGCCAGACCGGCACCGACGACAAGGACCTGAAAGGTCCTTCGATTGCTGGGCGCAACCAGACTGAGTGAGCGAAG
>CAYRFU010000593.1:0-2095 GCA_964423525.1 uncultured Burkholderiales bacterium | reverse complement strand
CCGACGCCGCAAATCCCCCCTCTGGGACTCAGGGGGGGGTAGTGCCGCTGTCTCCGTCTTGTTCCCTTGGAGAGGATTTTGGAGTTTATCTGGAGCATGGGGCGCGATGTCTTCTGAGAATCATCGTCCTTCCGCTCTGGGTGCTGCCTTTTTCCTCCTTGCTCGACGGTATTTCCCGTGGTCACGCTGGCCAAAGAGTGAGAAGCGGATCCTCGAAGCCGCCGGTGTTTCTTTGGAGGAGGCCGAATCAGCGAAGTTAGATGTGCTGGACCGAATTCACGATCTAATCTGGGATAGTTCTGAGTTCGAAGACCCTGAAATTCAGGCCATGGCGGCGCACGCCGTCGCCGAGGTCTTGGACCCGGACTACGAGGGCTTTGACCCCGCAGCTCACGCGCTCTTCCTCGAATACTACGCCAGTTACAAGACTCTTGCTCAAAAGATTGAGGAAGACCAAGATGAAAATTTTCCTTCATCAGCAGGAAGGTCTTTCAACATGCAGTCCATTTCAGGATGTCTGCATCACCCTCCCTCGAACTCTCAGAGAATCCAGAGATCCCCAAGACCTTAGTAGGCGCCCTTTTCCTCCTTCTTCAAGAACTGCTGCCCAGTTTGCCGACATCGGCGGCTTCCATGTTTCAAGTCCTGGGTGTCGGGAAGAGTCAGTGCTATGAACTCAAGAAGCGGCTGCGCAAAGCGTTGCCGGAGTTACTCCAACGGCCGGGACGGCCGCCGGCTATTGCGGATCCTGTCGCCGAAAGTGCTGTCGTTAAAGCGTGTTACGATTATGTCGTCACGCATCCAGGTTCGGTGTGTGTCAATCGTAGTCGGCGTCGATACTCGCCAGAGTTTCGAGTCTTCGTGGTGGAGCTGCTAGCACCCGGGGGGCCAGCCGAGGGGATGAATCTGGACAGCTTCGCTCGCGCCACCAACGTGCCATCGGGCACGCTCAAAGATTGGCTGACCATTTCGACGACGGAAGCGGACCCGGCCACGGAGCAGGGGCAGAGCGAAGTCCAGCCTGCAACGGAAGCCGGCACAACCAACACTCTAGATATCAGCGTTCTCGACAGCATCCGCGACGCTCGCATCAGGACCATTCTTTCTCAGTGGCCCGCTTGGAAGGGAACGTTTCATGCCTTCTGCCTGGCGATGTCCTCGGAGTTCGCCATCCCGTTCGGTCCGACGTTCATCGGCAATCTTCTGCAGGCCGTGGGGCTTCGCGACCGCAAACTGCGAGTAGCAAAGGAGAAATCGGATTCTAACCAGGTCTTTCGGACATTCTTTCCCGGCGCTCAGTGGCTCGGCGACGGCACCGCTCTCGGTATGAACTGGAATGGTCGGTTAGAGATCTTCAACGTCGAACCGTTGCTCGACACCGCCTCCGATGCGGTGGTTGGCTTCGCCGTAACTGACACTGAAGACGCCGAGGCGCTTCGACAAGCCTACGACGCCAGTCTGGAGACGACTGAAGGCGTGGTGCCCTGGGCTGTGACCCTGGACAATAAGGCCTGCAACACCTGTGACGCTGCGGCGGCAGCCCTGGAGGACGCCATCATTCTCTACGGTACTCCGGGCCGCGGGCAGTCCAAGGCGGCTCTGGAGGGCGCCTTCGGTCTCTTCGCTCAGACAATGCCGGCGTTAGAGATCTGTGGTCGTTCGAGCCGTGAGATGGCCCGTTCGGCCCTACAGATCATTCTCACTGCCTGGTTTCGCGGGCGCAACGGCAGGCCCCGCAAGCGCTTCAATGGTCGAACCCCGGCCCAGGTCTTTCTTGAGGGTGAAGCCAGTCCAGAAGAGATCGCCGAGTTCAAGAAGTGGATCGAAGAGCTACAGCGCCGCCAGGAGGCTATCCGGCTGACGCGTGAGGCTCGCCTGGACCCTGAGCGTATCAGGTTGGCAAAAGACGGATTGGCCTCTCTGGACATAGCTGACCCTGACGACCGTCTCGCCAAGAGGCTGGCCTCCTACAGCCGAGATAGCATCACGATCGGAGTGGCAACCTTTAAAAGCAAACGGGAATTGGGAACTCTGCCCCAAGAACTTTATAATGATGGAGCCTATTTGCACGGGATCATCCGTAACACCCACACCC
>CAYRFU010000592.1:0-2106 GCA_964423525.1 uncultured Burkholderiales bacterium | reverse complement strand
CTGGTCTCGCCCCACCTTCTTGCGGTCTGTTTCCCACCGCAGTAATTTGCGGGTCACTTTACACACGGTCTTGGCGGCGCGGGCTACTCGCTTGGCGAGTCTTTCTCCCTTTTTAAGGATGCTCGTAGCTGCATCTCGGAAAGTAGGTCCAGAGCCGGTTTGGGAAGCTTTTTTTTAAGGCGTTTGTCCTCGAAGGCGCCCCAACTGTCCATCTTTTCGATAATCAGACCCGCCAGCGCACTCTCGAACTTCGCATCGTCGAGCTGCTCTTCAAGCTCACCCAAACGACGCTGAAGTTCTTTGACGCTTTCACTGTCGACCTCATCGCGCTCTACCGGCGGACGACCGGGCTTCTTGGATTCCCAGGCACCGGTGGCACCTGCCTGGAGTTCGCGCCGCAGTTGGTAGAGATAGCTTCGGTCGATCCCCTTTTCTCGACAGAAATCGGCGACGTTATCGCACTGGTAGGAACCGATGACCAGGTCGAACTTCTCCTGGGGTGTTAAGCGCTTGTTCTTACTCATTTCCGCTCACCTTCAATAATATTCTTGGTTGCTCGGCGGCCTCTGGCCCTCTTTGAGGGATGCCGGCCGGGCCGGTCAAGAGCGAAGAGCGAAGCGTCTCTTGACGGGTCCTGCCCGCATCCCCATCTTGGGTTCGAGGTCGTCGAGCTACCAGATTTCCGGTTCGTGCGCTCGAGACGGTGCTGCCGTTCCGTCGCTCCAGAGAACCTGGAGAGAGTTCACGTCAGGCCCCGCGAGAACGAACCGCCGTCCCAGGAGATTGGCCGTGAGGAACACGCCTTCCTCGGGTCCGGCGGCCTTCTTCAGGGCTGTCTCGGTCGCTTTCCCCATCCCGAAGAAGCGGTCGGCCGGGGTCACGCCGCCGATGCCCTGGTGAGGACGCTCGTAGTTGTAGTAGTTGCTATAGTCGTCCAGGGCCGTCTGGAGGGCCTCAAGGCTCTGATAGCTCCCTTTTCTTCGGAGCTTTTCTTTACGCACCGTCGCGTGCAGACGCTCGATCTTGCCTATCGTCTGGGGATGCTGCGTGGCGGCCAGAATATGTTGGGCGCCAAGCTCTCCCTCGACATACTTTTGAAAGCGAGTACGGCCGCGCCAGTGAACGAACTGCGTTCCACGGTCGGTCAGTACCGCTTGAGGTGGGCCCCATCGCTCCACGACCCCGCGCAGTACTTCGAGCACTTTCGCACCGGTCTGTTCCTCCAGCGCGACCGAGCCCAGCAAGAACCTTGAGTGGTCGTCGATAGCGTCAGCAATGTAGAAGTGACCACCTCCGCTCTTGGCCACGTACATCACATCCATCTGTATCATCGCCAGGGGCTCTGGAGCTTCAAAGCGGCGCGGCGGTCCCTCGTCGCACTTCTTGCCGGCCGGTTCGACCAGTCCGCGCTTCTTGAGATAGCGTTCCAGTTGTCGTCGTGACACGTCGAGTTGGTGATGGCGAAGCAGGTAGTCGCGAAGGGAGCGAGTTCTGAGATGGGGCTGTTGAGCCAGTGCATCCTCCACCGCCCTACGCTCCACGGAACTCAGCCTTTTCGGTGCCGATTTGCGAGCGGGCTTCTTTCGTCTAGCTTTGAGAGCCTCGACACCTCCTTTTTGGTAGCGTGTCAGCCAGCGCTTTATGCTCTGAATCGAGTAACTCGTGGCTTCCGCCGCGGCCTCGACCTTCCAGCCGGCCAGAACTTGCTGACAGACTACCTCCTTCACTTCGATTGGTAATTGGGTTCTGTTCATCCCACTGTCTCCTTTTCTTGTTTGGAGTGTGGGGGAATTTCAGCCCTTCAGGGTGTTAATATTCAGCGGGGCAGTACACCCCAAAAGGTCAGGTAGGTACCCTACAGGCTTCGTTTTAAGGATTTTGTGGATACTTAAATCATCGACAGGAGCCCTAAATGAGGAGTCCGAATCAACCGTCCATCGGGTACCTGGGGGAGTGATTTATTGGATTCACCTGATTTCTTTCCCCTCTGTGTCCAGAGAACTCTTTGATAGGTATTTAGTTACAACTGTTTCTACCTGCCACCGAAGAGATTAGCCAAAGGGACTGAAACAGACTGGTCATTTGAGGATGCTATGGTTGCTCACT
>CAYRFU010000591.1:0-2132 GCA_964423525.1 uncultured Burkholderiales bacterium | reverse complement strand
CTCGAGAGCCGGCGGCCCGAATGGGTCGAACCGTTCAGGGAGAGGCTTCGAAGCCTTCGAGACCGCGCTTCTGGTTGGACCGGCGACCCGAACCAGGCCCTGGCTATTCGGGCCAAATCAGTGGCTCTCGGGCTCGACGCGGCTCAGGCCTGCTTGGTCGCTCACGGGGGTCGGGGCAATCAGCTCACTCATCCCGCTCAGCGGCTGGTGAGAGAGGCGATGTTTTACTCGGTCACCCAGCTGACCCAAGCTCTGGGAGAAAAAATCTTTCATCAGCTCGCTCCTCCGGCACAGGAGCTGACCCCTCTGGTCGCGTAGCCGCTCGTCGATATGGATATGCAGAGGGTCCAAAACCCGCGTTGGAAGCAACTCCGAACAGAGTTTCTAGAATGCCACCAGAAACCCCTTAACGTCGCCCTACACCTTCTGACCACCCCGCTGGGGATTTTTTCTGCCCTGGCTCTACTTCATTCGTGTTCTCCTTTTTTGACCGTCCTGGTCGTGATGGTTTATCTGGCCTGGCTGGCAGTCTCGATCCCGCTGGGATTGACGCTGATGTCGGCAGCCGCCCTGGGAGCCCTCCTGGTCGGCGTCCACACGATCGAGCTGGCCACCCAGTTTGGCTTTGGTCTTATGGTGGCAGCCTATCTCCTGCAGGAGCTAGCCCACAAGCTGACCGGCGAAAAGACCCTGCAGAGCGGCTACATGGAAAAGACCAGCTGGCTTCAGCACCTGCTCGAGCACACTCTCTATCTCTTGCCGCTGGTGCTTGCCTCTTTTTGGCATTGTCGGGGTTCGGTCTTCGGTTTTCTCGTTCCCCGCAATCGGGTCGTCACCACCGAACTGGTGGAGGAGCGTCACCGTCGCGATATCGACGCGATTTTGGACTTCGTGATGTCCCAAAACCCCAGTGAGGATCACACCACTCACTGGTGGCACCGAGAGCTCCCGCTAGCTCTAGAGCAGGCCTTCACTCGACTGGCCGCCAGTGAACCGATGATCGACATGTTCCGCCGAGTTCATGGTCGTGACGTGGTGGTTGAGGTGGTCAAGCCGATGAACGAGATCTATGTGGCCGGGCCGATGAAAGAGATCTCTTCTGACACGGTCTTTAAGACTCCTCATATTGACGGTCCCTGGGCCGTTTTCCCCTTTGCCTCGGTCTATCGCTGTATGTTGGCCATCAGCGAAAACAAGAGGGTTCGCACCCATTTCCCCTTGGCTGGGCCGGACTATCATCAGCCTGAGACGGTCACCCTCGACAAAGGCAACGCAGTGGCCTTCGACTACAACCGTGAGCCTCACTTTATTAGCGCCGACCCCAATATCGCTCAGACCTGCCAACGGGTTAGCCTCAAGATTCACTATCTGGTCTATCCGCGCTGGTGGAAGATGTTCGGGCCGATTCTGGGTCGTCTCAGTTCGCGCTATAACGAAGAGGCTCGGCAACTCTTTTTGAACACGCTGAAGCCGACCGGCCTTCTGGCTCGGCTACAAGCTTTTATGATCCTCTTGAATACCATCGTTTTCGAATCGGTTCAGCGCTTCATCGGTTGGGGCAACTTCCTCTACGTTGGCGCAGCAGCTGGGTTGGCTCTTCTCACTCAGAACGTAGCTCTTTTTCTGGCCGCCACCGGTTTCGTTCATTACGGTCTCTACATTGGGGCCTTTGCCGACCGAGATAACGTCGCTTTCGGACAGTTTCAGCGCAACGCCATCTTCTACAAGACGGTTTCGCTAGCTTCCCTATTTGGGCTTCTTGTCTACTACGGCCAGTTCGAACCCGTTTCTCTGAGTCTGACGGCCCTGGGTTTTGGTCTCTCTAGTCTGGCTTTCTGGCGATTGGGTCCCGTGCGGACCTATTTCGGCGCTGAGCTTGGTTGGTGTGCCTATCAGCAAGAGACCAGGTTTCCTTACGGCACCATCCCTCATCCTATGATCCTCGGGAGTGTGATCGGACTGTTCGGCCTCTACTGTTGTGAGCCTATCCGCCTCCACTTTCCCTGGCTCATCCCGCTTCATCTGGCCTTCTACTTCCTGCACCTCTGTCAGGAGCTGAACGCCGACGAGCGTCCCATCGACTAGAGGGCGTGTTGACAATCAGCGACGACCGTCACTGCTTTCTTTCCTTT
>CAYRFU010000590.1:0-2132 GCA_964423525.1 uncultured Burkholderiales bacterium | reverse complement strand
GCTCAATGCCCGAACGGACTTACACTTCTACCGCGTCAGCGGTTTAGTCCAAAGACGGGGAGGACGTCGGGACTCAGTCCCAGATCAAGAAAGAGACTCACCCCCTCCCGAGTGGTCGAGCTGTCCGAGGTGAGCCGAAACCGGATGCGGAGGTCCTGGCCATCCAGAGCGGAAAGGTCCACCTCTTGGCGACACCAGTCTGAGTCACCCGTCAAACTGTGGACTTGACGCTATTCGCCGTCTTCACCCTGAACTTCCACGCGCAAAAAGTCGTAACGGCTCTCCAGCTGGTGGCGGGCATCGAACTCAAGAGTGGCTTGTCGACCCCCTGAGGTGGCGATGGAGGGCGAGGTAGCCACCACATTGGCGTTGTTGTCGTAGTTGGTGCCGGGACTGTCGTCCAACACATTGAGTCTTCCCTGGGCGGCCACCGACTCCCACTGGCCTCGAACGGTGGGCTCGGCCCAACGATGTCTCGCCTCGGCCAATCTCGATAAAGACTCAAGCTCCGACGCTCCGTGAGCCCTCCCTTCCAGCAGCCTGTAGAGGAATTGAGCTCGCTCATCAGAGTCGTCCGAGAGGCGAATCGCAAGCTCCAGGCGCTCCACTCTTCGGTCGTAGTCGCCTTGACCTGCCTCTTCGAGCAGAGACCAAAACTCCCGGGCTCTGACGGCTCCCTGCTTGAGAGCCAGCCCTCACGAGTGGTGCTGCCGTCGGTGACCAGTCGAAAACGAAACTGAACCGACTGGTCCGACCAAGCTCCCAGGTCGAAGCGTTCCCGTTCAAACTCGGGGCGGGTGCCTGTGAAAGTTTTCAGGGTCTGCCAGTCCCCTCCTCGCGGGCGGACTTGAAAAGAGACTCTGTCGTAACCGTTCTCCAGATCGTAAGCCGTGTCCAAAGAGACACTCGGGCAAGTCAGACCGTCTAGAGAGATCCAGGCTGTGGCGCAGCTTCTGTCCTCGTCGTTGTCGTAGCGTGTTCCCGGGCTATCGCTCCAGGTGTTCTCTCGAGAGCCGCGACGAACTCGACCCCACGGACCTTGGGAAGACCACGACTCTCCCGTTGGCGGCGGCCGACTGACCAGCTCCATTAGAATCTGGAGAGTGGCCTCATCGGGCTCCAGGGCGGCCAGGCGCACCATGAGGTCCCTTCTGAGGAGGGGGTCGTCCCCGGCCAGATGGCAGCTGATCTGATGAAGGCCGGCCGTCAACTTGGGATGAATCTGAAACAGGTGGAAGTCGCTCACAGCTTGACTGGTTCCGACCCTTCCGGCCAGGCTTTTCAAGAGCTCTTTCTGGGACCCGTAATGGTCTTGACCGAGCCACGGTTCGAGGACCGGAACCAACTCGAGAGCCCCTTCTACGCCGAAGTCGAAAGCCAGCTCCGCGGCCGTGTCAAGCCTCTCTTGAAAACTCTCCGCCTGTTGGTGGGGAGCCAACATCGTCCATAGTTTTCGCGCCGCGGCCCGACCCTCCAGAACCTCCACCTCGTGAACAGCAACAGGCCTGTTGAGAGACGCTCTAACCCATCTAGGTTGACGGGCCCAAGGAGTAAGGAGGTGTTGGCGTCATTCGGGTAGTTCTGACCAGGAGGCGTGGCTCGGTAGATCCCGTCGTAACTCTCCCATCCCCTGACGGGGTCGCCGGGTTCGGCCCGAGACAGCTTGGCCCAGGCCTCTCTAGACTCCTCCGGAAGGGCTTGCCACGTTGCGGCCGCTGAAGCCGCCTGCTCAGGAAGCAGCTGGTCGAGCCATCGCCCTCCCCATTCCAAAGCCCGCCTGGCCCCTGGATGCTCAGCCACCCTTTGCCAGAGCGGCGTGACAACAGCCAGACCATGCTGCTAACCAAGTCGCTAAAGAGACGAAAGCTCGAGAGAAGCTCCGGTCCCTGGACCTGGCGACTCAGAAAGGCTAGCACCTTTTCGTTCTCGATCGACGCTCCTCGGTGGCCTGCCACGGCCAGGGCTTCCTCCCGGTTGGTGACAGGAAAATCCTGGTCCTCAAACTGGAGGAGGGCCGGCTGGTCGGTCGCCAAACGCTGATAGGCATCCCAACCTTCTTGGGGAGCCGCCTGGCGCAATGCTCGCCCCAACTCGGGGTCAGCCAGATGCTGGCAGTCAGCCCCTTCCAGAAA
>CAYRFU010000589.1:0-2160 GCA_964423525.1 uncultured Burkholderiales bacterium | reverse complement strand
AGACTCATTAATTCTCGGGGCAAGATCTGTCTCATCCCATCTTGACACAGAGGGGACTTCAACGGCAACGGCGTCGCCGATACCACCGTAGAATTGGGTCGGGGCACTAGCAAAGTATCGTCGACGAGCCCGTTCTTTCCACGTCCTGTCAAGAACTCGCTGCTAAAGGTCATCCAATCAACCACGAAACAGAGCCAGACCTGACGGTTCATGATGCGTCGACCATGTTCAATGGTGGCCACAGCCTGGAAAGGACGAATGAGCGACCCCTGACCGAAGTCGTTCGGGCTCAATGGGGTGACCAAGCCACCTGGTCGATCGATCCCAGAAAGGGCCTGCTCACGGTTTTGGCTTAGCACTCAGGCTGTAACATTCTCGCAAAGGACTGGCAAGGTGGCCCCGTCAGGATGGTGGCTCTACACCACCATCGGAGGTCCTGATGACGGGAATCAGCCTGGTCCACGAAATCGTCCAACGCGTACAAACTCAAGGCAGCCTTGGCCCTAACGCCGAAAATCAGCCCCTGGAAGAACCTGAGAAAGAGCTCCAGAGCCAAGAATGGATGATCGACCACTGGGTTCTCAGTGTGGACGACGCTCTGGGTCTTGACCTTATGCCCGGACGTGGCCACGTGTTGGTCGAGCAGTTCCAGGGCTCGGGCACCTTTGGGGCTCACTACGAAGGAAACTCCCGGAGCGGCAGCCTGGATACCGTCTACAAGAACGGCGACATTGTGCTCAATCGATGCACGGAATACCGCGACGACGAGGTTCAAACTCTTCAGGTGTTCTATCATACCACCGAGCAGGGGGCCCACATCTTCGCTGAGCTCTACCATTTCGACCGGGAGAATCCGGCCAACTCCTACGCCGAGCGTCAGGGTTGGACCATCGCTCCGGCCCAGCTCAATTAAGGACCTTGAAAAAGGGACGGCTTGGCCGTCCCCTGAGAATTGAGCCGACTGATTAGTTGTGAGCGAACTGCTTGGCCCGGTCCAGGACCTCGTTGACAGTCAGCTCTTCTTTGCGGGTCATCACCGTCCAGTTGTGGCCGAAAGGATCGCGGAACGTTCCGCAGCGGTCACCCCAGAAGGCGTCCTCCATAGCTTTGACCGACTTGGCTCCGGCTTTGAGAGCACGCTCAAAGACCTTATCGGCGTCAAGACAATAGAGAGTCAGCCCCATCGTCATCTTCTCGTCTTTGCTGGATTTCTTCTTGTTGTTTTCACAGCTCATGTCAGAGAGATAGAGCATGCATCCGGCCACCTGGATCTCGGCGTGCATGGTCTTGCCGTCTTGACCAGGGAGACGCATGATCTCCTGGGCGGCGAACACCTCTTGATAGAAAGTGATCGCTTTGTTGGCGTCTTCAACCATCAGGTAAGGTACGAGTGGCTGAGTTCCTTTGGGAAGTGGGTTGATCGGCATTGGTAAAGCCCCCTTGAAAAACTCCGCGCTGCCTAGAGCGACGGGCCCCGGAGCGTTCCGCGCCCGAAGCTCAAGCTCCTTTATGCCTGGAAGATGGAATCTGTCCTAGCCGGCCTTAGACCCACTAAAAGAATTTTCCCGAGAAAATATTTACACAATAAGAAAAACCATGATAAAATCAGATCACAGAAAGGCGGAGCGATGCAAGTCAATCAGAATGAGGAACATCTTCGAGTCTTGAGCTATGTGCACTATGTGCTCGGCGGCCTGACGGCTTTGATGGGGCTCGTCCCGATTCTTCATCTGCTCCTGGGTCTCGGTCTCCTAACGACCTCACTCGCCGGACAGGGCGACCCCGAAGCCTCGGTGGTAGGGGTCATCTTAGTCGCGGTTGCGGGAGCTGCCATCCTCTTAGGGGTTGGTTTGGGGGCCGCTCAAGCCTATGCCGGACACTGCCTGAGTCACCACAAAAACTGGACTTTCTGCGCTGTAGTGGCAGCGGTTTCTTGCCTGATGATCCCTTACGGAACGATTCTTGGTGTGTTCACCCTGATCGTGCTGCAGCGGCCTCCAGTCAAAGACCTCTTCGCCAGCCGAAGAGACTAGCGTGTTGACAATCAGCGACGACCGTCACTGCCTTCTTTCCTTTGGCTGAGCTATTGTGTGTTTTAACACGGGGAGCGCGCAGACCACGGAGAGATGAAGTTTGAGGGAATTACGGATGCGATTATTG
>CAYRFU010000588.1:0-2176 GCA_964423525.1 uncultured Burkholderiales bacterium | reverse complement strand
CGGTGTGAACGTACTGGAAGTCAGCACCGTTTCGGGCGTCACTGGTGAGTCCGGAATGGGTCCGTCGGGGTTCGAAGCCGTGGCATGCATGGAAAGAAGCGAACTTGAACTCGGGAGAGCCCGGGGGTTCCCGCAAGGGTATGGGCATCCAACTAACGGGAGGATGTCCAGATGACCTCCGGGCAGTCAGATTCGTTCATATTACTCGGAGACGGTAGGACCGATCACATGGGGAAGGAACGGACTGAAAGGCCAAACGAGCACAGCCAACACGCCTCGGGAAGGATTGTCCCGAACAAAAGCGTGTCACGCACCCTGCTCGAACTGAGAAAGAAAGCGGAGCGGGATCCGAAGCATCGGTTCCGGTCTCTGTATCGGGAGATAGATCTGTCGATGCTGTATGAGAGCTTTCGAGATTTGAAGCGGAAAGCCGCGCCCGGAGTGGACGGCGTGACCGTGGAAGATTACGAGAAGGATCTGGACAGCAACCTTCGGCAGCTATTGGAGCGACTGGTAAGCAAGACTTACCGGGCGCAAAATGTCAGAAGACGGCACATCCCCAAGGCGAACGGCAAGACCCGGCCCCTTGGGATACCCGCTCTGGAAGACAAGATCGTCCAGCAGGCCGCGTCAAAATTGCTGCAAGCAATCTACGAGGCGGACTTCCAGAACGAGAGCAAAGGCTATCGGCCGGGACGAGGAGCACGGGATGCGAGCCAGGAACTGCGCGAGAAGCTCTTTTTCGAAAGAGTGCATTGGGTGGTGGAGGCGGACATCAAAAGCTTCTTTGACCACGTCGATCACGACTGGCTGGAACGCATGCTGGAAGAGAGGGTGGACGATAAATCATTCATTCGCTTGATCCGGAAGTGGTTGAAAGCCGGGGTAATGGAAGAGGCCGGAGAAGTGATTCATCCTGCTACGGGAACCCCCCAAGGCGGAATCATATCACCGGTTCTGGCGAACATCTATCTGCACTACGTATTAGACCTTTGGATAGAAAAGGTGGTGCCGCGCAGGATACGGGGAGCCAAGGTGTACATGCGCTATGCCGATGATTTCATCGTCGGTTTCGAGAACGGAGCGGACGCGAGGTGGTTCGAAGAAGAACTGCCGAAGCGCCTGGTGAAGTTCAGCCTGAGCATAGCGGAAGACAAGAGCGGAATCCTTCGCTTCAGTCGCTGCGACGTGAAAGGCAGCGGGTGTTTCACCTTCCTCGGATTCGAGTTCTACTGGGCAAACACGCGCAACGGTAAGAAGACGGTGAAGCGTCGGACTTCGAAGAAGAAGTACCGTGCTTCGCTTCTGAACTTGAAGGAGTGGCTGAGGAACAACCGCAGTCGCCCCCTGAGAGAGCTGGCCGCAACGCTGCGGCGGAGATACCTCGGTTACTTCAATTACTATGGAGTGATCGGGAACTCGGACCGTCTGTGGGCCTACTGGAACGCGAGCCGCCGGATCATATTCCGGGGACTGAACCGACGAAGCCAACGGAAAAGTTACAACTGGACCGGCTTCGATCAGATGTGGAAAACGCTGGATATACCGACGCCCCGGGTCATAGAAAAGCCTTATTGCAAACACGACCAATGGAAACTCTCATACAGATGATCAACGCCACGCGTCTTGAACTGCGCGGCCTTTCAGAGGAGCCCGGTGCGGGAAAACCGCACGCCGGGATCTGCGAGGGGGCTGGTCGGCAACGGCCAGTCCTACCTTAATGGCAGAAAATCCAGATATGGACAACACAATGCTAGAGAATCCACGACAGTTCCCAGTGGATGACGAACTCCGAGGTATCGCTCAAGAGATTGTCGACCAGCGTTGGAGCATTCAGGATTGGGCAGCACACGAATCAGGAGACTGGTTTCAGACCCCGAACTACTGCGGAGGCTTTGAGGCAGATGACGAGAATACAGGAGAGTTCGCCTTTGCCAAGTATCCTGCGACTAAGCAGGAGTTCTGGCTGAGCTTTCCTTACGATGCTGCTAGTGATATAGCGAACGGGACAATCGCAACTGTGCTTGCATACGACGCTATATGAATCCAAGTAGCCGAACAAGGCGCACCATGCAACCCCTATCAGCCGTTCAGTTTCGATGATTTCCCGTAATTACAACATCCAACCCGTGATCGACGCTCGCCCTCGCTGATAGGGGTGCATGTGCTCGACGTT
>CAYRFU010000587.1:0-2190 GCA_964423525.1 uncultured Burkholderiales bacterium | reverse complement strand
GGCCATCAGAACGTAGGCACCGTGATAGCCGATCCCCGCTACCGACATCAACAACCATTGGTGTTCTGCTAAGCGCGGGCCACCTCCAGATTGCGGGAACGGTTAACGTTGGGGTCGAGGAACTCGTCCTGAAGGAACGTCGTTAAATTCTGCCAGTCGCACCTCCGGGCCGTCGGGTCGAGCAGCAGCGTAAGGAGCTGCGATGCGATACTCTGGAAGGTAGCGGCCCACCTGCGTTCTGGTGTCCTACTCGCTGCCACCCGGGCCCGCCTTCGAAACGCGTGTAGCAGTGCCCGGCTGACCGTGAGACTCAAGACCGCCACATAGATCAACGACTCAACGATGTGCTTCCTGGTCGACGGAATCTCATCCAGTCGGTAGTGGGACTTGAGTTCTTTGAACAGCAACTCCACTTCCCAGCGGGCTGCATACACTCGTGCCACATCCTCCGGCGACAATCGGTCGGCCGGGACGTTCGTCAGGTAGAGATGATACTCGCCGGACTCTTGGTTGCGAACTCCCACCAATCGAAACCGCTTCTTCACCTTGGCCTGCTTGCCTCGATAACTGCGTCGGGTCACGGTCAGTTCGATCATAACGTCCAGCACCTCGCGGTGGAGATGTGGCAGTACCTCTTTGAGCGTTTGGCCCACGAGGTTGATCGACCGACCTCGCCACTCTCTGTTGGTTGCAACGATCAGGAAATTGGCGTTGTCCTTCACCCTCGAGATAAAGTAGCCACCGTTCCGATCGATTCGCTCGAACAGACTGAAGCAGTAGTAGCCGAGGTCCATCAGGAGGAGCCGGCCGCGGACCCAAGGCCCAACCCTGAAGTGTTTGACCTCTTTGAGCCGTTCAGAGAAGACCTGCACGCAGCGGGGGCCGGCCGCCAGGATGCTTATGACCATGTGCAGCTTCAGCGCCGCCTTGGAGTGATTCGTCCTACACGCCTTGAAGCTCTTCTCGAGGAAGTCGTGCAAGGTGATGACGGTGGCGTCGGCAACAACGAGATCCACGAAGCTTCCGAGCTTCCCGTGTAGCTTGTCCACGGGCTCCGCGAGGTTCTGGCAGACGTGAGCAACCGCAGTCTTCAGGAATCTACAGAGCGCCGGTGTGAACCTGTAATAAAAGGCCGAGGGGACCAGGCTAACCCCAATGCCGATGAATTAGCGTTAGATTTCAGGTGAATTCACGATTCCGCTTCCCGTACAGGAACTGGGGGGCCGCCATGGAATGGCCCTCCGACATGGAACTGGTGATCGACAGGGAAATTGTGGATTCGTCGAGCCTGGCTTCGGCGGGCTACGACGCGGAAGCGCAGATTCTCGAGGTCGAATTTCATCACGGGGGAGTCTACCGTTATTACGACGTTCCGGCCTCGGCCCATCAAGGGCTTCTCGCTGCCAGTTCCGTGGGGCGTTTCTTCCAGTCACGGGTTCGCGGTCAGTATAGCTACCGCAAGATCTCAGCCTGATATCGCATAACCACGCGGTTCAAACTCATCCAAAAGGGTTGCTCTTTGACGGCAAGTACAAAGCCTCCATTACCGAAGGTGCGTTTGCAAAAAAACAACCCGGTGAGGAGGCTTTGAGGGATGGTACTCGGCCAGATTGCGAAAATCCTGTCGGAAGCGTCAGGGGATTTCCAGGTAGAGATTCTGAACGGTGTGGGGGTCAATCGAGCGGCAAAGCGTGCGCTCGACGCAACGGAGCGATGGCATCAGAGGGACTGTCCCCTCAAACCCATTCTCATCGTCTGGCTCGTTGTGTTCATGACCCTGTACCGGAATCTCGCGATTCCGAATGTTTTCAAGCAACTCGTTGGCATTATCCGGGCTGAACATCCTAATCTCCGCCTGAAGGCCATCACCCCAGAAGCTCTCCATCATGCCCGTCGCCGTCTGGGCAGCGAACCCCTACGGCTCATGTACAAAGAACTCGCCAAAGCCAATCCTATCACACTGACCTTCCACGGGCTCCGAGTGGTCGGCGGCGATGGCACCTATTTTCGAGTTCCGGATACCGAGGCCAACGTGAAAGAGTTCGGACGGAAGAAGGGAGGACGTGGGGTTTCAGGATACCCCCAGGTGTTGGCGGTCTCGCTGGTCGACGCCTCGACTCACAAGGTGGTCGACGTCGTTTTCTTGCCCTGCAACTCTGGTGAGGGCGCGGGCTTGAAGGAGTTGATCGC
>CAYRFU010000586.1:0-2191 GCA_964423525.1 uncultured Burkholderiales bacterium | reverse complement strand
CAGCCAGTTTCCGCCCACTCGGCGGAGCCAGCCCACGCCGGAAACCCGCGCCGAGCCTGTTGCCCAGACTTAAATAAAAGGGCCGGCCGAAGCCAGCCCGCCTCCGCCAGGGAGGCTTTTCCTCACCCCATCAGGGAAAGACTTGGAATAAGTGTAGAAGAGACTTCTCTTCTAAAACTCTGGCGCCTACCGACAATTTTCGCAGAGTTGTGACAAAGTTGGATCGATTTGACCAGCAAGTGTGATCGGGCTCACTGTTTGGACCTCCTTTTCCCGCTAGAGTGAGGCCTGGAGAGTGCCAAAACGATGACCTGTTGCGAAAAGAAAGACCTCGACCTGTGGAGAGTGGCCACCGGCAAAACAACGTCCGTTCAGGGTTGTAGCGAGGTGGAGCTGGCCATTCTGAGCGTGGGCCTGGCCGGGTAAAGGCACACCGGCCCAACCCGGCCACAGCGTTCCCAGCGTAAGCTCAGCCCTCCTCGTCAACGAGAACCGAGAAACTGCGGGTCTCAGCAACCCGAACCCATCCCTGCTCGACCAGGTCGGTGAGGCCGGCTGGCAAAGCTGAAACCTGCTGGTAGTCACCGCGAAGACAAGCGAGAAAGAGATGGAGGAGCGAGTCGGAGCCCAGCCGCTCGACCAGAAGCTCCCGAGCACGGGAGGGACCCTCGGGAGGAAGACTCGAGACGCCGAAGACCTTCCGAAAAGCCCGGGCCAGCACCGTTAACTCCTGTTCCAGACGCTGCCGTTCACTGCCCAAACCACCTCCCCAGGCCGACTCCTCAGGAGCCTGCCCCAAAAGGTGACGAGGCCCGGTTCTATCGGAGGTAGCATCCAAGGGAAGCAGGCAAGGGCCGGAGGCGGAATTGACCAGGGCCAGGCAGATCAGGTGGTCAGGACGGTCGAGATAGCCCTGGTCGAGAACCCAGCAGGTCGCCACCACAGCCGGCACCTCGAGATGGCGAAGAAGCTCGCACACCAGCACGTTCAACTCATAACAGATGCCCCGCCCCAGATAAACCTCGTCGGCACTAGCGTGGAGAAGCTCCAAATGATGATTGCCCGAGCCTTCCCGTAAACGACGGCTGGAGCGGAGGGTAGCGGGATGCTCTCGATACGACTCATCATAAAGATAGTGATCTCGCACAAACTGCTTGGCCGCGAGGGCCTTTTCCCAGGCCGAGCCGGTGGCCTGATTGAGCCAGCTGACCACCCGGTTCGGCAAACTCTGAAGGGCCACCGTCGGCTGCACCAACCGCTCCGACGCTCGCAACTCCGGGACCCCTTCCAGCAAAGGAACATCCCCCAGCTCGACCTGGTAGCGTAGCCCTACCGGCTGTTCCCCGCGCACCTCAATCTGCCACTGCCCCAATCGATCGGGACCGCTCAAGGAGACGGAGCCGGCTCGGCCAAAGACTCTAGGCTTACCCAGCATCCGGCTGTAAAGAGGCTGAGGAAGAAGACTCTTCCCGGGCAGAAGCCGACCTTTAAAGGTCACCTTCTGACCGGTCGAATGGAAGGGCATTCCGGCCGCCAGCAGCTCAGGAAGCCAGCCTTGAGTGGCCGGGTCGAAGGTCGCTCCCACAGTTGCCAGGGCATAAACGTGAGGGGAAGGCAACCTTCGGGGCTCGTAGCTAAGCCGGCTCTCAGACGGTTCTTTCAGATAGAGCTGCAGCAGCTGCCGGCTGAAATCGAGCTGCGCGGCCACCCCCTCGACCGGAGCCAATCCGTTAGAGGGGAGACGAACCTCAACCGGCTCGGCCTCTGGCTTAAGAGAGCTAGGGACCCAGGCCATAAGCCGGTCCCAGAGAGCCGAACGACGGGGCTCTTCCGGCTCGGGTGGGGGCTCGGACTCCTGGGACGGGGTGGCCAGGTCTGACTCCACCGGTTCCGGCTCTTCGGGCTGGGGCAACCGCAGGGGGTTCCCTCGAAAGAATTCGGTCAAACTATGGGTCAACTCGGGTTGGGCCTCAACCCCCAATCGGGCCAAAAGGTGGCGGGCGGCTTTCTCCTCCCAGCTGGCGCTTTGCCCTAGCACCCCTTCCAACTCGTCTTTTAGAGAGTCGCCTTGCCAGCTTTCCCAGTCAACTTCGGCCAACTCAGGATAGACCTGGCTGAGGCGGTGATGAAGGCGATAGTCGAGCAGCTCACCCACCCGATTGAGGGCCCGCTCGGCCGGCCCCTGGGGGGC
>CAYRFU010000585.1:0-2202 GCA_964423525.1 uncultured Burkholderiales bacterium | reverse complement strand
GGGCGAAGGCTCCCAAGGCCCGCCTGCCGCTGGCGACAGCGTTCCCCGTAGTGGTCCAGGCGGCCCGGGCGTAAGGGGCCATTTCTCGCGCTTTACGTCCAGCATACTGGCCGACGTTTTCGCGGCCGTAGATCATTTCGAGGTCGGGGTGCTGGTTGTTTCCGGCTCTCTTGATGACCACCACTTTCCCCTTGGGTAGGAGGGGAGCGAGGGTATCTTCAAAACCTCGCCAAACCCAATCCTCGTGTCGTTTACAGGAGGTTTTCAGTTCGTAGATGGTAACGCCATCCTCCTGGCGAGTGATCCGCCAATCCTGGGTCCAGGTGCTACGCTTATAGGCGCCGGGCACCCGCTGACGAACTTCCCTCATTCTGAAGTTGGTCTTCCCGCCGCGAAAGTCGGCCTGGACGTAGCCGGGATAGTCGTCGACGGACCTGGTTAACAGGACTCGGTGTTTTTCCAGGCAGACATCTCGCTCGCCCGGTTCAGTACGGTCGAGGCGTCTGGTGTTTTCTAGAAGCTCATCACCGGTCTTAGCCACCTGGCGGGCCAGCTCGCAATATTTTGCGTTCTGGATATCCGGGGTCGAACTCAACGGGAAAGAAAGTCTCATGCTCATAGCCGGGTCTCCTTACTTTACTGAAAGAATTGTTGGTAGGCCTCGGGCTTTTGCCACTCTTGCCTCCTCTGGTTGGAATGAGCATAGATTTGGCGGTCAAAAAAATGGCAATAATGGTCGCCCAGGTGTGAATAGGAAGTTAAATTTTGTCTTTTGAGAGAGGCGCGATAGAAATGCGTGCTCGATTTTTTGACGGGTCCTTAGGGTGGCAACCTCGTCGCGCAGGGCTCCGGTAGAGCCTTGAGAAGGTGGAAGTTTCTCGCTACAGCCGGGCTGTCCTAACGACTCCTGGGGCGCCTCGAGCTGCTGATATGCCGAAACGGGCAAAGTGGTGGCGGGTGTGGGGGGGCCGTGACCACGGTATTACGCCTTTGACGAGAAGGTGGCTCACCACGCTTGGAACCACGGCAGCCAGAGGCGGGTGGTCTTTCTGGCCGACTTCACTCCGGGTTCTTGACGTTTCTGTGACGTTTTATTTCTAAACTGTTAGCAACCAGTCAACAGGAGGCATTCATCGTGATCAGTTCAGCCACTCAGGCCCCTCAGGGTCTCATCACACTGGGCACCCAGAATCTCAGCCGGGTCAAGCAAGACAACGGTGGCCGCCAACCCACCGACCAGATCGGCTCGGGTCGTAGTTTGGGAAAGCGGTCACCCGCGCCATGATGATAGCGGCCGTCGCCGCCCCATTGACGCTTGCAGACGCTGACAGAGCTGAAGCCCATCACTGCCAAGGCATAATTTACACTAACCCCCCGGCAACCCAAGCTCTGGTCCAAGACACCTGTGGCGGCTGGACGCTCTACTCGGACCTGGACGGACACGGGCCCCTGCCGGCTCATCCTGTTGGCTCCGGCGTCGGAACCCATCCGGCCCTTCAGCCAACCCACTCGCACGCCCCTGTTATCATCACACCGGGGCACACCCACCCCAGCCCAGCCGACCAGTTCTGGAACGGCGTAGGGATCGGGCTTGGATTGAAACTCAACCAGTGCCTCCTTTGGGGATGCTAAAGCGAGGGCTAGTCCTCGGCGGGCACGAGAGCCGCTTATGACGCTCGTGTGACGTAATTCGATTATTCTGTGGCCATGAGGCTGGGCAGCGACTCAAAATGCGCATGTCCACCTTTCCAGATGCCGTATGAAAGGCGTATGAAAACGGTTAAAAAGCCCTGTTTTTCTTGTTTCGGGGCAGGCTAACGCCAGCTATCCGACGGACCAGCCTGAACTCCACAGCTTGAGAATGTTGTGACAAGTGCACCAGAGAGACCACTCGCCCCGAACTTTGTCGACTCCGCGTAGCAAAAAGCGATGGAAGCCTCTGGTCCACATCTGCCCAAAGACAGGTTCGATGGCGCCGCTTCGTTGCTTGTAGAGCTCCTTGCCCTTCTTGGTCAGGAGCTTTCGTTCCATCTCCTCGCGTGGCGACAAATTCTTAGGCTTTCTTCCTCTTGGAGCCTTCTGGTCTTTGAAAGCCTTGCGTTGCTTGTGGTCTTTCAAGGTCGCGATGTAGAGTTCTGTATCCCCATCAGCCAGGGCGTTCTCCTCGCTCCAGTAGCCGGCGTCGAACAGACCGATCTTCGG
>CAYRFU010000584.1:0-2209 GCA_964423525.1 uncultured Burkholderiales bacterium | reverse complement strand
GGCTTTTTTCCAGGGCTTGTCCCGCCGCCAGCAGCGCCGCTCCGCCCATCATCGCTCCGAAAAGAGCCGTCACTGGAGGGGTGAAAAAGGTGACGGCCCACTCTAGCCTGGGCCAACGGCTGAAACAGTTTAACTTCAAGATAACATGGCCGCTTTTCGATAGCTTTAGAGTGACTGGGTGCTGACGACCACCCAACCCTACCTCCCGGGACAGATGCTCGTGAAAGTGTCCGGGCCCGACGACAAGCTTTGGACTGACCACGGTCTGGAGGTGGTCGAGCGGTTCGATTTTCATTCTTTTCCAGGCTTTGAGGGCGAGCTGGTCCGAGTGGCTTTACCCCCTGGAGTGGCGGTGGAAGAGGCCCTCGAACTGGCCACCCAGGACGACCGCATAGACTATGCGGCGCCCAATCACATCTACCACCTCGAGACTGAGCAGCGCTTCCCAGACGACCTCCACGACCGCCTCTACGGTCTGCACAACACCGGCCAGCGGTGGGGAACCGAAGACGCCGATATCGATGCCCCGGAGGCCTGGGCCATCCAGACGGGCCGGGCCGACGGCCCTATCATCGCCGTCCTCGACACCGGTATCGATCTGGACCACCCCGACCTGGTGGCCAACCTTTGAACCAATCCTAACGAAGTAGCCGACGGGAAGGACACCGACGGCAACGGGATTGTCGACGATGTGCACGGCTACAACGCACTCGAGAACAACGGCGACCCTTCCGACAGTGGTCGCCACGGCACCCACGTAGCGGGCACGATAGCGGCCGAGGGAAATAACGGTCAGGGCGTGGTGGGAGTGAACTGGCGAGCCCAGATCATGCCGATCAAGATCTTCGACGAAGAGGACAAGACTAGCGTTGATACCATCCTCAGAGGTTTGATCTACGCCACCGACCAGGGAGCCCGCATCACCTCCAACTCATGGGGACGGGGTGGAGAGAAGAACTTGGCCCTAGAAGAAGCCTTTCGCCACTCTCCCGCTCTTCACGTGGCGGCGGCCGGCAACGACCGCAGCGATAATGACCAGGAGCCCCATTACCCCAGCAGCTATGACATTCCCAACCTGATCGCGGTGGCTGCCACCGACAACCGCGATCGATTGGCCGGCTTCTCGAACTACGGGGAGGAGAGCGTGGACCTGGCCGCTCCCGGAGCCAGCATCTACTCCACCGTTCCAGGCGGCTATTTCACTCTAAGCGGAACCTCTATGGCCACGCCTCACGTCAGCGGGGCTGCCGCGCTGGTGTTGTGCGAGTACCCCGAGTTGACTAACGAAGAGGTGATCGAACGACTGGTAGACCGTAGTGACCGTCTCGATTCGCTGACGGGCAAAGTGGCCAGTGGCGGACGGCTAAACCTCTATAACGCTCTAGAGGACGATACTGTTGCGCCCGCCGCGAGTCCCCGTTTTGGAGCGACCGATGTCACCCTCGACTCCTTTCGCCTGGAATGGGTGGCCACCGGCGATGACGGGCTCTCGGGTCTAGCTGCTCGCTACGACCTGAGAAATCTGGAAACGGGCGAGCGCCTCAAAACCCCGGTCCCAAGTCCTTCAGGTTCGCTAGAGTCGGTCGAGGTGCAGTTAAGGCCCTGGGTGGAGCCGAGGCAGTTCCAGTTCGGGTTGCGCACCGTGGATAACGCCGCCAACTCGTCTCCCCAAGTGATCACGACGGTGGAACTAGAAGCTGCTCCGACGGCTTTTTATGATGATTTCGATGGCGCCGATCCTGGCTGGCAAGCGGAAGGGTGTTGGGGACGGGTTGCGTTGGAGGGCCGGGGTTTCGTCTACGCTGATAGTCCTTCCGGAGATTACCCTCCGGATCAGGATAGTTCCCTCACTTCTCCCCCTATCTCTTTGGAGGGGCTGGCGGGCTCAACCTTGCTCTTTGACACCCGCTACAATCTCCAGCGTCTCTATGACTCGGTCTATCTGGAGGTGACCTCCGACGGTGAAGAGTGGACGCGAGTGGGTTATTACAGCAACGTGCGTGAGGATTGGAGTCAAGAGATGATCGATCTCTCTGACTACGATGGCCAAACGATCAAGCTCCGTTTTCGCCTTCGCACCGACCGCAAGGAGCAGCGTGACGGATTTTACCTAGACCGGTTGGCTCTGGTCGGTCAGGACACAGTTCTCTGAAATGGGGTGCTGATCCCAAACGTCGGTAAAATTACGATTCAATATGAAATAGCCCTA
>CAYRFU010000583.1:1908-2216 GCA_964423525.1 uncultured Burkholderiales bacterium | reverse complement strand
GCAAGGCAGCCAGACTGTTGCCGGAATGGGTCAAACTACGGGAGCGATTTTGGATAGATCTAGACCGGACGAGGTGGCCCGGCGACTCGAGGCTGCCGGCCAGGCGGGAGAAGCTGCGCCCGTCTCCTTTCTAGCGCTGAGCCTCGACCACGATGGCCTGCCGGTCGAAGTGATGAACAGCGACATCGGCTTTCTGCTCTTCTTTGGCGAGCCCACCACAGCGGAGGTCGACAAGATGCTGCAGCTCTTGGAAAGAGAATACCCGCTGGGCCTGATGACCCGGGTCGGACCCTTGACTGGCAACCCGG
>CAYRFU010000583.1:0-1898 GCA_964423525.1 uncultured Burkholderiales bacterium | reverse complement strand
AGCCCCAATCCGCTTCGCTGGAAGGAACTGGGCCGAGGTGCCTACCACGGCATGGTGGTGTGGTCGTGGCAATCGGCCCTGACCATCGCCGGTCTGGTCGAGCAATACCCACGCCATCCGGAACTGCAGCCGAGAATCGCTCGAATGATCGAGCGACTGGTCGAAGCCGAGCGCCAGGCCGGCGACCTGGCCACCTCGGAGCTTTGGGGCGTCTCGCCAGACGGGCGTGCCGTTCCCTTCGGAGCCGGCGGTGACCAGACCGAGTCGAACGCCTATCAGCTTTGGAGCACAGCCTACCTGGGCAACCAGGTACGCCTGAGGCGCTTCAAGGAGCATTAGGGCCCTGAGGGGAACTATAGCAGTATGCTGGACATCTCTCCTCGCCGCTGGTCGGTGGAGGAATACAACAAAATGGCGGAAGCCGGGGTCATCGGTCCTGATGAGCGGGTCGAACTGATCGATGGGGAGGTCGTTCCTTTGAGTCCTCATGACAGAAAGCACAGTAACTCGGTGGCCCTGGCCAACAATTTGCTGGTCAAGACCTATGGCGCTACTCACCTCGTGCGCGTGGGTCTGCCGATCCAGGTGGGAGACTTCTCTGAGCCCGAACCCGACTTTGCCCTGGTCAGACCGGAGCAACAAGACGAGGCCAGACGGCATCCGACCTGCGCCGATCTGGTCATCGAGGTCTCCCACACCAGTCTTGCCTACGATCGCGTGAAGAAAACCAGTCTTTATGCCAGCGCCGGCATTCCCGAATACTGGATCGTCAACCTGGTGGACCGCTGTTTGGAAAGGCATCTTGAGCCGCAAGCCGACAAGACTTCCCCCTTCGGGGCTTCCTTTAAGCGACGGGAGGTGTTGGGTGAAGGTGAGTCGATCACTCCGGTGGCCATCGACGGCCCTCCTTTGCAGGTGAGCGACCTGATTGCGTGATCGTGACCGACGGAGTCTTCACCGAAGACGGCGCCTTCTGGAGTCTCTTCGACTGGGATATAGCGGCCATCCAGGAGAAGCTCCGGCAGAGAATTCTGGCGGCCTTCGTCCGCTGGTCAAAGCTCTCACCGGAAGTGGCTGAGTCGCTGGCCAGATGGGAACCAGAGCGCTCGGGTCTACGCGTCGAATCGACGCTTCGGTCGCAGTCGACCCCCAGCTCTGTCCGCGCTGTCAAAAGCCGATGAACAGGGAGCGGCCACTTCGGGACTGGGAGAAACTGCAGCCGGTTCTGACCCAACTCAAGCAGCTGGGCTATCCACCAAGATCCCCACCCGCGTGGACTCGGGCCAGATTTCGGTCACGAGTAAGAGTTCAGCGAAGACTTTACTCAACCGTTCCCCGACGACGACTTCTGTCAAGCCGCCCCCGATTGGTAGCAGGTCTGTGAGCTTGCCTATCCCTGAAAACGGGCCAACTGCCTTTCTTGAGGCCGATTTCTGCCGGAAGACCAGCTTGGAGTCGCTCGAGCAGGCGAATCGCTACCTAGGAATGGCCAATTCAGACCCCCGGCCATACCTGCATCAGGGTGGCTACGACTGCCTACAGCTTTTGGTGACTGCCTGAGCTACGCGAGCGCCGAAGTGTCTGGCCAACCGCTTCTTTGCGTTGGCGACGACTTTGCCCAGACGGACCTGTCACTCGTTGCTTGGCGGTGAAACAGGGCTGCCCGAGAAACCGTCCCATGTTGTAAGCAAAGAGAGGTCAATTAAGCCGTCCTACGCCTGTAAGACGACTCTTCCCACGCGGGAAACGACTTCAAAATGTTCGTCGAAGGTCAATACGATTGAGCCCGTCGCGGCGGCGCAGGCTGCTATCCAAATATCGTTAGTAGGGATCGGGGTTCCTTGTTGTAACTGCTCCCTCTCTACTACCGCTCTATCGCTTCTCTCTGCTTGAGATGT
>CAYRFU010000582.1:0-2260 GCA_964423525.1 uncultured Burkholderiales bacterium | reverse complement strand
CGAGTCGGCCGTCGACCCAGCCGTCGAGCCACCAGGGGCCAGGGGGAGGACCGCCACTGTAGAGGCAGCCGACCAACCCGCTGGCGAAGCCGCAGTCCCGGGCTCAGAACCCTCGGGTTCGGGTATCCCAGGTGGGTGGGTGGTGGAAAATCCCGAGGCCGAGGTGATGGTGATTGACGACTTCCAACCCGATGCAAATGGAGCCTCACACGGCTCGACGGTGGCGGCAACCATGGTCGCTGAAGGAGTCGAAGCTGAAGAGATCGCGCCCTGGCAACTCGGATCAGCCGAGGGTCCAGAGGGCCCTGCAGACCTGTTCCGGACTCAGGTCGTCAATCTTCTGGAGGGCACTTCGGAGGCTCTAGAAGTGGTGGTCAATGACCCTGACACTCAGGTTCGAGTTGTCAACCAGTCTCAAGGGGTAAGCCCTGAGTCGGTCTGGGATTTCGTTGAGGCCGGCGTCAACTCGACTCCCGAGCTGGCTCAGGCGTTTTTTGCGGACTTCGGTCTTGACCCGGCAAGGCCACAGTTGAAGAGTTGGAGGCGGCGGCCCTGGCGCGTTGGGAGCAGGAATTGGCTACCGACACTGAAATCGCGACCGCCCGGACCCGTTTCGAACAAGCCTCAGCCCAGCTAGCCGAGCGGGGAATCTTCCACGTTGTAGCCGCGGGTAACTCGGGGCCTGATGAGACGCCCGCTGAGGACCTCGATCACACCAATGTTCTGAACGCTCCCAACACGACTGTAGTGGGAGCCACCGTCGACCCTGAGGGCACGCCGACCGACGTCAGTGACGATGTAGCGGCTCCCATTACTAGCCCTAACCAGGGAGTGGACTTCGCCACTTCCTTCTTCGCCACGGACCCCCAGGGCAATCCTCTCATAAATCCCGATGGAACCCCGATCGTGGGGACCTCTTTCTCGGCACCTCGGGTTGCTGCCCTGGCTCACGAAATCCTGGAACAGCGACCAGAATTAACTCCTCAGCAGGTGGAGGATCTGATCCGAGCTACAGCAGCTGATTTGAATTCTCCGGCCAGCACCGGCGCAGGAGCTGTCGATCGAGAGGCTGCCTTGGCCGCGGTTGGTGAACTGCCCGCACCAGCTGCCTGACCGTTTTTGAGGATCGGTTAAGGTCAGGCGACGATTCTTTCACTTTGGAGGAATTTATGTCGCCTAACGGTTATTCAACTTATATTCACCCTCGCAGTCTGCGAAATCACGTGGAGCGTAGTCTGGCTCCGGTAGCCGAGAAGCTGGCCTCACTCAACGACGGACCTGAGGACAAACTGGCAGAGGATGCTCTGCGAGTTCAAGTCGAGACTCTGACCCTGACCGGTCGTGAGATTCAACCCCACATCCCAGATTTTATGTTAAAGGCCTGGGGGCCCCAGATCCTCAACGAGCAAAAGTGGGATGGTGCCCAGGCCTCCTTTAACGAGGACGGCGTGGCCACCGAGATTCGCGCAACCCGTCACGGTCAGACCTATTGCAAAGAGGTTGAGGCCGATGGCACTACGGTCTGGTCGAACGGACAGATTTTGGTGCGCGAATCGGCCCAGGGCCAGTTGTCAGGCACCATCGCTTGTCGACCCCATCGGTGACCAAAGAGGTCCCGCCCAGGCTCGCTCTAGAACCTAGCGGAATGAACTACGCGATCATTTTAAAAGAAGGTTGCCCCGTTCTCATCGAGAGTTCGGTGGGGGTTTTTCTTTTTCTCATCACTCCGTTCGTCTGCGCTTTCTTAGGCGCCCTTCTCTGTCAGGGCTCCTGGTTCCGTATTGCAGGAGCGGCGGCGGGGGGCGCGCTTCGCGACGTCCTGATTTCGGCAGCCGTGACGAACGGCTTGATAACGGTTTCCAACCCTGACTATCAGATAGCAGTGAGCTTCCTGCTTGCCTATTTGACCGCCTCAGGAGCGGCCCTCTTGGCCACCCTCTCGCCTTATCGAGGACCGACCCTATGGTTCATGTCTGGATTAGGGGCTGGAGGCGGACAGTTTCTTCTCAGCAAGCTTCTTCATCGTCCTGCTACCCTTCTGGAGGGTCTTCGGTTATCGGTCTTAGCAGAGGGGGCGGAGAAGCTATGAAGGCCATCAGAGTAGAACAGATGATGCAACCCCACCCCTACTGCGCCCACCCTGGTTTCGGACCTGTTTCGCTCGTCTAGAGGGCCTGTTGACATTCGACTGGCCGAGGAAGAAGGTTTATAACACGGAGGCCACTGAGCTCACGGAGTTCTTTAGGGTGGACAGTGCTTG
>CAYRFU010000581.1:0-2290 GCA_964423525.1 uncultured Burkholderiales bacterium | reverse complement strand
GCTGGGGTTGGTCTGGCCCTGGCCGGGCTTCCCGGCGCCGCCGTCGGCGCTGGCATCGGTCTGGTGGTCAACGCAGTGGGCCCTTCCAGCCGGCAGCACTTTTACGACCAGGTGGCTGCCTCGGTTCGTCGAGCTAAAGAGGAGAGCGAGCCGATGAGCCATGAGATCGCTAACAAGAACCGGGATCTGATCAGTTCTGCCCTAGTGGGTTGGACGGCCGCAGGAGTGGAGGGCTGGAATACGACCCAGAGGGGTTAGTCTTCAGGTTGCCAGAAGCCATTCCGGGGTCGACCACTGGCGAACTTCGTCAACTCCATCCTCCGTGACGGTGTAATGGGTCAGGGTGGCGCTAGGGCGTTCGCCCAGTTGCCTGTCATAGATTAACAGCTCATCATCTCGCCGGGCCACTGTGATGTCCCGACCAGAGAGGAGGGCCGACTCACCCCTCCGCACCTCGAAGGAGGTCATTTCGAAGCCCAATTCCGGTTTAGCGAATTCCGGTTTATCGTAGCCAAGGCGCTGGGCCCGCAAGTGTTCTCGTTGGACGGGTTGAAAGTAGGCTTCGAGAACGTCATCTGTTTCGACCATACCCGATCCGGCTCGAGTGACCCGGAAGGTATACGACTCGAAATCCCTGTCATAGGGTGCACCCTCGTTTGTGTTGTCAGTCTCGTAGATCCCGTAAGCCCTGGAACCATCGGTGGGGTCGTTGTCATGGCTGGCTAATCGTCGAGCCTGGCCCTCGGTAGCGACTACAAGGTCGAGATCAGAGGGGGTCCCGAGTCTCACTTCGTCAGCTTCAATCTCGGGCAGTTGACCGGTCCTAAAGCTCTCAAAGCATGCTTCAACTCTGGAAGGGAGTAAGGCTACGTGAACAGCGAACAGATGGTTTTCTGAGTAAGAATACCCGACCTGTCTCCGTCTTGGCATCGCCACGTTTTGGGTCGTCACACGCATGGTGAGACCTCCTTTCTTTCGTTGGTCCTCAGTCTAAGGTGCTGATTTATCACAGGTCTATCACTTGACTCATCCCGCCAGGAGCGACCGAGTTGGCGCTGGACACTCTCAGGTGCTAATTGTCGCACAACAGCTCTGGCCATCATGCATCAGAAAGGGATTTTGCACTGCGACCTCAAGCCTTCCAACGTTCTTTATGATGAGCGGGATAGTGTGCGCCTGGTCGACTTTGGCCAGTCTCGCAGTCTCGATGAGACGGTGGCCGGTCTGGGGACCTTCGGATACATGCCTCCCGAGCAGGCTCGTCTGGCCACCGCTCCCGACCAGCGTTGGGATGTCTACGGTCTAGGAGCCACGGCCTACAAGCTCTTGACCGGGATCTGCCCTCGTCTCACTGACGCGGACCGCACCGAATTGACCCAAAGTTCGGAACTGACGGAAAGGCTTAAGCGCTATCAGGGCTTGCTTGAGAAAAGGCCTCTCCGCCCGGTCCAACAGCTCAATCCTCAGGTGGACGAAGACCTGGCTCATATCGTCGAGGCCTGCCTTGAGCTTGAGCCCGACGCTCGACCTCCTTCCTGTCTCCAGGTGATAGAAGATCTCGAGCGTAGGCAAAAGCGGAAACCTCTCTTGTGCCAGCGTCCCTGGTCGGCCCGTCACCGAGTGGTTCGCTTCCTGTCCCAACCGCTGGCGGCCACAGCCCTGATGGCGGCCGTAATTTTTCCTCTTTTCGTCAATTCGTATTTGACCATCAAAGCCCGGAAAGCTCTGGCCGATCAGGTCTATTCCCAGGTCCGGACGGTCAATCAGTTGGCCAGCCAGGCCCATCGTCGGGGCTGGGCTCTAGAAGCTCCGGCCGGTTTCTTGAACTATGTCGTCGAGGCCAACTCCTCCATCGATCTGGCTGCTCTTTCTCAGCAAGTCGAACGGGAGAGAGGCGGCTTCTACGACCGTGACGGCGGCCCCAAGGTGGGAGCTTGGACCCGTGTGGGTCAGGTCACCATTCTGACCGAGGTCGACGCCGACTCAGCTCTCGCCTCGGCTCAAGACATTCTGGTTAAAAACCGCCTTTTGAATCTCATGATCTTGGGGGTAGCGGGGCTCACGGTGATGGTGTTGTTAAGGAACTAGCTGTTTAGCCTGTGCGTCTTACAGTGCTGCGCATTAAGAATGTCATAGGCAAGGTCTCGGCGCCTACACGTGCACCCCCCTCACTGGAGGGCCCGGTTCAAGTTCACTTGCGGCGAGGCGGCGCCTAGACTTGCACCCCCCTGCCGAGGAGGGGGCCGGTTCAAGCTAACTTGCGGCCAGGCGGCGCCTAGACTTGCACCCC
>CAYRFU010000580.1:0-2301 GCA_964423525.1 uncultured Burkholderiales bacterium | reverse complement strand
GGCCGTGGCTCGCATCGGACTGCCCAGCCTGTTTCCCGTGCGCCTCTTGTGCCGCCTTCTGTTTCGAGAAGAGCTGGCCCCAGCTTTGATAGCCGGTTTAGGAGGACACTCCCTTCTGCCCATGGAGGCTTGGGGAAGTTCGGCCATCGCCGTGGTTCTAGGCGCTCTGGCCCACCGGGTGGGGTGGCCCATGCCGGCGGGAGGAACCCAGAGTCTGGCTGACGCTCTGGTGGCCCATCTCAGGAGCCTGGGGGGAGAGCTTGAAAGCGACTGTTGGATCACCTCTCTAGAGCAGTTGCCACCCGCTCGAGCGGTGATTTTCGACCTGGCCGCTCCGGCTGTGGCCGACCTTCTTCAGCACAAGATCAAAGCTCGACTGGTGGCTTCTTTGCGTGGCCACCCCCGGGGCCCAGGAATTTTCAAGGTGGACTATGCTTTGGATGGGCCGATCCCCTGGGATGCGCCTGAGTGCGGGCTAGCCAGTACGGTCCACCTGGGTGGGACGCTCGACCAGATCGCACGCTCCGAGGCTCAGGTGGCAGCTGGGAGAGAGCCCGAGGCACCGTATGTGCTGGTGGCTCAACAGAGCCGTTTCGACCCCTCCCGGGCGCCCCAAGGCCAGGAGACTGTCTGGGCCTACTGTCACGTTCCCAACGGTAGCACCGTTAATATGGCGGGCCTCATCACAGCCCAGCTCGAGCGGTTCGCCCCCGGTTTTCGGGACCGTATCTTGGCTACCCGGGAGATGTCTTGCTCGGACTTTGAGCAACATAACCCTAATTATTTGGGAGGAGATATCCTGGGCGGCTCCAACGCTCTAGCCAACGTGATTGCGCGCCCAAGACTATCGCCCGATCCCTACTTTTTGGGTCAGGGCTACTACATCTGCTCAGCGGCCACGCCTCCCGGCGGAGGCGTCCACGGCATGGGTGGCTATCACGCCGCGCGTTCGGCTTTAGTTCGAAGCCTTTTGTGAGAGGAATTCTCTACCTGAGACCGTATGGTTGGGTGCCCGGGCGTAGCGGGATAATTATGGACCGAAAGGGTGGACACGTAAAGTGACTAAAACTGAGTTGGTTAAAGAACTCGCGGAGCGGACCGACCTCTCCCAGACCAAAGCTTCGGAGGTTGTCGATGCCATTTTCGACGCCGCCAAAGGAATCATTGCAGAGCAGCTCGGAAAAGGCGACAAAGTCGTCGTTCCCGGCTTCGGGTCGTTTCTGGCTCGTCATCGTAGCGAGCGGGAAGCTCGAAACCCTGCCACCGGCAAGAAGGTCACCGTACCGGCCAAGAGCTATCCTGTGTTCAAAGCCGGCAAGACCCTCAAGGACACGGTCGAGGGGTAGCTCTCTTCCCAGAAAAAAGAAGCGTCGGGTCTCCCGACGCTCTTTTTTTTATCGCTGGCGAATGGTGGTGTCGTCGAGAAGACCGCTGCCCTGAATGTGAACGGTGTTGTGGGTTTTCGAGATGACGGCGTCGTTCCACTGACCGGCCGTCTCCTGAACCAGTTCTTGACCGTCTCGTAGGGATGTGACCACGGTCTTGTTAAGCACGCCGCTAGAGTCGACCACCACTTCGTCGCCGCAGAAATAGGCGGTGGTGCTGTTGAAAGGTCCAGCTGGGTCGAATTCTCCCCCCGGGTGATGGTGACGTTGTTCCAGAAACCCGGGTAGCGGATGTGGATCTGGTCGCCGGAGCGGATGATGTCGGTGGAGTCCCAGCCTCCGAAACCAAACGGGTCGACCCGCGTGTGCTGGCCGTTCTCAGTGATTCTGATGGTGTTCCACTCTCCGAACAGAGAAGGGTCGATCTTGATTTCGTTGCCGGTTTCGGTCACCGTAATGTCGTTCAGTTTTCCGAAACCAGAATTGTCGATTTCCACCACCGAGCCTTGGCGTTCCAAAGTGGCATCGTTGAGAGGGCCCGACTGCTCCATCACGATGGTGCCGTCGCGTGCTTCCATCAAAGGCTCTCCGAAGGCGCGAGCGGCATAGAACGAGATGTTTCCGTTGGTGTCGAAAAAGAGCCCGTCTCCCAGGTAGACCCCGATGGGGGAGAGGGGAACATCCTCTTCCACGTAGACCGTATTCCCCTCGTCGTCGGTGGTGGTGGTCACATAGGTTTCTCGGATGACATCGACCTGACCCAGGCCGGTCGGCAGGATTTCGACCCCCATGCCTTCGTCAGCCGACTCGGCCTGCCAGTCGCCTACTCGGCAGGTGCTGGCCTCGGGAGGCGTTTCGGCAGGGGGAAGAGCCGAGAGAAGGCCAGCCGCGACGGCGACGCCGGCAAAAACCCCGA
>CAYRFU010000579.1:0-2323 GCA_964423525.1 uncultured Burkholderiales bacterium | reverse complement strand
CCGTTCCAGCGGCGCCGTAGACCAGTCCGGTGGCGGCGCCGGCCACTCGGCCGGCGAAGGTGCCGTGCTTGTAGCCGACGTTCTGATGAACGTCGATGGCTTTGCCTTCGGAGGGATAAAGAGCGGCCTGACCGATAAGAGAGCCGATCTGAGGTTCCTGAGAAGCAGCCTCGCCGCCCGAGAGAGAACGGCCTGTCCAGCCGGCCCTCATACCCAGGGCCGCTCCGATCACGACGCCGGGGACGGCTCCGATCAAGCCGGTAGCCAGGCCACCGACCACGGCCAGAGACTTCTTGGCCAACGATTTGATCGGCACGAAGAGGGTCTCGATGATAGGCTTATCGACTCGCTCTTCAAGGGCGTGCACCTGGCTCGGCATCGTGCCGCCGACAGCGCTCTTGAGCATCTTGTTCAAGTCCAGAGCCGAGGCGCTTTCCTCTTTCTGCTCGGGCTTCTCTTCACTCTTCTCGGCCTCGGGCGTTGCGTTGGCGTCGGCTCGAAGTTGCTCTGAGAAGCGGTTAATCTCGGCCAAGAACCGGTCGCTCACACTCCTTTGCAAAGGGGCGTCAAAGACCATCTCCATGAACTTCTTGTAAGAGTTGTTCTGGAGAAGCTCGGTCTCGCCCATCTTGTCGTCAAAGTCGAAACGGTCGACGGGGAGATAGAGGGCCGCTCCCTCCCGATCTTTGTATTTGTCACTGACAGCCTGGACAATCACCTGGTCGAGTGAGGCCTCGATCAGTTCGTTGGCCGCTTCTTTGATCGACTTCGGCAAGCGGGCGTCGCCTTCGATGCGGCGAGCCACCTGAACGATGTCTCTCTGGTCAATGCCGAACATCACCACGTTGAGCAGCGGATGACCGCCGTAGGCGGGGCACTTGGCGATGTCTTCCTTGACGTATTTCGCGTATTCTGGCTTCTCTAGGCAGGCCTGGAAGAACCCTTCGAGGGCCTTGTCGACCCTTTCACCCTTCTCAGGAGAGAGGTCGTAGGCACCGTAAGTATCGGCGTGGTGACCGCTCTTGATGTCACCACCCGGCATCGAGGGAGCTTGAGAGTTGATCTCCACCAGCTTCTTAGCGTATTCCTCACCGGAGGCGTCGGCCAGGGCGGGGTCGTTCAAGCTCGAGATAATCTCGACGGGAGCGCTTCCCATCATCATCTCGGGAGAGGCGCAAACCACATCGATATCTCCGGTCTTGGCCAGGGTGCTCAAGAAGGAGCTATTGCCCATGAGGCACGAGACCAGGAAGAGATTCTTGATGCGAGGTCGCTCGCCCGTATCGGCCTCGACTCGGTCCAGGGCCTTGTGGATGGCTCCTGCGAAGTTGTCTACCGACATGGCGTGGTTGGCGGCCGCGTCGTTGTGCTGGCCGTCGGGCAGAAGGCCCCTCTCGGCTCCGCCGTGACCCCCCACCAACAAGCGAATGTTTTTGTGGTCGGGGTGCGCTTTGATGGTGTCGTAAAGGAAGTTCTCGAGCACCTCGGGGTCGTTCATGGCCGTCTCGGAGGGGAGACGGTCGATCTCTTCGAGGTCGCCCTTCTGGATTCGGTCGACCCGCAGGTTACGCTTCTCCGGAAGGTCGCTTCGCATCACAACCATGTCGACGTTCTCGGATGAACCGACCTCGGTGAGACGAGCTGCCAGCCCGTCGTAGTTCCCTTTCTTGACGGGGTCAAAAGGAGACACCAGATAGCCCACTAGCAAGTTCTGGCTACCCTGCTCAGGGTCGAAACGCTCGATCTCTCGGGGCACTTCGCCCGTCTCTTTGAAGGTGGCCAGATCTTCCACCCGCTTGATCCGCATCAAGTCGCCATCGGGCTTGATGGCCACCAATTCACTGCCACCTACCAGACTCAGGTAAGCGTCGCGAGCGTCGCACTTGCGGAGCATCCCTTTCATCTGGCCGGCCTGTTCGCGACTGGTCATCACGTTGCCGGCTTCCACCACGGCTTCGAAGTCGGCTTTGAAGGCCTCCATCTCGGCGGTGGGCTGAGTCATCCAGGTGGTGGCCGTCTCGAGTTGAGTCTTGTCCAGCAGACGGGGCATCAAAGCGCTGACGAAGGTCTGCTCCTGGCCGTTATCGGGCAGGGAAACCTGAACTCGCTCACCTTCCGAGAGGGCTTTGGTCATCTTGCCCAGTTTAGAAAGGTCGCCTCCATAGCTCTTGCCCACCTCTGTTAGCATGTGCTTGATACCCGAGATGGGGTCAGTAGCAGCGCCTTCGGGAGCCTCGACCACGGGTTGCATCTCGATGCCAGCCTGACTGGCGGCCTCGAGGATCTCCCCGGCGATGGCGGTGGGGGTGTTGGGGTTGGGTGG
>CAYRFU010000578.1:0-2325 GCA_964423525.1 uncultured Burkholderiales bacterium | reverse complement strand
TGCCGTGCCTTGCAGTCAAAAGGATCAGAATAACACGAAAACGGGGTTGCGCCCGGAGCCTCTGGGCAGATTTCTGCCCGACCTTCGTCCCGACCAGGCTCAAGAACTGTTAGAGGCGGCCGAAGGAGACCAACAATGGCCCGAGACGATCGCGCTTGACGCACCCTTCTTCGCGGGTCAAGAGATGGTCGTGCTCGAGAATTCGGGTTGGATCGACCCGGAGGTGATCGAGGACTACCTCCTTCGTGACGGCTACCTGGCCCTCCATAAGATCCTGGTCGAGATGGACCCCACTGAAGTCGTCAGGGAGATTTCCCTTAGCGGCCTTCGTGGTCGAGGGGGAGGGGGCTATCCCAGCGGCCTCAAGTGGGGGACAGTGGCCAAGGCTAGCGGTAGCCCTCGCTATGTGATCTGCAACGCCGACGAAGGCGACCCTGGAGCCTTCATGGACCGCAGTGTCCTCGAAAGTGACCCTCATCGAGTGTTGGAGGGGATGGCCATCGCCGGTTACGCCGTCGGCGCGGACCGAGGCGTCATCTATGTCCGGGCCGAGTACCCGCTGGCTATCGAAAGACTGAGAAAAGCGATCCGCCAGGCAGAACGCAAGAACTGCCTGGGAGCGGCGATCTTCGGTTCCCGCTTCTCTTTCCATATCGAGCTTCGCATCGGCGCGGGAGCCTTCGTGTGTGGAGAAGAGACAGCCCTGATCGCTTCCGTCGAAGGCAATCGGGGTACGCCTCGGTCTCGACCACCTTATCCTGCAACCTCCGGCCTCTACGGGGGACCAACTCTGATCAACAATGTCGAAACCCTGGCTAACGTCCCGTCCATTATTCGCAAAGGGGCCGACTGGTTCGCCAGTATGGGGACCGAGAAGAGCAAAGGAACTAAAGTGTTCGCTCTAGCCGGTTCGGTCGTCAACCAGGGGCTGGTGGAAGTTCCTATGGGCACCACCTTGCGCCAGCTAGTGGAAGAGATCGGGGGAGGCTTCCAAGGCGGAATTAAAGCTGTTCAAACGGGGGGACCGTCGGGTGGCTGCATCCCAGCCGAACATCTTGATGCCCAAGTCGCTCCAGTCTCTGGGCTCGATTATGGGGTCGGGTGGGCTGATCGTCATGGATGAGTCAACCTCCATGGTTGAAGTGGCTCGATTCTTCATGGAATTTTCTCAGAGTGAATCGTGTGGAAAGTGTGTCCCCTGTCAAGTCGGCACCACCCAGCTACTGGCCTTACTCGATCGGTTCATAGCCAGAGAAGCGACCCCGGCCGACCTGGCCACTTTGGAACGCCTGTGCGAGATGGTCAGCGCCACTAGTCTCTGTGGACTGGGGATCAGCGCTCCCAATCCCGTTAAGAGCACCTTACGGTTTTTCCGGCCCGAGTTCGAGGCCTGCTTTCGAAAGGAGGGAAGCCCGTGTCTGTCGCTAGCTCAGTCGTAACCCTTACCATCGACGAGACTCCCTGCAGTGCTACCGGGGATCAGACCGTTCTGGAGGTGGCCCGCGAACACGGGATCACCATTCCGACCCTTTGTCATTTGGATGGCCTGAGTCAAGTGGGTGGATGTCGTCTTTGCCTGGTGGAGGTCGCCGGAGCCAACCGACCCCTGGCGGCTTGTGTCACCCGGGTCCAAGAAGGCCAGAAGATCAAGACGGCGACCCCCAAGTTACAAGAGTATCGCCGGATGGTTCTTGAAATGTTGTTTGCCGAGCGCAACCATGTTTGCTCGGTATGTGTCTCCAACGGGCATTGCGAGTTGCAGGCTCTGGCCGTCACTCACTCGCTTGACCACATCAGTCTTCCCTATCTCTTTCCCACCTGTGAGGTGGACGCCTCTCACCCTCGTTTTCAGCTCGACCATAATCGCTGTGTCTTGTGTCAGCGCTGCCTTCGGGTCTGTGATGAGGTGGAAGGGGCCCACGTCTGGGACGTAAAAGGCCGCGGTCTTCAATCCCGAATCTGTAGTGGCTTTGACGAAAATTGGGCAGACTCCGACACCTGTACCACCTGCGGCAAGTGTGTCCACGTTTGTCCTACCGGGGCTTTAACCGAGAAAGGCCGCTCGGCTGGCGAGATGGCCAAGTCGCAACCCCCCCTCAACTACCTACAGGTCATTCGGAGGCGTTAATGGAGAAAGCACAAGTTGCTACAGTCTGGCTGGACGGATGTTCCGGCTGCCATATGTCCTTTTTGGATATCGACCATAGACTTCTAGAACTGGCAGACGACCCACTTACTCGATGACGACGGCCAGGTGGAGGACGCTAAGTTCCGTGTCTTTCCGATAACTGTACCTAGATGGGAATCAGATCGTGCTGGTAGGCT
>CAYRFU010000577.1:0-2335 GCA_964423525.1 uncultured Burkholderiales bacterium | reverse complement strand
TTGAAGGGCGGCGACACCCGAGCCGCCCGTCCAGACTATGTGAAGACCGGCTTCATCGCCGGTCGCGCCGACAAACCAGGAGCGGCCAAAGTGGCCGCTGCCGAAGTGTCCGAAGAGGTCGGTGGGACGATCGTCGAGGGTACCTTCCGCCAACTCGGTAGCCATCGCAGCCCGACTATGCCTGGCGAATCGACCGAGGCCTTCGGGTTTTATTCGGCGGTAGTCGATCTGGGCGACGAGCCGGTGGGGGACGAAGGTGGCATGGAATTGGTTGGGCTGATCGGGCCCGAGGTGCTCGACCCGCAGACTCTCTGGCAACGCTTTCGCGACGGAGAGATCGCTGACACCGGTAGCTCCAAGGTGATGTTCAGTCGGGGCTACGATGGGCTCGGCTATCTCCCCGCTCTCGATCTGAATGTCCATGATGTGCCCGCCTTGAAAGAGCGCTATAGCACTCTCGGCCTGGGGGACGTCACCGACCCTCGAAGCCCAGAGCGGTTCGACCCCATCCCCTCCTTTGAGCGCGACTCAAGCCGCCTGGAGGCTCGGGTCAATCACGGCCATCTAGTGAGCCGAACAACGGTCGAGGTCGACTCCCGCTCTCGAGTCCAGATCAGCCAGGTCCAGCACGCCGTCAAAGAAGGCGACCAGATGACCACGGTTGGAGACCCGTATCTGAACGAGCACCTGGAAGTAGACTATCAAAGAGCCAAAGTCGCTCTCTACTTCTCTGACCCTGAACGAGGCCCGATGGTGAGAATGGGGACTGTTGAACGACCTATCATGGCTTACAAAGGAAGCCTCGAGTTGGATCGCTCGGAATTCGCCGAGAACTGCGACCTGGTCCGACGCGACCTCACCGAAGTCGAGGTCGGCTGCGACGCGCCGGTCGAATCCGAGGTGGCTCTCCAACTGGGTCTGAGTCGAGTCGAGAGATTGGCCGCCCCCAGCACGGCCTCAGCCGGCCAATCCGACCTCACCGTTCACTACCTGGCCGCCGAAGTGGCTCCCCCTCTCGACCGAAGCGATTTCGTTCCCCTTAGCGAAGCCATCAGAATGTGTCGGCAGGGCCAGGGAGACGTCCAGGCCGAGGCCACTCTCAGCTTCCTGGCCGACCACCTGGAATGGTCCCCTCAACTCAATTTAAGCTTTGCCGAGATCCGCAAACTGGTCTAAGTTTTTTTAAGCCCCTCATGGTAAGCTGAATACGAGGTTCGCCATGGCCATCATCAGACAGCCTTTACCACAAACGCTCGGGACTCGTCTGCGGAATATCCGCCGAGAAGCCGTTCTGGACCAGCCCCAAGACCGGAGCCAGTTGGGAGCGAACCTCAAGGCCGTCTGTCTCGATCTGAGAACGCATCGACCCCTTAGCATCCAGACCCGAAGCCAGAGAAAGCAAGCCGAGCGGGTCAAAGAGGCGATGGCCCTGGCCACTCGGATCGCCGGCCTGGCTTCAGCCCCCGACGGCCCGACCGGCCTGGTCCTGGCGGGAAAGTTCGAGCAGCTGGTTGACCAGATCGTCACCGATGCCTCACCCCGAGTCCAGTTTCCTTTGCCCCCCGCCCGCGTCCCCAAGGACCTGATTGAGTGGGTCGAGATACCTGCCGGGGACTTTGCCTACGGACGGGATCACAAGAGGGAGCATCTACCAACCTACTACATCAGCAAGCACCCGATCACCCGGGAGCAGTATCACCAGTTTCTTGAGGCCACTGGTCACGAACCTGAGACCGACGTGCTGGCCTCCCAACCGACCGGACCCCAGGGCGAGCTGCCGGTGGCCGTCAGCTTCTGGGACGCTCAAGCCTTTTGCCGATGGGCCGGGACCAAGCTGCCCGACCACCGGCAATGGAGCAAAGCCTTCGCCCCGGACGGCCGAACTTTCCCCTGGGGCAACGATTTCGACGCTCGAGCTGCCAACTTCGATGGTCCCGGGCCGATTTCAGTCTTTGACGATCAGCGCAACGGCAACGTCAGCCCTTACGGAGTGGTTGGAGGAAGCGGCAACCTGGCGGGATGGGTCGACGACTCTTCCGAGCGACGCCCCGGCTCGCCTTTTATGATGGGAGGCTCCTACGGCAACTACGCCCAGACAGAGCGCCAACCGTTCGCGGTCAGTCGCTATACCTCCCAGGTGGCCGACAGTTTTTACTCGGGCTGCGGGTTCTGGGTGGTCACTACCGAACCACCCCGGGCCCAGGGAAAAACGCCGAAAGTCCAAACCACGAAAACTCCTCCCGTCGGGGCGGGCAAGATCCAGGCCGAAAAACTCAGCCAAGCTCTCGTCCAACTGGCCGGTCAAGTGGCTCAGGGTCGCCACGACCAGGCCGAG
>CAYRFU010000576.1:0-2339 GCA_964423525.1 uncultured Burkholderiales bacterium | reverse complement strand
AGACTGAAGCAGTTTCGCCGTTATAACCCTTCTTCCTCGGCCAGTCGAATGTCAACAGGCTAGAGGGCGGGCCCCGGCTGAAGCGCCTGGTCAACAACGACAACGCGGCGTGCTAGGTGCGGTACTCGGCGTTGACGGAAATGTAGCCAGGGGTGAGATCGCAAGTCCACACCGTAGCTCTTCCGGGCCCATCCCCGACCTTAAGGTGAAGCTCGACGGCCTTTTCGGCAAAGAGGGCTTTCTCGACTTCAGCCGTTTGCCCGAGGGGGCGACCCTGAGCCAGAAACTGAGTTTTGCCGATGTGAAGGTCGGTTTGCGATGGGTCGAAGTCGACACCGGCTCGTCCCGCCGCTGCCAGGATCCGCCCCCAGTTGGCGTCGTGGCCGTAAACGGCGGTCTTAACCAGAGGAGAGGTGGCCACCGTGCGACCGATGGAGCGAGCCTCTTCAAAGGTGCGGCACCCACTGACTTCGATGGTGATCTGGTGCTCAGCCCCCTCGCCGTCAAAAGCGATCTGACGGGCCAAATCTCTGGCCACCCCGTGGAGGGCTTCTTCGAATTCCTCCCCGTCAACGGCACCTGCCTGGCCGTTGGCCAGGACGGCGAAGGTGTCATTAGTAGAGGTATCCCCGTCGACCGAAATACAATTGAAGGAAGCCTCGCACACCTCGCGCGTGAGACGGCCCAGCAGATCGTTGGAGACCTTCAGGTCGGTCACGACGGCTCCCAGCATGGTGGCCATGTTGGGGTGGATCATCCCAGCACCTTTAGCAACACCCGTCAAGACAGCGCCGTTGGAAAGCTTGCGAGAGACCACTTTGGGATGGGTATCGGTAGTCATAATGGCTTCGGCCAACTGGTCCACCGAGCCAGAGTCGAGGCTTCGAGCAGCCTTCTCGATGCCGGCCCGGATCGTTTCCATAGGCAGGGGGACACCGATGACTCCGGTCGACATCACTAGCACCCGTTGCTGGTCGGGTAGGCCAACGACTTGACGGGTGAACTGCTCCATAGCCTGAGCATCTTTTAGGCCCTGCTGTCCCGTCACCGCGTTGGCGTTCTTGGCGTTGAAGACCACGCCCGCGATGGCCTGGCTGTGAGATTCGAGCAGTCGCCGGGAGACCACCACTGGAGCGGCCACCACTCTGTTCTGAGTGAAAACAGCGGCGGTGCTACAGGGAGAGTCGGAGACCAGCAGGCCCAGGTCGAGCTGAGGGGCAGGCTTGAGTCCGGCTGACACGCCGGTCGCCCGAAAGCCTTTGGGAAGTGCAGTAGCCATAGGCCCCGGTTCCGGGGCAGTAGCTCATTCCCTTCTCCCACTCACTTCCAGCCGGTGGCGAAAATGCGACAGGGGGCGCCGCTTCCGCCCCGGATCTTCATGGGAATGGCGTAGACCGTCGCTCCTTTGATGGGCAGCTTATCGAGGTGAGCTACGTTCTCAATCCCCGCGATATTCTGTCCGTAGAGCAGGCGATGGGTCTTGAACAGCTTGGATTGGCCGTAGTCGACCGAAGGGGTGTCGATTCCCAAAGCTTTGATGTCGCGATTTCGAATCAACCACAGGGCGGCCTCACTGCTGACGCCCGGAAAATGAAGATTGGCCACATCGCCGGGCTTGTCAGTACCCAGGTAACGGGCTTTGTCGCCCCAGTATTGACCCCAACCCGTATAGACCATCAAAAGACAGCCTTTCGGAATCGGACCGTGACGCTTTTCCCAACTCATGAGGTCGTCGATCGTCAACTGAGCATCCCGGTCGTTTGCCGCCTTCTGGCTGATATCGACCTTGATGGCCGGTCCG
Organism: uncultured Burkholderiales bacterium; assembly: GCA_964423525.1. Lineage (GTDB taxonomy): Bacteria > Vulcanimicrobiota > Xenobia > Xenobiales > JADMJV01 > CAYRFU01. The sequence continues at coordinate 538 of CAYRFU010000576.1, read as the reverse complement.
ATCAAATTTTCGAGGGGAACCTGGTCTACCGACCACTGACCTTTGGAGAAATGGATGGGGGCGTCGACGTGGGTTCCTCCGTGCTCGGCCGCCGAGAAATTAAAGGCCTCATAGTAAAAGCCAGCCTCGGTCTGACCCTGAAAGACGGTCTCGAGCTGGAACGGTTTGGCCGTCGGCCAGTAAATCGTCTTGTCGTCAAAGGAGTAGGTCAGATCGAGAATCTCGGGTTGACACCAGCCCGGGATGGTCACTAGCAGCAGCAACAGGAACAGACGTTTCATGGGGCTCCTCCGGTCTTGAGCAAGCTTTCGATCTCACGGTGTAAGAGCTGCTCGAGCTGTTTGACACTTCGATACTCGAGACAGCGAGAACCCCGCACATCAAAGCACAGTTGCTCAAGGCTCTTACAGATCAAAATGGTCGGCCGATCCAGGCCCCAGGCGTAGCCGACTTCGAGATAAACGTTGGCGTTGGCTCCGCTCAGGTCGGCGATGACGGCGGCCGAGGTGGCGATGCGCTCTTTGATGCGGCCCACGAT
>CAYRFU010000575.1:0-2360 GCA_964423525.1 uncultured Burkholderiales bacterium | reverse complement strand
CGTGGAGCTGGTCGAAATGTTGACCGAGATTCCGAAGCTCGATGTTCACGAGCGAGATGCCCTCAAAGTGGTTCTCGGCTCGATGCTGTCTCGCCATAGAATGGCAGAAACTCTGAGGGCAACGCCATGACGAAACCGGACCTGCTCAAGCTGCCCCTTCGACGAAATGGCCGCTGAAATGGAAAAATTTCAGATCAAGGCTAAGGTTCTGAAGGGACTCAGCAACTCGACGAGGGGAAATCCGTTCCTCATTGGGAGGTTAAAAGGAAAGTCGGTGAGTGGCTGAAGAGATAGAGAGCTCTTGGTCAGAGGAAGCCGAAATCAATTTTGCCCTAAGACTATGCTACCTACAATCTCCGTTCGGCTCAGAAACTAGCCAAAGAAGTTATCAGGCTGGTCGATAAGCTACCCCATCATCCCGAGATAGGTCGCATGGTCCCCGAATTTGGTCGCAAAGACGATAGTGGATCAACAACTCGATGGCCGAACTCAAAGAGCAGCTCAAGCTTGCCTATCGTCATCGAAATCGCGACTTGATCACCCGCTGGGCCGGTCGCCTGGGGCGTCTTCTCAGCGCTCTCCACAACCACCAATCGGACCTTCATGAATCAGCCCAGGAGGAGGAAGTCGTTCGGAGCATCTCCTGCCATCTGGGTTAGCGGGAACGTCACTCACTCAGGAACCGAATGAGCCAGCCCTCCTACGCGCAGGGGACCCACCACGGATGTCGCTAGCTGAGTTGCCAGGGGACGGGCATCGGGAACCAGGGTCTCGATCTCAATGGGCGCTCCCGCTCGAGGGTCGCCAAACTGGGAGCCATCTCGAGGGGTCTCAAGCTGGCACAGCTCGCTCAAGCCTCCCGGATGAAAGAGAGAGAGTAGCCGCTGTTGACTGCCTGTCTTGGCCCAACTCAAGTAGCTTGGCTATCCACCAAGGCTGTCGTGGCTCAAGTCGACCCAAGCCATCGAAGCCCCGGGGACCAGGCCCGCCGTCCAAGCCGGCCCGACCAGTTTAACCCAAATGATGCGCGACCTGACCTCGTCTTACGCCGCTATCGCACTCGACTGCGGCGTCGGCCGCACCTCGCCGGTGCTCATTTGCCGACGGGCAAAAATCCGCTCCTCGAGGCACCTCCTCTTTGCCTTTGAGCAGGCTATCGACGCAATGTTCCGGCCCGGCTACGCATCAAGTGGATTTAAGAGGGTCTTAGGGGATTTAAGGGTCCGTTCAAGAACTCGTGGTATCTTTTCTCTGGCCGACAGTGCTCCAACAATGGAGGATTGGTGTGGAGTTTGTGAGCCAGCTCGTGGGTTAGCGATTTCTCCTCCGATTGACACCCGGGCCTGGAGAATGCTAGCATCAAATATGCGAACTACTGTCACCTTTGATGATCAGACCTATGAATTAGTCAAACAGCGGGCTCGCGAGACCGGAAGAACCATCCGAGAAGTCCTCAACGAGGCTGTGCGGCTGGGACTTCAGATCGGTGCCCAGAGGTCCCGTCAAGAGGTTCATCTGACAACCTATCCCATGGGTCTCAAGCGAGGATATAACTACGACAACATCGGGGAGCTGTTGGAGCGGCTGGACGGTCCCCTGGCTTGATTCTCGTCGACGCCAACATCCTACTCTACGCCCACGATTCTCGGTCTAGGCATCACACAAAAGCGTTGTCCTGGTGGCGACACGCGCTGACTCACGTTCCTATCATAGGAATCCCTCTGCACACTCTCTCGGCTTTTCTCCGGATAGCCACTCACAGTTCCGTTCTTGATAGGCCCCTGACTTCGGAGGAGGCGGTCCAGGTCGTCGAGCAGTGGTTCGACGTGGACGCCGTCCGCCTGGTATCGCCAGGGCCTCGTTATATCCACTTCTTGTCCCAGGTGGTCCGGAGCGGGCAGGTCACCGGCTCACTGGTCAGTGATGCCTGTATCGCTGCACTCGCACTTGAGTATGACGCGACGGTCGTTACTAACGATGTCGATTTCCGTCGCTTTCAAGTGCGTTTGGAGTTTCCACTTTCGGAAGAAGGACCTTGACTAGGGCGCGTTGGCCTGGGGTTTGGCGTTCCAGGACCGCACCCGGGGAAGGACATTCTGGCCAGACCCGCCTGACGGACCTCGAATCGCCCAAAAAGGCGAATCGCTAGCGAATACAGGGCCAATCTAGACCCCCGACCTAACTTCACCAGGGTGGCTACGACTGCCTACAGCTTATCACGATGGATTGGCGATGGACGCTTGGACTCCGGCCCAAGAGTAATGTCCTGTCGGGTGAGACGAACCTGGTCCAGGCGGCTATGATTGGTAAGCGATGCACGGAACTTGTTTTTTCTTCAAGATTTGGAAGGAATTCCTGAT
>CAYRFU010000574.1:0-2399 GCA_964423525.1 uncultured Burkholderiales bacterium | reverse complement strand
TGTGCGACCGACTGGAACGGTCACGAGATTGATTGTCGGGGTCACCCTTGTCGCTAAGGGAGGGGCGAAAGCCGATATCCTCGAAAAAAACGACAATGGCAACCAGTCCCTGGCCAAAGCGAATTGGTGCCTTTCTTTTCTCTTTGTTCCTACTTGCCAACCTATTGAGCGGCTGTGGAGGGGGTGGTAGCGGCGACGGGGGTTCGGGCGTAGGACCTGGGGGCCTAGTACATCGTCCGCAAAGTCCGTCCCCCCTTAATGTCCCACCCTAGCAGGTACGTTCGTTTAACACTTCGTACCGTCCGGCATGTTCTTGTCTGGTTTTCAACTTGGCCTCGGCCCAGAACCATCCTGGGACTCCCGCCTGCGCGCAGGTCTCCGGCCCGCGGAGCCGGTGGGGATGCCGGCTGAGGTCAAACACGTTGCTGACTCTAAAGAGAGTGGCTCTCAGATTCAGCAGCGAAGCTCCGGAGAACCGATTTGTTGGGCGGCTGCCATCTCGCCACTCGAGGCCCATCCTGTTGAACCGCCCCCACCTGAACTCCACGGCAGGTCGCCGCAGGCCCGCCAAATGACCGAGACGAACAAGCCCATCTACGTTTCTCTCCGTGGGGGTGAACGACGGCAACTCCGCCGAATCTCGGAAGCCCAAAAGTCGGAGCAGAGAATGGCCTTGCGGGCCCGGATCATCCTATTGGCTTCTGATGGTAAGGACAATCGCGGTATCGCCCGGGAACTGGGACTCGATGTCAAGACAGTCAGAAAATGGAGAGGACGATTCGCCTGGAGCCGCATGGCTGGACTTTATGACGCACCACGAAGTGGACGTCCTCCTGTATTCGACGCTACTCAGCGCCACGAAGTCTTTTCGCTCGTGGTATCGTCTCCACCGAAGCCGTACACTCGCTGGACGATTGACCTGCTGGCGGACGAACTCGTAAAACGTTGCATCGTACCCTCAATTGGGCGTGAGACGATCTCGTATTGGCTTCGCACCGCCGACATCAAGCCCCATCGATTCAGATACTGGCTGAACAGCAAAGACCCGCAGTTTCAGGAGAAGAAAGACCGTGTTGTCAAGCTCTACACGAACCCTCCGACCGATGGTATCGTTCTCTGTATCGACGAGAAACCCGGCATTCAGGTGCTGGAACGCCGCCATCCTACCCGGCCACCAGCCCGAGGTCGAGTCCGCCGTCTGGAATTCGAATACAAACGACACGGCACGGTCAGTCTTATGGCTGCGTTCGAGGTCCACTCGGGTCGAGTGAGGGGTGAATGCATCAGCCGCAACGACAGCGAAACGTTCATCCGATTTCTGAAGAGATTGATGCGGGCTTACCCGAAGACTAAGCTGTATCTCGTTTTGGATAACGGGGCCAGTCACTGTAGTAAGGCAACAAGAGCGTTCCTCAACGAACATTCCGATTTATTGGTCCCTGTCTACCTCCCGACGCACGCATCCTGGCTGAATCAGATCGAGATCTGGTTCTCCGCTCTAAGCCGTCACGCGCTCAGAAACACGAGCTTCCCGAACAAAGAAGCACTCCGGCGCAGAATTCGAGAGTACATTCAACATCACAACAGGATCGCCAGACCTTACCGCTGGAAAAAAGGCAAGCCATTGAAGGGGTTGCAGAACTCACACCCGTTCAGACACACATGCACGGTTACCTCGCCAGTTCGAATCCCAGGTCTCTTAACCCTGAGAACCGCCTAAGTCACTGAAGAACAGTGAAGGCCGCTGTGTCGAAGCACTCTTCTGGGGAACCGAACGGGAGTCCACTACTCAGGAGACTGGGTTCGTAGCGCTCGCCGCTCCAAGTGAAGTAAGCGAACTCCCACGTTTCCATATCCCCTGTGTAGCGCAACCGGCAAAGAGGTTCCGGCTGCGAATCTTGAGTGCCTTGCGCATCCACATAGGCGAACTGCCCGCGTTGTCTGATCACGACTCTTCGACAATTTGGCCAACGCTCAGCTGCTTGGGCTTTAAGTCGACTTTCTAGACGTTCGAGGACCCCCGGAGGGATCTGACTACTCTTCTTGGGAGGCATAGGGAGCGATTCGAACGCTGTCCTGAACGCCCTTTGGAACGAGTGTTCGTTGGCGTAAACGAACATTCATGGATCCCTCCCCCGGGTGGCCGGCCTTGCGTCCGGACGGACCGGCCCGCGATTTACCGACCGAAACTCACGGCCAGCCGAAGCTCCCGACTTCCCGATGGAAGTCCCCGCCGACTTCCAAAACGGAGCCCCCGACGACCTTCCGCGGCTAGAGGGGATAGATACGCGCGCAGGGGGGGGGAACAACTTCACGGACGATGTACTAGTGTACCGTCCCTTAAAACCGTCCCTCCCCAGGGCGACCCAATGACTCGTTCCTGAATCCACTGGTCATCG
>CAYRFU010000573.1:0-2402 GCA_964423525.1 uncultured Burkholderiales bacterium | reverse complement strand
GCATCTGTGCCGGGCCCTCTCCCCCTGAAGTTGTTGGCCGAACTTGGCCTGGGCCGAGGGTGTCCCAGGCGGTGTGGAATTTGGGCCGGTGACCAGCAGCGACAAGATTAGATCTTGTCGTCCAAACTTAAGGAGCTGGTTACATGTCATCAAATCTGGAATCTCTGCGGCGAAAAGCGGAACGTCTTTGCGAGGAAGGCCGTCTCTTGTGGCTACTCGGCCGTGGGCTGGATCGCGCGTCCTGCGGGGAGGATACTGAAGAGTTGGGTCCTTGGGCCCTCGAGACCCTGAGGGAACTCAGAGGCTTGGAGTCCTCCGGTTCTCACCAGCCGAGAGCGCCCCGCCCAAACCGGCGAGCAGAACCCATGGTGAGGCCTGAGAGTGGTGCTCCCGTGGTCGTGTGGATCGCGAGTTGCGCGCGCGAGGGGAACTGGACCTCGCTTGCCATAGGGTGTGATATGGAGGGCTACAAGAGCGTTCTGTCGGTTCAACCGGGCTCGACCACCAATCCGGCGGTCTGTGAAGCCCTCATCGAGGATCTGAAGAATCACAATCTCCCGGCAGACAAGGCCATTCTTCTGGTGACCGACGGTAGCCTGATTCTCGAGGATACTCTTACCCTGAAATGGACCGAGCGGCCGATGATCGCTCATTGCCGGTCGACCGCTCGTAAGGCCGTGCTGGGGCATCTCCCCAGAAATCGTCGAGTCGCTGTTTCTGAAAGCCTCAAGAGCGCCTGGTCTTCGACGAGCGTCCAAGCGGCAGAGAAAGCTCTGAATGCTCTCGTCAAATCTTTGGAGGAGCAGCATCCGGGCGCAGCCGAGCGCCTGTCGCGGTGTCTTAAAGAAACCCTGACGGTTGACAAGCTTGGCGTGACCTCCCGGCTCCGCGAACATCTCGCCTTGACCGGAGTGGTTAGAACGGCCTTTGCGAGCGCGGTGAAATCAGCAGGCTCCCACGCGGAATCGCTGGAAGCAGGTCTTCTCGAGTGGTGCCGCCAGACGCGGCGGGTTCCCGGTTTTCGAGAACTCCCCGAACTTTCCAAGCGGCTTCGCCATAGTCATCAAGAAAAGGAGCAGGCTGCGTCCCAAAGCCTCACAAGCAAAGACGCAGCCCACTAAGATGGGTATTATCTACGCGCTGAAGTCTGAGAACACCTCGCTTCTCAGCATCGGAAATCAGATCTCATTTCAATCGAACTTCTCCTGGGAAAAAGCTCGAAGCCAGGTTCAGTCCGAGGGCCTGCAGGTGCTGTCCGCGGAATTGGCCCGCCGGGTGCTCGTCGAAGCCATGGAACAAGAGGCAGACGAGCTATGCGGTGGAAGGAAAGGCCGGCATTTCAAGGACGACCGCCTGGCGTTTCGTCACGGAAGGAAAGCGTGCAAGGTGCCCTTCGGGGCAGCCACGATGGAGATAAAACGACCTCGCGTTCGCGCCAAGGGCAAAGAGCTGGAGCTTTCCACCTATCGAGCTGCAAAAGAACGACAACTAAGCCCTCAAACCGTGCTCGCTACCTGCGTCAACGGCACCAGCCAGCGGAGCTTCTCCAAGGTCGCTCAAACGCTCCAAGGGACGGAACGGCCCGAATTTAGCCATCGCTCCAAGAGCACCGTCAACCGATACTTCATTAGAGCGGCCAAGAAGGTGCTGAAAGAGCTTCAGGAGCGTTCCCTCGCCGGCTCACGCTATCTGGCACTCTACATCGACGGGGTCCAAGAGCAGGGTCACCACGCGCTGGCAGTTCTCGGTTTGACGGACGACGGCGAAAAACGAGTCCTTGGACTGCGAGAGGGAACCAGTGAGAGTTCTGAAGTCTGCAAAGAGTTGCTGGTCGACCTCCTGCGTCGCGGCCTTGAGACAGGAGACCGTTTTGTCGCGGTCATCGACGGCGGCAAAGGGTTGGCGTCTGCTCTCCGAGAGATCTTCGGCTCCCAAGTCAAGATCCAACGATGTCGCGCCCACAAGATGAGAAACGTTCTGGAAAAACTCCCCGCCGAAGAGCGCGAGTCCGCGAGAAAGGAAATCAACCGGGCCTGGTCCGAGCCGGATTTCAAGAATGCTGAGCGGATGCTGAACAACATCGTTTTTCGCCTCAAGACCAGAGGACGAGTAGAGGCCTCGAACAGCTTGAAGGAAGGACTCAAGGAGACGCTGACCTGCAACTCTCTCAAGCTCCCCGCAGACTCACCTTTAACGCGCTTTCTGGCTACGACCAACCCTTTGGAGTCGCTCTTTGCACGCCACGATGACGTCGCCCGTCGAGTCTGCCGGTGGCGAAGCGTTACGATGCTTCTGAGATGGGTAGGAACCTCTCTCGCTCTGGCTGAGAACTCGTTCGCTCCCGTTGAGGACAGAGCAGGGTTGGAATTACTGGCCAGAGCCCTCAGCCTTCAACCGTCGCA
>CAYRFU010000572.1:0-2421 GCA_964423525.1 uncultured Burkholderiales bacterium | reverse complement strand
GCCGTGCCTTGCAGTCAAAAGGATCAGAATAACACGAAAACGGGGTTGCGCCCTGTTCAACAGGCCTCGTCCGCCCAGGGTGACTCGGTGATGGTAAGCCGCTCCGGAAGCTTGAATCCTGGTCAGGCTCAAACGGTCACGATTCCAGCCGATTCGTTCGCCGACCAGATGACGATTGCTACCAGCTGGAACAGCGGTGATTTAAACATCGTTCTTCGTGACCCTTCCGGCCAGCCGGTGACGACCAACTTGTCGCAAGCGGCAAATTCCCTGGTCCAACGCATCGGTCAGCCCTCAGTGGGCGATTATCAACTCGAGCTGACAGCGGCTCAGTCCAACACCAGCGCTTTGTCCTTTCAGGTCCAGAGCCTGGCCCGCTCGTCATCCCTGTTCTTTTCCGCCACAGTTGACAAAACGGGGGATTTTCCGGCCCCTCTGTCTATCAAAGCCTTCCCAGCTGCTGGGGTCGGGCAGACTGAATTCGGCCAACTTGCGTCGAGCCTGAGCGATGTTGAGGGTGAACACTCCCCTCATAACACAGGATATGTAGGAGGAAGAGAAATGGCTATCAGCCCAACCAGTTTTCCAACCCAATCAGACCTGACCGCGCTCCAAAACCGCAAACTGGCGGCAGCTCACCAAACTCGGCTCAATCACGTCGAGATTAACGAGAGTGTTTTTCGAGAAGTCCACGAAGCCATGAGGCAATATCACCAGAGCCTTTCCGACTTTGCGGGTCGCCCTTCTTCTACCCGAGGAATGGTCTCAAGTCACGGGGAGTATGTCGACCCTCCTCAAGTAAGGGCTACACCAAATCAATCTCGAAAAGATGAGAGTGCAAAAGCGGCCCGCAGGAAAGATCGGAAGGTCCTCCGGAAAGCTCGGCGGGCACGTCGAACTCGGCGCCAAATGGCGCGGTGACTCCTTCATTTGCCAGACCAGTTGGCCGCTAGAAGGCGGCCGAACCGATGCCGAACGGTGACGGACCGACAAATTGAGGGCTCCCCGTTATGGGGGCGAGGGTGCCGCTGGCAGTAATCCGGTAGACGGTTAGGAATCCGTTCGTGTCCAGGTTCGTCAGCAGGAGATAATCACCAGAGCGATTCTTCTCCACTACCAGATTGTTGTTGGCACCGGTCGGCACGAGGTCGAGAGGCGTGGAATTGAGAGTATCGTCGGCATTGAGGCTGTAGGCTTCGACTCGGTCGTCACTAAAACCAAGAACATACAAGACTCGACGGGCTTCGTCGACGACGAGCTCTCCCAAAAAGAACGAGTCGGCGGTGGTGAAGGGGAAGCCACTCTTGAAAGTCAGAGCCCCAGTGGTGATATCGATATCGAAGCCTCCCAGTCTGGTGTCGGCCCCCGAGACGTAAAGCACGTCTCCGTCGGGACTGACATCGAATCCGAAGGCTCGGGTGGGAAGAGGGGCATTGAGGTATTCGAACTCGCCCAGCAGGGTGAGATTTCCCGTGGAGCCGTCGATGGAGTAAGCGTAGAACACGGCGTTGAGAGTGGCGTTCTGGTCGGCGACATAGAGAAAGCGACCGTTGGGGTGGACAAAGGCGCGTTGAGGTTGACCGGTCGAGTTCGGGAGAGGGAACTCATTGACCAGCGACGGCAGTCCGCTGTCGGGGTCGATCGAATAGACGGCTATGCGGGCCTCGTTGAACAAAGGTAGGAAATAGAAGCGTCCGTCGGGGGAGAGAGTCGGCCCGGAGGTATCGGTTCCGTTGGGAGTGATGGTGTTGAGCAGGGAGAGAGCCCCGGTTGAAGGGTCGATACCGTAGTGGAGTAGGCCAGCCGCTGTATTTCGGAGGTTGATGTAGGCGAACCGGCCATCGGGGGTCACCTCGACCTCGTCGGCACCGGCCCCCCCGGGGGTTGGCAGAGGTGGGCCAGCAGGAGTGAGAGTCGCGTTGGTGAGGTCGAGACGAAAGATGGAAATTTGGCCGTTGGAGGCGACGTAGATAAATTCCTGAGTGGGCTGTGGGGTGGGGGGCTGGATGACCCCAGGAGTGAATGCTAGCGAAACCTGAGTCACTTCTCCCGCCACCAGAGTTACAGCAATCTCGTCTCTAGCCAAGAGCGTGTCCTGCTCACCAAGAAACAGTGCCCTCACCACCACCTTTCCGGGTGGGACATCAAATACGGTTACGCTTGTGGTTTGCTGATCCGGGGTCGGGGCTACCTCAGTGGCCCCGACGACTTGTAGCAATGATAGAGAATCGACGATCTCAACGCGGATCTTTTTTAGGAAGCTGCCTTGGGCCAGAATCCTCGGGTTGGCGATCTCAAGCCGAAGATTGGCCCGACTGGCGCCGGGCCCCGGTCCGTCATCGGCGACTCCGCCGGGAGCGAAACCCCCGCCGCCGCAAGCCAAGAGAAGAGAAAGGGCCAAAAGGCCCAAGAAGGCGCGGC
>CAYRFU010000571.1:0-2439 GCA_964423525.1 uncultured Burkholderiales bacterium | reverse complement strand
TCTCTCGGATTCGTCAGAAAACCACAGAGCCACGATCGATTCCTTGGTCCATCCGTGATCGGATAAGCCCCTGAGTGGCGCCGTTATGAGGTTTTCATACTGCGGAGACCTTTCTGTGTCTGAACTGGTTGCGCACCTCGGCCACGAAGTGCCGCCCTATGGACTTGGCTCCAACCAACCTCAAGTGGGCTGAGACCGGGACATCGAGGTACTCGTAGACCCCGCCGTGGCGAAACTCTACTTCGAGGATCTGCCTTTCAGGGTCGTAGCCCACCGAGGCCAGACTTGAAGACTTCACGAGCGTTCTCGGCACTCTCATAGTGGCACCCCCACTGCTTCCAGATTCAAGCGTCGAGAGACGTTAGGGTCGACGACTTCAGCCAGTAACGTCATCTCAATGCGCTCCCAGCACTCCCTGGCATATCGTCCGCTGGCGAGGATGGCTATGAGCACCTGCCGCGCAACGGTTGAGAATATGGCTGCAAAACGCCGCGTTGGGAGGCGGCGTCGGAGTGCCGAGAGGCGTCGGCGCATCACAGTCAGGAGCGTTCGTGATACAACGGCAGCCAGAACAGCAGCTAGAATTAGAGCTTCGGCTACTTCCCGCTTGCCACTGGGAATCTCATCGAGGCCGTAGAAGCCTTTGAGTTCTTTGAAGAGCAACTCTACCTCCCATCTTGCGCGGTAGACCTGGGCGATCTGCTCAGCCGATAGCCGCTCTGCGGGAACGTTGGTGTAGTAGAGGTGGTAGTGTTGTTCCTCAACGTTGTAGATTCCGACCAAGCGGAGTCGGCGAGTGATGGTTCGCTGTGTTCCTTTGTATTTTCGCTTCTTGAACCGGACCTCAACTTCAACATCGAGTATGCTCCGCTTTAGCTGGGGAAGGACCTCTTTGAGGCTCTTCCCGACGACATCTATTGAGCGTCCCCGCCAGGTGAGGTTGATGCCCGTTATCTTAGGATTCGCGTTCCGTTTGGCACGGCTTATGAAATAGCCGTCGTTGCGGTCGATTCGGTCGAAGAGGTGGAAGCAATAGTAAGCCAGGTCGAACAATAGCAACCGACCTTTGACCCAGGGACCGACCTGAAGAACATTCTTGTCCTTCGTTCGCTCGCTGGTCAGCTTCACAGTGTGGGGACCGCGTCCGAGGACGCTGAGAACCACGTGGAGCTTGGCGGCGGCCTTCGTGTGATTCGTACGGCAAGCGGCGTAGGCAGGGGCGAGCAGGTCTCTCAGTCGGATCACCGTCGCATCCGTCACCACCAGGTCTTTGAAAGACTCCAGCACCCCCGTCAATGAATGCGTGGGTTCCGCCAAAGCTCCAACACAACGGGTAAGCGCCAGCTTTAGTAATTTGACCAAGCCCCCGGTGAAACGATCGTAGAACGACGATTCGCGGATAGCTACACCGGTCGCGTTTATAAAGGCGCGCCGGAGCCCCGCGATACTCCTTTCTCTACTGGCCCCGAAGCCCAGAATGAGCGTCCATACCAACGCCGCGATCTTGATCTTGCCCTGCCGCTTCACAGCGCCAGTTTCCCGTGCTGCTTCCTCCAACCACTTCTGGTCGAGTAATTCCTCGACCGCCGATAATTTGACAGAATGTTCCTTGGCCATGTGACCTCCTTGTTTTCTTGCTAACCAAGGGTTACATGGCCGTTTTCATCGACCTGTACAGTCAGGAAAAATCGTCAAGCCAAGACGGTATCGGGGATACAGCTCAAGTCAAGAGGGCTTATCCGAACACCTATGCTTCGGCGTCTTGGCGTCGTTCATGTTTCCCTCCTAGAGTTCATACTGACACGCGCCGCCTTCGCTCGTTACGGGTCCAGTTGCCGACCGTTCCCCGCCATCATCACTACTATGCAGCGCTCCGACTCCCTCGCCTCCATCGTCCTCGGCTCCGGTTTCCCTTGCTTTGGACTACCCTCTCCGTTGCGAAATGCAGTGAGCTGGACAGTTCCGTCCATTTGACCGACCTCGTCGACGAATCTCGCGTCTATTCAGGTCCGACTTCTGCCGTGAGGGAGAAACGAGGGCCTCCCAGGTTTCTGGGTCCCCCCTTTGCTAACGTGCTATGTTCTGAGACCCCGCCGGTGGCCGTCCGTCTCGCCGAAATTTCGATGGACGGCTCTGCTGCCTTCGAATGACGGGAACATCCTCGGCACCGGGACTGCTTCTTTTCGAGGCTACCACACGGCCCGCTAGCTTTTCTGTCTACGCATCGCCATCGTGTTACCACGGGAGGCGCAAGACTGAATTCCGACCTGCTGGCTAGGCTTTGGTCGGGTGGGAATTTCACCCACTGGGTGACGATTCTGAATTTTGCGCTATTTCGTCATTTCACGCTCCTATCAGACCAGCCTTGCCTGGTCGCATCTCCCGTCGGGAAGTCACAGTCGACCCCATCTCCAAAGCGGCTTTTGACGCTCCTGTGAC
>CAYRFU010000570.1:0-2439 GCA_964423525.1 uncultured Burkholderiales bacterium | reverse complement strand
GTTTTCTCCAGTATAGATCCCCATGCCCTTCAAGACGGTCACGTAGTTGCTGGTCAGAAAAGCCTCGGGCCGCATCAAGATTCCCGAAGAACTGAGCCCTAGCATCCGGAAAGAATCCTCCGGCAAAGCTTTGTTCATCACTTTAAGAAGGGCAGAATAGCAAGAGTTGCGAGTGGTGTGATAATACTCGCCGGTGCGGTCTGCCAGAGCCTCGTCGAGGCAGGTGTCCAGAAGGCGGCTCTTTTGTTCTTGACTGAGTTCCAGGCGTCGGGTTTCCAGGCTGGCTCCCTGTCGCCGGGTGACCCACTGCTGGGCGTCTTCGAAAGTCATCAGCTGATGGACCATACCCATGGTCTTGCCAAAGCCGCGTTGCCAGGTCCACTTGTCGCCCTCTTTCTTGCGGGCCTCGATGGAGTAGACCAACTTGTCGGTGGTCTGACCATCGGCTCCGGTCACTCCACCCTCTTCGAACTCGAGGACCAGAGCGGCGTGACCGGCCGGGAAGAAATGCTCGATGTAGAAATGAACGTCTTTGAGTTTGCTCGGATCGACGGTGGTGTTTTGAAAGCCCGGTTGCCAGTCTTCCAGGTTGGGAGCCTCCGTCCAGCCCCAACGAACCCCGCTGAACGTTTTGCGACCCTGAGCGTCTTGAGAGACCAGCGCGGCCGGTCGATTCCGTTTTTCCCAAGGACGCCCGTCGTTCCAGAGATCGGATGGGCTGGGAGGCTTGGGGTGGTCGGCTCGGCCGGCTGGGACGGGATGTAGCGGTCGGTCGACGGTTGCCAGCTTCTTTCTAGCTTGCCGTCCTGATAGCGCCAGCGCGCTTCTAATCCCAGGTTTTTGACTCTCACGGCGACCTCCACCGCGAGACAGAGTCTCGCATCGTTGTCCTTTGGTTGTAGTCTAATGCGGGCCGGTCGGGTTGACCGGAATGTAAATTTCTTGCTTGTTCCACTCTCGGGCAAGACTCTGAAATTTCGCTGAACCTGACACCATGCGAGTCTTAGACTTGACTTTTCAAAGTGACTTCTAACGGTCGCCGGGTATCGAGGTGGACGTCGTGCTGAGGGAAGGAGATCTCGATATCTCGTTCTCGGAAGATCTTGTCGATGGTGTGACGGACCTCACTCTCAACTCGGAAGCGGACGCTGACACTGGGCACCCAAAAGTAGACCCGAAAGAGGAGCGAACTTTCGGCGAAATCCTGGAAGTAGACGACAGGAACCGGATTCGGCTCGACGTTCTCGACCGAATTGACCGCTTCAAGAAGCAACTTCTCGACCTCTCGGGTGGGAGAACCGTAGGCCACTCCAATAGCGATGACGGAGCGGACATGGTTGTTCTTGAGAGTCCAGTTGGTGAGCTTCTGTTCCAGCAGGATGCTATTGGGGATAATGGCGTGGTAGCCGTCGAAGGTTAGCAGACGGGTGCTGCGAGCCCCCACCTCTTCAACCGTCCCCAGGGTGCCAGCCGTCTCGATGATGTCCCCAACTTTGATCGGCTGCTCCACCGTCAAGATCAGACCGCTAATGAAATTGTTCGAGACAGTCTGGGCCCCGAACCCCACGGCGATCGCCACCGTGCCGCCCAGGAAGGTAAAAATGGTCAGGGGGATGTTGACCACGTGAAGGGCAAACAGGATGACCAGAAAGTTGACAAAGTAGAGGGTAAACTTCTCGACAGCGTCGAGTACGTTGGCTCGGATCTTAAGACGATCCAAGACCCGGGCCCGCAGGAGGCGGACCATCTGTTTGGCCAGTATCAGCCCAACCACCAAGATGACCAGAGCCACCACCACTTTGCTGACAGTGACGCCTCGTTCGCCGATCACGAACAGCTCGAAATCCCAGATAGCTGAGACCTGCTTCCAGAGGTCGCCGGCTTGACTCAAGAGGCTGGGGCTCGCCTGACGGGCCTCGAGCTCGGCCAGACCTCGGGCCACCAAGCGTTGCTGTTGAATCTGGGCCTGCAGGGCTTGCTCAAGCACTTCATCGCTGGTGCGGAGAATCTCGAGATTGCGCCTCCACAACTCGCGCTCTTCCGAGTTGAGGCTCGCGTCATCGAGCTCTTGTCGCACGTTGAGGATGGAGCGTCTAAGGGCATCCCGACGAGCTTCCACCAGTTTGCCGGCCCGGCGGACTCCCTCCAGGTAGAGCGTTCCGCGTTGATTCCACTCCTTCAGTTCGTCCTGTGAGGCTGTGTGCCAGACCTGATAGCGAAGCTTCCAGATGTCCTTTTCGAGATCTTTGGCTGAGATTCGCTCGGAAAGAGTCTCCACTCGGACCTGGGTCTGCCGGCTGCGGGCCAGGGCCAGAGCTGCGCGGGCGGGATCGGGGTCAGAGCCCAGCTCTGCCTCCTGGGTGGAAGCGCGTTCGGCGGCATCCCGGGCCTCGGCCAAGGCCGTCTGTAGCCTGGTCGAAATCTCCCAACTTGTCGGAG
>CAYRFU010000569.1:0-2440 GCA_964423525.1 uncultured Burkholderiales bacterium | reverse complement strand
CATCTAGCACCTCCCACCCACCTTGAGCTTCCTTTGCCAGAGCTAGGTTGCCGCTATCTGCATCACGTTCTCTTCCGCAAAGACCTTCTCAGAGAGGGTAGCCTGCCGGCCCAAATTCTCCGCTTTCTTCTATTGAATCTGCTCCTTCGCTACTACTTCCACTTTGAGCCCAATCCGGAGATCGTGGTGGACCTGGTGGAGCGCCGAGCCGGGCTTCACGCCAGCGGCTTGACTCCTTTCCTGGAAGGTGTCGCGCAAACGCTTCAGAACGACCACGCATGGAAACCGTTCGAGATGTTTTAGCCGCCGAGTTCTCAAAGGCCCTCGAGGCCGAACTCGGTCCCGAGGCCGCAGGTCTTGACCCTCAGCTGGCCCCCACCCGCGATTCGCGCTTTGGAGACTATCAGTGCAACGCCGCCATGGCCACCGGCAAGCGTTTCGGCCGAAAGCCTCGCGACCTGGCCAACAGCCTGGTCGAGAAAGTCGAGCCCACTCTTGAAGGAGTGGTCGAAAAGCTGGAGGTAGCGGGCCCCGGATTTATCAACATCAAACTCCAGGATGAATGGTTAGCCAACCGGGTCGACTCGCACGACCCGGGCCATTGGGACCAGACCCAGCCTCAGAAGGTCGTCATCGACTACTCCAGCCCAAACGTGGCCAAAGAGATGCATGTGGGTCACCTCCGCAGCACCATTCTGGGCGACGCTATCGCCCGTATTCTCCAATTTCAGGGTCACGAAGTGGTGCGTCAGAATCACCTGGGCGACTGGGGGACCCAATTTGGCATGTTAGGCGCCTATCTAAAAGAAACGAACAGACAGAGCCTGGAGGAGTTGGCCAGCATCGAGGAGCTCTATCGAGAAGCCAACGCCAAGTTCCACGAGGACGAACAGTTTCAAGAACGAGCTCGGGCCGAGGTGGTGGCTCTCCACAACGGTGATGCTCAAGCTCTCGAGACCTGGAAGACCATCCTTGAGCAGTCGCGAAAGCACTATGAATCAAACTATCAGAGGTTGAAGGTGCTGCTGCGGCGAGAAGACGAACGAGGTGAGAGTTTCTACAACGACCGCCTCCCGGCCGTGGTGGCCGACCTCGAAAAGCGGTTTGGCCCGGATCAGAACAACGCTTCCATCGAGGTTCGGGAATCGGAGGGGGCCCTCTGCGTCTACCACAAAAAAGAGGATGGGTCACCTCTCTTTCTCACCAAGGAGGACGAGCCTCAGCCCTTTATCATCCGCAAATCTGACGGGGCCTTCCTCTACGCTACCACCGACCTGGCCGCTCTTCGCTACCGCATCGAAGACTTGGAGGCCGACCGATTGATCTATGTCACCGATAATCGCCAGACGTTCCACTTCGAACAGTTGTTTGCCACCGCCCGCGGGGCGGGTTTAACTCGACGCAACGGCCAGGAGATCGTGCTCGAACACGTCACCTTCGGCAAAATGTTAAGCCCCAACCGCAAGCCCCTCAAGACTCGAGAGGGTGGCAACGTCCGCTTGAGTGCGCTTCTGGACGAAGCGGTCGAGCGAGCAGCCGAGAAGATCCAAGAACTCGAAAGCGAGCGGGCTCCGGACAAGCGGAACAACTTCAGTCCCGAGGAGATTCAGGAGATAGGACAGGTGGTGGGAATCGGGGCTGTCAAATACTCCGACCTGGCCCAGAATCGCCAGACCGACTACATCTTCACTTGGGACAAGCTGCTCGACCTGAAGGGGAACACGGCTCCCTATCTTATGTACGCTTACTCAAGAATCCGCAGCATCTTCCGCGACACCGAAGCCAAAGCAGGGCCCGTAACTTTGAAGGAACAGGCCGAACGCGACCTGGCCTTGACTCTTCTTCGCTTTCCGGAGGCGGTGCAGGCCGCTTGCGATGGCTGGAAGGTCAATAGTCTGGCCGACTATCTTTATCACCTGGCCACTCTCTTCCACAAGTTCTACGACCAGTGTCACGTTTTGGGGTCAGACCAGCAGGCTTCTCGCCTAACTTTGTGCGAGCGAACTGCCACCACACTGAAAATCGGATTATCCCTCCTGGGAATAGAGGTTACGGAGCGGATGTGAGGAACGCACCGCGTGAACGAATTTCATTTTAGTCTAGGATTACGTTCAAAGTGGATCGAACCTGCGGGCAGGAGAGGGATCTCGATCGAATGTGCGAACAAGACCGAGTTCTTTTAGATGGGCGCTGAGTCAAGAACGCTGAAACGGGTGTCTTACCGCGCTTTCGGACCTCCTCCTGGGAGGAAAACGACCGATTATTAACTCCGACTTTCGGATTGATGGAGGTACTAATGTTTAGAAAATTTTTAGTCGGTGCCGTCTGTGCAAGCGCACTGCTGTTCGGCTCCGTAGGGTGCGGCGGTGACGGTAACCCGACAGACACTAGCGACGTGGCGCGCGATGCGGCTGCGGCCAACGCGCCGGCTCCGGGTGCC
>CAYRFU010000568.1:0-2495 GCA_964423525.1 uncultured Burkholderiales bacterium | reverse complement strand
G
Source organism: uncultured Burkholderiales bacterium (assembly GCA_964423525.1). Taxonomy (GTDB): domain Bacteria; phylum Vulcanimicrobiota; class Xenobia; order Xenobiales; family JADMJV01; genus CAYRFU01. Next base: position 2,494 of record CAYRFU010000568.1, on the reverse strand, counting down.
GGTCAATCGCGGCGGAGGCTGGCTGAACGGCGGCGGAGGTGGGTGGGTCAACCGCCGAGGAGGAGGCGGCTGGATTAACCGCCGCTAAACCATGGCTCGTCTGAAAGTCGTGGCCGCTGAGCAGGCCCAGTCCGAGCAGGGCGACATCGTTGTTCTGGTCGAGAGCCAGGAAGAGTTAGCTTATCTCGACGGCCTCGACCCTAGTCGAGTGGCCTGGGTCGAGGTTCCCCTCGAGCTAGCTGAGCGGTCCGAGCTAGACCCCTACTCGGTCGACGTCGTCTTGCGCCAACCAGAGTCGGAGGCAGGGCTGCTCTACGAGCTCGCTCGCGCACGAGAACCCTTCCGGCCCAGGATCACTATCGAGACCCTCCCGGGTTTCGAGGTGGCCGCCACGGTGGCCTTATCCCTCCATTTCCCCGTGCGGCTCCTCTGTCGCCAGCCCGAGACAGCTCAGATCGCCGAGCTCAGCAACGTTCTTCAACGATACCTTCACGACCCGATGGCCAGCCAGCCCGTTGAACCCTTTCACACAGCTCTCGCTGCTCTGCTCCAGGGCCACCAAGCCACTCTTTGGGATGCTTTGGACGAGAATCCCGCCTGGATTGCGACCGGGTCGGCCCCTGATTCGGTGGAGGAGCATCTTGCCAGCTTGATCGACTTTGGTCGCGAGTGTGGCGCCTGTTCTCTCCAGAGCTGGTGTGCCGGGTGGCTAAAGTGGCCAGACCCCGACTACGACTGCGAGCCGGTCAAGAACCCTTTTCTAGGACTGGAGGCCACTGCCGACCAGTTGCGTTCTGATGTTGAACAGTCGATGGAGGTCCTCTCATGAGCCGGGTCTTGAGCGTGATCTTGCTGCCCACGCTGGAGTGCAATGTTGCTTGCGACTACTGTTTCGAAGAGAAAGCCAAGATTCAGCTCTCTCTCGAGCAGCTACCCACGCTGGCTGAGCGTCTTCTCGATCACCTGGCCCCTCACCACAGTCGCGAGGCTCACCTGTATTGGCAAGGCGGTGAGGTTATGTTGCTGGGAGCAGCCTGGTTCGAGCAGGCTTGCGACTTACTCAATCAGATGGCGGAGGCGCGCGACTGCACTTTCCATCATCATCTTCAGACCAATCTGATCGGTTGGAACCGTAGCTGGCACGATGTGGTTCATCGGTTTTTCGGAGGCTCCTTGGGAACTTCGATGGACTATCCGAATGTCCATCGGCGTCTCCTGAACGGCAGCTGTGAACAGTACACACGACTGTGGCTCAAAGCCGTTCAGCAGGCTCAAGACGACGGAATTCAGGTGGGGGTGATCGCGGTCCTTCACCCCGCTACGCTGGCCACCGCCCCCGAAGAGTTCTACCGATTCTTCACCGAGACCGCCGGTATCCGGGACTTTCAGGTCAATATGCCTTTTCCGGGCGGACCCAACGACCAGGTCGAGACGTTGGATTGCGAACCGCTGGTCGAGTTTTTGACCGGCCTTCTGAGGGCCTGGAACGACTCTGGCAGGGAAGAGGGGATTAAGCTTGGTCCCTTCTCAGAGTTGGTCGATCACTTCTCTGGCCGCCCGGCTCAACTGCCGTGCATCTGGCAGCAGAACTGCGCCAACGAGTTCCTGGCTGTCGACGCCAGGGGGCAAACGGCTCTTTGTGACTGCTGGGTCACGAGCTACAAGGGCCACGCCTTCGGGAATCTGTTCCTGAAAAAAAGCTTGCCTGAGATGCTCACCAACAGCCCGGCCCGCAAGCGGTTTCTTGAAAGGCCGCAACGGTTGATCGAGAGCGAGAGCCGTGACTTCTGGTCGGTCATTGTTTACAGCAAAAAGACCAAAGCTTTTGTCTACAACGATCTTGGTCGGGTTGGCCTGTCTTCTTACGACAAGTCGAAGATGAAAATGAATGATGACGGAAGTGTCGACATCTATTTCGGCAAGACGGCGCCGAAAGGGCTTAGTTCCAACTGGATTCCAACCGCTGGCGAAGATTTCTTTCTTCTTTTCCGATTCTACGGACCCGAGGAAGCCTTTTTCAACCGAACCTTCAAACTGCCGGACCTGGAAAAACTAGATGAAGGAATCTGACATGAGGTGTCATCAACTACTAGGACTTGTCCTCACGGGACTCCTCTTTCTGCCTGCCCAGGCCCAGCCTTCGAGAATGAAGATGACGACCGAGGTCCCTCCCGGGGTGGCCACCCCTGACCGATTGGAGACCCGCCTGGGAACGCTCAAGCTGGTAGACGGAGTGCCCGACGAGGCCACCGCCCGGAAGATCTACGACAACCTTGACTTCCAGCGAGCCGTTCAGGCTTATCTCAACTCTATTCAGATCGCCTCGCTGCAAGCGATGAGAAGTGCCTTTCTGAAGTTCGGACCGGCCAACACCACGGTGCTTTGCTTCGAAGATCTTATGGACTCAAAAGCACTCTGGCTCACCCTATTTCGGGGCCTGGTGTTGCTGCTCCCACTCAATGTCCGGGATAGACCCATCGAAAACTCGCGCTCG
>CAYRFU010000567.1:0-2514 GCA_964423525.1 uncultured Burkholderiales bacterium | reverse complement strand
CCGCCTCGAGAAGCGTGTGGGCTCTGACTACGGGGCCTAGAGCAGTGGCCCGCCGGATGGCCGCGCTGGCCAGTTCCCCCGCCTGCTCCGTGCGTCCTTCGACGAGACTGACTCGAGCTTGACATAGCAGCGCTTGAACAGCCTGCTGACCGGTTGGGCTCGAGCTTAGCGCCTGACCATAGGCCTGAAAGGCGCTGGACGGATCGCCGGCTCGCTCTAGAGACTTTCCGAGAGCCAACAGACTTCGAACCTTGCGGCCTGGGTCCCACAACCCGGTCACCACTTCGGTGGAGGTCATGGAGGAAGACACCTTCAAACCGTGCCGGGCTCTCTCATAGGCCTGCAGCAACTCGGGTCCAAACTCTGTTCTTCGAGCCAACTCCTCGGTCTCGGGCAGGGTCTCCTGGGCGCCGGCCAGGCCAGCCAAAGAGGCGACCTGATGTTCGAAGGTCTCACTCCTCAAACACGAAGAAAGGGCGGGGACCATCTCGGTATCGTCCAGAAAACTTCTGGGAGGGCGAGCCATCGGCACCGACTCGAGAGCCAGAAGCTGGGCCCCCAGTCTCAATTCTTGACAGACGGCTTCGGGAAGCTGAAGAGCCCTCCCCAGAGCCACGCTCAGGTTGCCGATACGAGCCAGAGTTCCGGTGGGAGCGACCAGGCCGGTCTGGTCGGCCACCCGACTGAGGCTCTCGAGAGCCCACATCAAGACCACCCTTCGACTGGCGCTCTGCTGACGGGAACGGTCGGACTCAAGCTTACCCCGCAACTGTTCGCGCACTTGTTGCAAGAACTCATCGAGGCGGAAGGGTTTCTTGAGGAAGCCCCCTACCGTCAAATCGCGGGCCCGGAGCGCTTCTGCATCGGTAGCTTCGCCGCTGATGATCAAGGTGGCGATCGAGGGTTGCTGTTGACGGGAGAGTTCGACCACCTCAAGACCGTCGATCCCCTCCACTCGAACGTCGGCCACCACCAGATCGAAGGGCCGCTCGGCTAACTTTACCACGGCCTCGTGCCCGAGAGCTACGGCCGTCACTCTGTATCCGTTCTCTTCCAGTAGCTGGGCCAAGACGGTCCTCATCTCGAGGTCGTCCTCAAGCACCAGAATCGCGGCAGTCTGGTCCATTCAGACCGGGTTCCTCCCGGTCAGGATAGACTCCTTGAAAAAGAGCCCCGCTTTAGCGGGCCTCGTCGAAGGCTTACCTGGGAATTCCCCCGGGAGGGCCCCCGGCTTCAAGATAAGCTGAGCGAGAATCGATGTAAGATACGGACGCGCTCTGAATATCCAGAAGGTCGGCCAGATAGGAGCGGATCTCTGGCTGGAGCCCTTGCATCCAATCACTGATGCCGTCGTTACGAATAATCTCCTGAGTCAGGCCGTACTGTCCCCCGTAGAACAGCATTCTCTCGCCGGCCACCTCGCCAGCAGCTTGAGCCTGGGCCCCCCAATACTCTTCCCAACCTTCAGGAGAGGTAGGCTGCCCCTGTCCCCACAGGTGGTTGAGCCGGTCGCGAACGATGCTCTGGTCATCCTCTCTCAATCGCTCAACAGCGTTCTCGCCCGTCTCCCAGGCGGCCAGGGAGGTCTCGTGGGCTCTCAGAACCTCCTCACTCAACTCGGCCCGACCAGTCTCTTCTGTCCGACCAGTCTCTTCTGTCCGACCCGTCTCTTCGGTTCGACCCGTCTCCTCGGTCCGACTCGTCTCTTCAGCCTCGGGGATCGGCTTCGCCAGGGCGCCCTCGACGTCATCAAAAGTCAGATAATCGCCACCCGTCCAGTTCACTAACCCGGACCGCTCGCCATTGGCCTCGCCGTCAACGCCGCCAACGTTCGAGAAATTCTCGTCGGTGGCTAGATGCTTGGCAGCGTCGACCATGCTCCCGAGGGCCTCGACCCTACCCGTTCCCTCTGGCAATCGCTCATAGATACGACCGACCATTCCGGCGGCGTCGGCATCAGCTTGTTGGAACCCGGCCCAGTCAGTCTTGCCGGTGATGTAATCTTGATAAGCCTGGTTCTCCTGGAGCCCGGCGACAGCATCGAGGTCGCGCCTGTAGATCCGACTGACCTCTCCCCCGTCATCTCCAGGATTATCGCTCTCGGCAAAGGCGAATGCGTCACGAAACTCGTTGACAGTGCTCAGCGCGCTTTGGGTGTCTTCGCTGTAGAGATTCCCGGCTCGCTCCAGGTCAGCCCTCTCAAACTGACCGTCGGCTCCGACGCCGTCAATGGCGCCCCGGAGATTCTCGTTGCCCAGGGCTGTTCGAGCAGCTTGCTCGAGCCGGTCAGCCCGAGCGTTGGCCTCATCGGCGGTATACGTTTCTCCGGTGTCGGGGTTGACGGAGCGGGTGATGTTCTCGACATAGCCATCACGGTTCCAGTCGTTGCCGGTAACATCGAAGCGGCGCAATCCGTCGTTGATCGAGGCCGTCCCGGCATCGACGTTGCCGTTGTCCGGGTCGGCGATCCAGCGGTAATCTTCGCCCAGCACCTCGAGTGCCTCGCGCTCGGTC
>CAYRFU010000566.1:0-2531 GCA_964423525.1 uncultured Burkholderiales bacterium | reverse complement strand
CCTAGTATGACCCGGGCATTTCCCCAGGATCAGGGCGACGAGCTCAGACTCCTGCCAGGCTTCAGGCTGAGTGTTACCCGAGAGCCAAAATGGGGCACCTTGGGCGTCACAAACATTTTACCAATAGTGCTCTTCTCGGCCGGCGTTCTAGCGGGAGGAGAGATGGCCCAGTCCGGCTCGGGTGAGCTCTTCATAGCTGGTCAGGCCAAGTTCGGCCAGTTGACGAGCCTGCTCGCTGAGAGAAGAGCAGTAGAGACGGATCTCACGGTCGAGGGAAAGGGCTTCGAAAAGGGTCAGCTGACCCAAGAAGCCGCTCTCGTGGCAGCGAGGGCAGCCGTGCTGATGGCAGTGGTCACAACTGCGCCGCAAACGAGTCTGGGCCAACACCAGGCGAACCAGGCCGGGGGGAGGATGGAGACGGCTTAGACGGCGCAGGGCCGTGGTTACATCGGGAGCAGCCACGGTGACCACCAGATGAGAGAACTCCTCGGCTCGGATGAGCAGCCGAGAGAGGTGGTCGAGATCGGTTCGCACCACCGCTGCGTCAACATCCTGCCCTCTAAAACTCTGGTGCGGGCGGCTGGGGCAGAGGACTCCCTCAGGCACCATCAGCCGCTCTCCCCACATAGCGACATTGAGGCCGCGGTCTCGCAGCCGTTTGGCGCAGGCGGCCAAAGTCTGACCGAGACCGCTGCGGGGAAGGCCAGCCACAACCACCAGTCCAGGCTGGTCGAGAGCCTCCTCCAGGGCGCTGCGGGCGAGACCAAGCTGGGACCACTCCAGGGGAGGCGGAGCAAACTCGAGGATGGTCTTCTCTCCCTGGACGGTCTCGCAGGTTGAGACCCAGAGAGTCTGACCCTGAAAAGGGCCCTGGCCCAGGCGTTTGAGAGACTCCTGCAAATTGGGGGCCGTCTCCCAGGAGGTCTGATAGAGCCATCCATCGATTCGGAAAGAGACCCCCTCGGGACCGCAGTGGACGTGGCTAGCTCCGGCCGCCAGAGCGTTCTCCAGAATCTCTTGGGCCAGTTTGCCCACTGGAGGTTGGTAACCCTGACTGGTGACTGTGGCTCCACCCTTCAGGCTCAATCCCGTCTGGGAGGTCACCAGGTCAAAGTGGAAAGCCAGACGGAGAAATTCCTCGCGGACTGCTGGGTGGGAGGCTCTCGGCTCCAACCACTCAGCCCGCTCCCTAGCCCAAAGAGTTGGCACAGCCGAGCTCCGGGCGAGGCGGTGGGGAACGAGAGTTGACCACGGTTGACCGTCTCGGAATTGACCGGTCAGATGGAGGCTTCCTTGGCTGGCCAAGTGCCGACCCCCCACGAGAATCGGCTGCGTCCCTAAGTCGGGAAGATGGGGGGGACCAGGCTTCCAGGAATCAGTTGGAGGCCGGCGTCTCGTAGGCTCAGGTTCAGAACTTCGCGCTCACCGGGCCAAAGGGTCAAGAGAAAGTAGTCCCGATGACTAAGCAGGGTGGCCTGGGGGTTGGTCGCTCGGCCTTCGAAGGCGACCACCAGATCGTCCTGAGCGTGGCCGTCGAATTCCAGGTGGAAGAGACCATCGTGCCAGTCGGAAAGGGCGTTACCTAAATTCCAGCTCAGCTCGGGAGACCACAGCCCATCCCACTCCAATCGAAGTTGGAGCCGGGTCGGTGAATTCAACGGGAAACGGAAGACCGCACCATCGAGGCGCTGATAGTAACGGTATTCGACTAGGAACCTTTGGCCCTCGACGCAGCCCAGGTCGACCGACACCAAGTCGGTCTCCCGGGCTGTCGACTTTTCGGCCTCGCCCAGCTCCGCTTCCAAAACCCGACCGTCTACCTGAACCCGAAACCCGCTCACCGCCACCGGGGCCCGAAAGGGGAAAAGATAGGCTAACCTGGCGCCGCTAGCCGTTCCCCAAAATTGCTGACGAACGGTCACGGCTGCTGCCACCCCGCTGATGCGGACGTTGAGTTCGACCTTCTCGAGCTCAATCTGGGCCGACTCAGAGAGCCAATCTTCGCGGGCGACAGGCAGAACCTCATAGCCGGTAATCAGGCGGATGTCGTCGATAGCGATGACGTCACTGGGGTCGGCCATGGCCAGAGTCAGAAGTTCCCCTTACAGATTCACGGGAGTGCAGGATTTACTAAACTCTTACCGGGCCATAACCACTAGCGCCTAGTCCATTCGGTGTAGTTGCCGTAAGGTTTGGATTGGGTCTAGTTAGCCAGCTCTCGGCGGCCGTTGCCTTCCAGGGTGTCCCCTATCATTCCGCCGGTGGAAAGACCCCAATAACCCAAAAGCCCAGCGGCACCAAGGCCGACCAGCGGCTGGCCTGCCCATTGACCGATGGCCACTCCCAGGCCAGCTCCCACTAAGGCGCCGGCCGTCCTGAGAGAAGGAGCGAACCAGGACTTGCCGGCGGTACGATTGAGCCAGCTCGGGTTGGCCACCGGGTCAGCCTTCTCGGCATAAGCTTCGGGATGCATCTCAGGGTCCGGGGCGTAGAACTTCGCGTTTTCTCCAGAATAGATCCCCATGCCCTTC
>CAYRFU010000565.1:0-2546 GCA_964423525.1 uncultured Burkholderiales bacterium | reverse complement strand
AAGCCATTCCTGCTCTTGAGCCTGGGCCAGCCGCTCCGATGTGGCCGAGGGGGACAGACCGTGGACCACTTCCGCTCCCGGCTCCACCCGATGGAAATACCAGCACTCGGTTTTGCCTCGCGCCCCGACCTGGCCGCTCAGTTGAGGGGCCAGGGCGTCATCGGGGTGAACCTGAAGCGACAGCCACTCTCGGCAGTCGAGCCATTTGGTGAGAAGAGGGAAGCCTTCGTCGGGGGAGCAGTGCTGACCCAGGAACTTCTCTCCCTGGCGCTCCACGAGCTGGTCGAGGGTCAACCCGGCCCAGGGTCCTTCCCCCACTTCTAACTCGCCAAAGACCTCCCAACTCTCTCCCACGGGGCCCTCGGGTAAGGCCCTGCGGAACGCTTCCTCCAGTCGTCTTCCACCCCAAACCCGGGCCACCGGGCGAGGTTTCATTCTAATCAAGCTCCTCATGGTCAGCCGGTTTCTCCAGACTGCTGCAGGCGGCCCTGCTCCGATCCAGAAATCCTTAGGAGATGAGACAACAACGTGGCTTTACCCTGCTGGAGTTGCTTGGCGTCGTGGCCATTCTAGCCATCCTCTTCGCGATAGGCCTGCCCTATCTGTCGAACCTGCGTCAACGCAACGCCATCACGACCGCGGCTGACCGTCTCCAGGGTGAACTCCAGCAGGCCCAGGAGAAAGCCAAAGCAGCCGGTCTACCCCTCGACGAAGCCTTCAAGACGGGCGGAGGGCCCTCTGCCGATAACATTCCCCCCACTGGAGCCGGCTTTATCTCGGTGCGGGTGCGCCAGAGGCAAGTTGCCGGCGCTCAGCCAGTCGTGCTCTCCTTCGTTGTTCTAGGCCCGATCGCAACACTAGGAGAGATGAGGTTCGAGAATCTCCCTAGCTTGGAATTCGACGGCGACGGCAATCTGCTAGGAACCGTGGCCGAGGTAGGACTCGGCCAGACCCCTGAGGGGTTCATTCGCTCGGCCAGCCTGTTTTTTGATGCTAACGGCGAAATCGTTCTGAACGATAGCAGTTTGGAAGGTTCCATTTTATTCGGGTTAGACGACCACGGCTATCGCCTTCGGTTCGGGTCTTTTGGTAAGATTACTCAGCAGCGGGAGAATCTTCTTTAGACCAAATCGAAGACTTTTCGAACACGTAGAAGATTCCACCGATGAGACCCCAGGCGACGAAGATGATGGTCACGATGGTGGGAATGATGGCGGCTTTCGCGGGGTCGGCGCCGGCCGCTTCGAAAAAGAGGTTCAGCACCAGATCCCTTCCCCCCAGGCCACCAGGAGTCAAAGGGATGGCGGCCACCGTATTGGCCACCTGAGTGGCCAGGAAATAGTCTCCGACCTTCAATCCGACAGTGTGAGTTCCAATTCCGATCGACCAGACGGCCAAAGCGATCAGCGAGTGCAGCATCGTCGAGAGGGTCAGGCCGGCTAGCATCACGCCGGGGCGGTGGCGCAACAGGCCGAGAGCCGTGAAAACCGTTTGGGCGATCGCTTTGACCCTTTCTGGCAGGCGGGCCATGAGGCTCTCGAAAAGACGGGCCATCTTTTTGTTGCGCCCGAACAGGGGAGCGAGGTAGAAACCGAGCACGAAAAGAAGTCCACCGATGGCGGCCAAGGCCACCACCGAGGCCGCTAGCTTCAGTTCTCTAGAACCCCCGGTGAGGAGATGGCCGGCCAAGCCTAGCGACAACAAAGCCACCGTCAACAGGCCCAAAAGTCCCATAACCCTGTCGAGAAAGATGGTTAGCACAGCCTCGGTGGCTTTGGCCGGGTCGCGAGTCAGGTAATAGATTTTGGCCACGTCTCCACCCACCCCGCCGGGAAAAGCCAGCAAGAAGAACGAGGCGATCAGGTTCAGGCGAAAAAGGGTAAAAAAGGAAAGGTCGATATCGAGCACTTTCAGCAGCAATCCCCATCGGTAGCTGCCCAGGGCCGTGCCCGTTCCGAAGAGCAAGAATGCGAGGATCAGGTAGCCCGGCTCGGCCTGGCTAAGTTCCTCCCAGACGTCAACCTGACTGCGTGCCAGCACCAGGCTGATCAGACCGGCGGCCAACAAAAGCGACACCAGTCCCCTTAAGCCCGTCTTGATTCGTGCTGACATGGAACCGCTATTACTCAGCTGCGCTGGCCCTCCTGCCAGTGTATACTACAGGCCATGAAACGTTTCGCACTCTGGTTGCTCCTTCTGTTTCTGGTTCTACCCGCTCAGGCGGAGCCGGGACACGACACGGTGGTGGCCGCTACCCGTCGGGTGGCTGAGCTTCTGGTCAACGACAGTCTCAACCGCCAGGATCCCAAGCACCTCACTCGGGTGGGGTGGGCCACCCTGGGCGGCAACGGTAGCTGGTCGGAACTCGAGGCCCGCTTACGCTCTGTGCCTTTGGCGACCAGCGCTCAGATGGCCGAAAGAGTGATGCGAGCCTGGGTCGAGAACCTGGGGGACCCTTACTCTGTTTTGTTGACTCCCTCCCAAAAGCGCTTTGAGGAGCAGGTCCGAGCGAGCGGTACCTTCGTTGGGGTGGGAGTAGAGTTAGG
>CAYRFU010000564.1:0-2548 GCA_964423525.1 uncultured Burkholderiales bacterium | reverse complement strand
TGGGTGGAGTGGAGGCGGGGTGCGGAGCAGCCCCGCCGGAGCGGAATCCCAACAACAACTCCGCCTCGACGGTCAAAGGGTAATAGAAGAGCTCGCCGACGTAGCCAAGGCGTCGGAAGGACCATGTCAGTTGGTTGTTCCTTTGGGTTCTAAGCTGCCTGCGCTGTCAGGACGGCAACTCGCTTCTCTATCGCCGTACCGAGTTGCTCGAAGCCCAGCCTATCCTCGATGCAGGAAAAGGATTGTTCGGAAAGGGTCAGGGATAGCGCTGTCCACCTCCGGAGCATCCGCCCGTTTCGCCAGCGTTTGACCCACTTTGATACGTCGGTGTGGGAGGCGAAGAGGGACTCCAGGGGATTGGTCGTCACCAGGGTTCGAGTAAGGTCTGAGTCGGTGGGTAAACCGAGAAAATTACAGGTTAGTGTTTCGGACAGACCTTCTCTCAAGCTCCGAGCTGCTAGACGGCGGCCACGAGCTTCCAGACCTCGTGCGATGAGTTCGAGCAATCGCTTGGCCTGTCTGGGTTCCGGGTCCATCCAGGCCCTGTTGATAGCCGCCTTCAGAGCGTCTCGCTCGTTGTCTGGCACCTTCTCCAGGACGTTGCGCATCTTGTGGACTCGGCACCGCTGGATGATAGCCCTGGAGCCAAAGACCTTTCGAACGGCCGCGCTGAGCCCTTTGCCCCCATCGAGAACGGCCAGGAAACCGTCACCGATGTCAAGCCCACGTGCCAATAGGTTGGCTAACAGCTCTTGGGCGACCACACTGTTTTCGCTGGAGCCTTCCCGCAGCCCCAGGACCCTTTTCTTGCCGTCCGCTGTCATCCCGAGAGCCGCCAAGACGTGATGTCCCTGCTCTGTGGTGCCGTCGAGATAAATGGCGATGTACCGCTCTCCACCGAGGGGACGAGTCTGGAGTTCCACGCGGATCTTCTCGAGGATCTTGATAAAGCGGCGGTTAGTGGTGCTCTTTGAAAAGTGCCTCATATCGTCACGGTCTTCAGTTGCCTGAAGGCCACCAGCTAAACCGCCAAAGCCTCGTTGGCTGGCGCCGGCAGCGCAGGCCTTCAGGACCGCGGAAGGAGACAGTGCCCCGCTACAAGCGGCGCAGTAAGTATCGAGTTGAAGTTCTTTGTTCCCGGCTCGAACTCGGGGACGCTTCATCTTCAACCAGGCCGCCCCGAAAGGCACGCTACATTTGGTGTAACCGTGACGGGAAGCCTGGCGTTCAGACTTCAAATGACGCCCCTTCGCTCCACCGCAAAGGTCATCAACTTCTTGTTCCATGGCCTCGGTCATCAGACGCTGCGCCAACTCGACCCCGATGCTTTGCAGGGTGGTGTTGCGGAGGTTCTTCTCGACCTCCGTCCATCGAAGCTTCAGGGTGAGATCTGATAGCAGTGTTTGCCAGGAATTACCGGTAGAGAATGCGTGGATTACTCCCATTACTTGGTGGGCTGCGTCGTGCTTGCGAGGCTTTTGGACGCAGCCCCCTCCTTTCTTACGGATTTCTTGTTGATAAGCTGCCGGAGGTTCTCGGCTAGCTCCGGTAGGGCTCGATACCCTTGTAATCGCCGGGTCTTGTCCAGCCAGGTGGCGAGCCCCAACGCAAGGTCTCCTTCGTTCTTAGCACCCCACTCCCTCGCTCTCAGTAGCGCCATCCGAGGCACGCCAGCGACCACCAAATGGTCCCGCAGCGGGTATCTCACTCCCAAGCGGTCCACTACCAGGGTTGCCTCCAGGCTCCGCTCTAAGCGCTCGGCAGCGCCGGGATGATCGCGGTCGAGCTCCTCTACCAAGCCCTTGAGTTCTTCCTTTGCTGTTTCACCGAGGCGCCAAGCCTTCTTCAGTCTCTCGCAGAAGCTTCGGCGCTCGTCTCCCTGAAGGTGGGCGGCCACCGCCTTCCGGACGGTGGACTGGCAGTGCGCTATAGCGGGGATCTGATCCCAGTGGAGCCGCATCGTGTCCTCCAGACACTGGCTTCCATCGGTCACCACCAGAACATCACCATCACCGGGAATCCCCTGGGTTGAAAGCTCGTTCACCAGGGCTTCGCAGACCACCGGATTGAGAGCGGAGCCATCTCGAACGGCGAGTATCTGTTTATATCCAGCATCGTCGACCCCTACCGCCAGCGTGGTCCAGTTGCCTCGGTGAGAACCGCTGGCTATCCAGATGACCACGGGACGACCGGGACTGGCCGGCGGCCGTTTCCTATCTGACCCAGTTCGCGGCCGCGGACGGCCAACGCTGGGAATTCTTGAGCCATTCGATTTGAGTTCTTCGAGGGCGTTTAGCACCCAGGGGCCGAGAGGCTCTTCCCGACTCGAAGAGGCCAGCTTGCCAAGCGTCTTTCCTAGCACGAGGAGGAGGCGGCCCTCCTCCGATAACCGCTCTGCCTGAGAGCGGAGAGTTCCTTTGTCTACCATATAACCAGCTCCTTAAAATGGGTTGCTGGTCACCTGCCGAAATTCCACATCTCCTGGGACAATCTCAGCGACTCCTGCGACTCATCAAAAGATGGCTGAACGCAGGAGTGCTGGAAGAGG
>CAYRFU010000563.1:0-2554 GCA_964423525.1 uncultured Burkholderiales bacterium | reverse complement strand
CCAGCGCCTGGTCTCGAACAGACAGATAGACCTCGCCCTCGCGGCGGACGAAGCTAGCGCGCACGTGTCCTTCATCGGAATACTTGAGAGCGTTGGTGATCAGGTTGACCAGGATTTGGCGGAGCCGGTCTTCGTCGGTGTAGAGGTGCATCGGGGGCTCCTCCACCACCACCTCGAGGGTCATTCCTTTCTCGGTCGCCGCTGGAGTCAAAGTCTCGGAAAGTTGGCTGGCCAAACGGACACAGTCGACCTCTCCTGGAGTGATCGAGAGGCGACCGGCCTCGATCCGCTCGAAGTCCAGGATATCGTTGACGAGAGACGTTCAATCATCCGGTTGGAGTCGCGAGCGAGGTTCCCGACCTCGTCCTGAAAAAAGACCGGGGAGCGGTCCTCTGGATCGACCTCACCTCTTTCGACGATGCGACCGACGGTGCCGGCGATATGGGCGACCGGATTGGCCACCGTATGGCCCATCAGGGCGGCTGACAAAAGACTGAACAAAAGGGTGAGCAAGCCAGCTCCCCAAAAGACTCGGTCGTAGTGACCGTTGTCGGTGCTGGCGGTCACCAGAACTCCGATCCGCCCCTCTCCTCGACGAGAAGATTGGACGGCAACAAAGTGAGACACGTGGGTCCACTCGTCTTGAGTCAGGGCGTTGATGAAAAGGGTTCTAAGCTCCGGTCGCCGCTCCAGCAACTGGCGCAATTTTGTTCCTTCTCTCACTTGACCCTGGCTATCCACCAGGAAAGGGTAAACCGGGGCCAGACCCTCCCAGCTCTTCAGGTTCTCGGGATGAATGGCCAGGTCGTATTCGATGCTCCGAGCCATCTCCTGGGCTTGCATTAAATGAGTCGACGAGTTCAAGTAGGTCTGGATCCCTAGAAAAAAGCTGGCCGGAGTGGCCGCCAAACATAGAGCCAGCCAGACGATTTTGGCCCGGATAGAAAACCAAACACCGGGCAGTTCTTCTCCGCGCTTATGAGCCGGTATCGAAATCCGTCCAGCGGTCGGGGCGAAAAGGAACAGGTTGAGGGGGAACCCCACGGCGAAGCTGCCGAACCCGACCGTGGCCGCGAAAAACAGAATCGGCACCAGGCCCTGCTCCCCCAGGCCGACATCGGTATAGCCCTGGCTGACCAGAAACCCTAGGGCTACATACATGGCCACAAACATCAGTGAATAGAAGACGGTGTAGACCAGGGGAAAGTTGTAGATGGCTCGAGCCGCTCCCCGAAGATCCTCGTCTTTCTTGTCTGTTAGCCAGCGGTCCAGGGGACGGATCAAGACGATCCTCAGAGCCAACCAGAGGACTGTCCTGGGCAGTTAAAGCCAGTAAAAGAGCACCTGGTAGAAGGCGTGAGTTTGCTCTTGGTCAAGGTCAAAAACGGTTTTGAAGCAGAGAGCCAAAGCAAAGTTGAAAATCCCGTCCAAAATCATCATGACCAGGGTCGTTTTTAGCGCGTAAGAGCCCATGGGCATCCATTCCTAGCAGCTGAGGCCTGAGCCTTCTTAGGCGACTAGAGAAGGACGAGAGTGAGCAAAGCTGTGGTCACCAGGACAACCCCGGTCAGGGTGAGGCTAAGCAGGCGACCAAGATCAGGCCACGGCTCGTCTTCCACAGGACGCGGCGAGGCAGGACTCGTAACCGGCTCGCCCGTCAACTCCGATAACGTTTCCGCCACCGCTCGCCTCATCGATTGGGCCGTGCTGTAGCGGGCGCTCAAGCGTCCCTGGGTGGCTCGTCGGATGATTTTGCAGGTTCCTTCACTCAGGTCGGCTCGGAGTTGGGCTGGGTCGGGTATTTTTAGGGGACGGGGCAGAACCCCCGTCAGAAGATAAAGCATCGTCACGCCCAGTGCGTAAAGGTCGGACCGAGGCTCGGGGTGCCCCTGCATCTGCTCGAGGGGAGCGTATCCCAGTGTACCTACCATGGTTTTGGTCCCGGCCTCCTGCTCTCTAGCCATTCCAAAATCGACTAACACGATCTGTCCGTCAGGACGGCGAATCAGATTGGCCGGTTTGACGTCGCGGTGGACGATAGGGGTCTCCCGGTCGTGCAGATAGGCGAGGAGCGTGCATACCTGGAGGGTGTACTCCAAGATCTCCACTTCCGTCAGGACACCCTGCTCGGCGAGGTCGGCCAGACTCACCCCTTCGATCAGCTCCATCACCAGAAAATCTCCCTGGGGATGAGCCAGAAAGTCTAAGATGTCGGGGATTCCTGGGTGGTCGAGCTGGAGAAGCAACGAGGCCTCTCTCAGAAAGCGAGCGCGAAAACTCGCGTCTCCCTGGGAGTCGAGCATACGCTTGACGGCGACCGTTTGGTTGGCGAACAGGTCGTGGGCTAAATACACTGAGCCCATCCCGCCTTCGCCGATCTGGTGGAGTAGCTTATACCGTTCTCCCAGGAGGTCCCCGGGTTTCCAGTCTATCCCTTTGCCGACGCCCACTCTTAAAGGATACCCCAGTCTAGGAAAAGATCCGGAAAGTAGTTAGAAAAGACTAGAGGGCCTGTTGACATTCGACTGGCCGAGGAAGAAGGGTTATAACACGG
>CAYRFU010000562.1:0-2558 GCA_964423525.1 uncultured Burkholderiales bacterium | reverse complement strand
CCAGGCCGCCGATGGCGGCCCCGGCCAAAGCTCCGAGAGCGCCCCACTTGAGGCCGGCTTTGAACTTCTCAGTGGGGTTCTTGTAGGAGGGATTCTCGGTCAGAGCGCGGGCTACAGTGGCCCCGGTGAAGGTGCCGGCAAGGGCGCCCGTCACGGCTGCGCCCACAGCCTGGAGAAGCGGCCCGCCCTGAGAGGCCAGCATGGCACCCACGCCAACGGCAGCGGTGAGACCTAGGCCGACCAGCCGCTCACCCAGGCGAAGCTTGTCGTCGGGACGATAGTGGATGGCGATGGGCACAATCGCTTCCGCCCCTCCGCGCACCGCCAGATACCCCATTCCGCCTTTGAGAGGGTCGACCGTGTTCGGATCCTGGCTGCTTCCAGCTTCCGGGAAAATGGCCAGGCCGATCCCGTTTCGGACCAACTCCAAGCTGTGCCTGAGAGTCGTCATCGAGGCCTTTTCGGTATCGACAGGAAAGGCGCCGGCCATAGTGATCAAGCGACCCGCCAGGCCCGTCATTCGCTTGTGACTGGCCATGAATCGCAGGTCCCGGTCGGAGAGACGCGCGACTAAGAGAGGGTCAAACCAGCGGGGGTGGGTCGGGCAGTAAATCCGCTTCCCTTCGTGGTTCAATTCATCCGGATTCTCGACCACCAGGCGATACTCAAGGCTCGAAACCAGAGCGTTCAGAGGACGCACCAACCACCGATGGGAGGGGGCTGAGCGGCCGTCGGCCGGGCCCGTTTAGTTGGGGACGTCGCTAAAGTCTGGGCTAGCACCTCGAGTCATGGGAGCACTCAAAGACGTTACGCGCATGTTCCTCCAGACTGGACCGCCCGTATGCTCTTTTTTAGCCCTGAAAAAATCCTGAAATCAATGAAGTTTGAAGACCGAACGGTTGGAGGTCCCGAAGTAGACATAGCCGTCCCAGATCAAAGGGGAGTAAACCCACCCCTTAGGGATTTTGAAGCGCCACAGACGCCGTCCACTCTGAACGTCGAGGGCGTAGAGGCGACCGTCTTCTCCACCGAGATAGGCGACCCCGTCGGCCACAGCCGGGGAAGTGGTGACCGCGCCCCGAGTTTTGTGTTCCCACATCTTCTTCCCGTCGGAGGCATTGAAGCCGTAGACCTTGGTGTCTTTGCAGCCGAAGACCAACACCTGACCAGCCAGGGCGGGACTCGACTCGATGGCTCCTGGTAGAGAGGTTTTCCAGTTTTCCTGGCCATCGGCCGTCTTGAAAGAGTGGACAGTGCCCCGGCGGGTGACAGCATAGACGGCTGAGCCGTCGGTGGGGGAAGAGGCAGCGATAGGGCCTCCTGTTTGAGCCTTCCACACCGCTTTACCCTCTTGAGTCAGGCAGTGGAGGTTGCCGTCGAGATCACCCGCGTAGACTTGTCCGTCAAGCACCGAGACCGAGGCCGACAGACCCGCTCCAGCATCGTATTTCCAGAGTAGCCCGCCGTTCTTGGCGTTGAGGCAGTAGAGGTGACCGTCCAGGCTAGTGAAGAGAAGGCGACCGTCCACGATGGTGGGGTCCGACAAAACCTGGTCGTTGGTGGAAAAGGCCCACTTCTTTTTGCCTTGCTCTTTATCGAGGGCGTAGAGGGAACCGTCGTTAGCTCCGAAGTAAACAGCGTCACCGGCCAGGGCCGCGCCGGTTTGGACTTTCTCTGAAACGTGAAAGCGCCATAACAGGGAACGGTCTAGACGGGTGCAGTAGAAATACCCGTCGTCACAGCCGTAGAATAATCGCTCTCCCTCGAGGACGGGCCTGCCTCGCACATCGTCGCCGGCCGCTACCCGCCATTCGATCTGATTTTGCTCTCGTAAAGCCTGGGTTGGAAAAACGGCTGTGCGAGCGGAGTCATACCCACTCATCATGCCGACCTCCAGAGCGGACGGTGAGCCGGGAGTCCCCGTGGGAGGGAGCTCGGTCGGAGCCATCGCCTCCGGAACACCACCGAGACTCAACAGCATCTCGAGCTGATAGGACCCCTCATAGTTGGTCTTCTGAATGTTGGCGGCGCCACCCAGGGACCAAACCCGAAGGGAGTCCTGCAGAGCCCTCTCGAGCTCCTCGGGCTCTTCGGCCCAGCCCGTGGCCTGATCCAGGGTGAAAAACTGAAAACCTCGTAGGTGCGACTCTAGCTCGGCCCTGTTCAGCTCGTTCTCTTCGGCGATGGCTGACTGAATCAGGCCCTCGCCGCGATAGAGTTGGCCCACCAACCCAAACCAGGCAGCCGCGAACTGTTCCATCTGGTTGGCTTTAGCCCGAGGTTCGCTTCTTCCGTCCAGCAACTGGCGCGAGGCGACCCAGACAAAGGTCAGCGGTTCGTTGGGACTGCTGGCGGCGAACTGGCGAGCCGAGTCGGTTTTGTTCCGCTCGGTCCAGGGCTGCCACAGGCTGAGAGCCTGGACTTCTCCTTTAGTGAACCACTCAAGCGCTTGCTCGGGTCGCTCGGCGCCGACCAGTTCAAAGTGAAGCTTGGCATCGGAGCGGGCTTTGGTGAAGGCCAGATATTCGCTGGCGGTTCCTTCGACGTAGGCCAACCAG
>CAYRFU010000561.1:0-2605 GCA_964423525.1 uncultured Burkholderiales bacterium | reverse complement strand
ACCAGTTCTACATCTCGGAGAAGAAGGACGAGGTCATCGGCAAGGTCGTGAAGTCAGAAGATATCCCGGCGGCGACCCAGCTCTTCACGCCCAACTGGATCGTGAAATACATGGTGCAGAACTCGCTGGGGGCGCAGTGGCTGGCGACCTATCCCCAGTCGCCGCTCAAAGGGCAGATGGAGTACTACATCGAGCCCGCCGAACAGACCGACGAGGTCAACGCGCAGCTCGCCGCCATCACGCCCAGCCAGCTCAACCCCGAGGAGCTGACCCTCATCGACCCGGCCAGTGGCTCCGGGCACATCCTGGTGGAGGCCTATGAGCTGTTCAAGGCCATCTACCTGGAGCGCGGCTATCGGCAACGCGACGTCCCGCAGCTGATCCTCACCCAGAACCTCTTCGGCCTCGACATCGACGAGCGCGCGGCGCAGCTGACGGGCTTTGCGCTGATGATGAAGGGGCGAGCGGACGACCGGCGGCTGTTTGAACGCGGGGTGAAGCTCAACGTGATGGCGCTGGTGGATAGCACTGGCTTCGATGCGGAAGCGCTGGCGAAGGGGCTGGAGCTCTCGGACTACGGGCTGAATCCGGGGGACCTTGCGGAGCTGAAGCGGCTGTTCGAGCACGCGACGACGTTTGGATCGTTGATTCAGGTACCGGAGGGGTTGGCTTCGAGCTTGCCGGGGCTGAAGAAGCTGAGCGAGGCGACCAGCCAGGACCTCTTTGTGTTAGAGGCGCTCAAGCGTTTGGGGCCACTGGTGCAACAAGCCGAGTTGCTGGCGGCGCAGTACGACGCGGTGGTGGCGAACCCGCCGTATATGGGTGGAAAGGGCATGAACCCTCTGGTGAAGAAGTTCGCCAAGGACTCTTTCCCGGATGCAAAGAATGACCTCTTCGCTTGCTTCATCGAGCGCGGCTACACGCTGGCGAAGGAAAGTGGCCACAACGCCATGGTCACGATGCAGAGCTGGATGTTCTTGTCTTCGTTCGAGAAGATGCGGGAACGAATACTGCGAGAGAAGACTATCGGGACGATGGCGCACCTCGGAGCTCGGGCATTCGGAAGTATTTCCGGGGAAGTCGTCCAGGCGACCGCTTGTGTATCAAGAAACCAACCGCCGCATGGCTACAAGCCTGTGTTCTTCCGCCTGCTTGAAGGTGGTGAGCAGCAGAAGCGGGTGGCACTCGCTCTCGGGAAGGGGCGATTGGACGATGTCGCTCAGGACGAGTTCAAGAAGATCCCAGGGAGTCCGATGGCGTATTGGGTAAGCAAGAAGACGCGGGAGATCTTCGAGGCCTCGGAGCCCACTGGATCAAAGGTTGATTCAAAGCAGGGCTTGGCTACCGCAGACAACCATCGATTCATGAGGCGTTGGCACGAGACTGCAATCGATGCAATCGGCTTCGGTCTTACATCCAGCGAAGAGGCCCAGCTTGGCGGGTTACGCTGGTTTCCGATCAACAAGGGAGGGTCGTTTAGGCGGTGGTATGGAAACCACGAGTTTATCGTTGACTGGCTGGATGACGGGAGAGATGTCAAGGACTACGTCACTCGCCGATATCCGTATCTCAATGGGAATATCGACTACGTCATCAAAGATCGAGGGAGGTTCTTTAACGAAAGTGTGAGCTGGTCTGACGTGACTTCATCGGGAAACGCATTCCGATATTACCCGGCGGGGTTCATGTATGACGCAACCGGGCACTCGGCGTTTTTTAAAACGGTGCAAGATAAGTTCCGCCTGATCTCGTTCAGCAACAACAAGTTTTGTTTTGAGCTGACAAAGGTACTCAATCCGACAATGCACTTTCACATTGGGTACTTCGATCAACTGCCCTGGCCCGAACGACTCCCGTCCGACCGGCTGGAGGCAATCGTCGAGCCGCTGATTGCAACTACCCGGGCCGACTGGGACGCTTACGAACGCTCTTGGGATTTCCAATCCCTCCCCCTCCTAACGGCCTCCGCCGGGCCCACGCCCACCCTCGAATCCAGCTACACCGCGTGGATCACCCAGAACCGCGACACCATCGCCAAAATGAAGCGCCTCGAAGAGGAGAACAACCGCCTCTTTATTGACGCCTACGGCCTGCAGGACGAGCTCACTCCCGACGTGCCGATTGAGCAGATCACTCTCACGGTAAATCCCGCCTACCGCTACGGCGGCAAGCTCACCGAAGAGGAGCAGTGGACCCGCTTCCGCCAGGACACGATGGAGGAGCTGGTCTCCTACGCCATCGGCTGCATGATGGGCCGCTACAGCCTGGACGCGCCGGGACTCATATATGCCCACAGCGGCAATGAGGGCTTCGACCCCAGCCAGTACACCACCTTCCCCGCCGACGACGACGGCATCGTGCCCGTCACCGACTCCGCCTGGTTCGACGACGACGTGGCGCACCGCTTCGTCGAGTTCATGTCCGTGGCCTGGGACGCCGAGCACCTCGAGCTGAACCTCGCCTTTGTCGCGACAAACCTCTCGCCCAAAAGAAACGAGTCGAGCCGCGAGACCATTCGCCGCTGGCTCTGCGACAAGTTCTTCAAAGACCACCACCTGCAGACGTACAAGAAGCGCCCCATCTACTGGCTCTTCTCGAGCGGCAA
>CAYRFU010000560.1:0-2619 GCA_964423525.1 uncultured Burkholderiales bacterium | reverse complement strand
CCACTCCCCTCCCGCCGTGTCGCTACCCCCGGCCGCCGAAGAGGGCTCGCGCAAGGCCCCGACCTTCGGGGATGACCACCACTATCCCAAAGGGTTCAAAAAGTGGGCTCAGTCGCTCTGGGAGAAGGCCCCTTATATCCGAACCTGTCACACGCTTGACTATAGCGGGCAGAGCAGCATTCGGCACGGTCGGTTTCGTGCGGTCGAAGGGCAGACATACGATATCGTGGGCGAGTTCCATAGCGGTAAACAGGGGGCCAGGTTGGCGCTCTTGACCACCGCCTCGAGCGGGCCGCAGAGGACGGCGGCGGTGATGGATCTGAACGACCGGTTTAGCGTCTAGTCAGGTCTAGGTCTCTTTCTAGTCGTTCCAGAGAACGACGGGCTCCACTTCGCAGACTTTATCGGACTCCTCCTCATTTGTCTGTAGACTGATGGCGTGGAGCGCTTCCTGGTTGAGGTCGGGTGGTGGAACGTCCTCCACCAGTCCGCTAGGTAACTCAACCGTCGTCCCTTCAACACGGAATCTCGGGAGAAAAACGGTCATGAGTGGATTGAGTTCACATTGTCCTTTTCGACTGTCAGGGGCAGGAACGACGTAAAAGTCTTGCGGAAATCCGTCACAGGCCGTCCCAATGTTGCCAACTTCCCCCAGGTTTTGCTGAGCAGTCCCTGATGCGAAGCTGAGGGTCAGCATCGATCCGTCTTCACACTCCCCATAATATTCTAGGCCTCCGAAAAGCTCGTTGAGGACGGCCAACGGCCTAAAGGTGAAAGGTATTGTGTGACAGGCTTCCGAGACGAGTTGGTGCAGCCTCTCTAGGTCCGCCTTTATCTGGCGGAGGTTTTCCGGCGCTTTCAGCGGGGCGAGGCCGGGGTCAACCACGCCTTTCTGATGGGAGAAGCTGTTGCGAACCTTCCTCAAATCGAAGAGGCACTGCAGGCCCGGTTCGCGCCTGCCTTTGTATAGAACCAGTTTCGCGAGCTCCCTGAGGGCCTCGTTCGCTGGCGCCATATCGAGCTTACCAGAAGATAGGGTGTCGACCTCCGCTGCGGCGCTGCTGAGGACATGTTCCTTGTCTCCCCACGTAGCCGCCCGATCGGCGGACCCCCTGTTCGGAATCAGGCCGAGCCAAGTCAGAAAACTATTTCGGCCTGGTTGGGTGACAGTCTTCGTGGTTTTCTCAGAAAGTCATTAATCTTCAAGACCATTTGAGTCGGACCTTCGTTCCAGACTGCGGCCAGGAAAAGGGCTATCAGGTGGTCGAGAAAAGCTTCACTAAACTGGAGTGCACGAGCCGTATGGGCCGCTAGAGAACGAGTAGCAGTGGCACGCAAAGGCTTTCGGAGAGTGTCGGGAAAGGCGGTGGCTGTCTCAATGGCCGTGTTGGCCTCTCGCAGGGCTGAGGCTAGAAACGTCTTGAGTCCACGGCGAGGCCGACAGAAATGAGCGTCACCAAAGTGGCTCATCAAGACAGCTCTCAACTCAGCTCGCCTGGAATCGGTGTTGAGAATTTCTTTCTCGAGCTGAACTCCGGCGTTTTCCAGGCCGTATCGAAAAAAGCGATCAAGCTCTTGAGGTCCCAGGGCGCTGAGAACCAATTCAAAGCGCATCGATGGAATAGGGAAATTGGTTCCTAGCGGCTCGGCTGAGGGACCACGGCCCAACCGCTCTAGTGATTCCCGAGTCTCAGGATTTAGGTCCTCGGGCTCTTCCAGCAACCAGCGACTCAACACCTTCGGGGCCCAGGTTGCCAGATTGACGGTCTCCAACTATCGAATGCCAGCCTCTTCAGCTTTCGCGATCCAGAGCGCCTGACCGAACACCCAAGTCACGGCTTCCTTCGGCAAATTCTGTCTCTTCACCAACTCCCAGCATTTGAGTAAGCCTTGATACTGTTGTTGAGTTCTTGTACTTCTGGCCGGGGGGTTGTTGGCCATTCGTTTGAGGTAGGCTTCGGCTTTGTCCAGTTGATGGTTCCAGGCTTTGAGCAAGTCCGCGAAACGACGAGTTTCCGAAAGGTCGACCTGGTGCATCCTGAAGGCCTGAGCAAGGAGTCGGCTCGGTTGATCGAGTTCCTCGATGTTCTCGGGGGGATAGGGCACATTCAACTCCTCAGTAGGCCTCAGCTGGGCCGGGTTTGTTCATCTCGGCCGGTGAGTCGTCCAAGATCGTCTTGAGTTGTTCTAGGGCTTCTAGCGAAATCCGTTGGCTGGCCAACGCTTCCTCCACGCATTCTTGGGCCGAGAGTTGGCTGCCCGCTGGCTTGCCTAACCGACCTGTCGTTTGAAGTTGGGTCAGGGAGTTTAGATGTAGCTTTTCCAGGTGGACCCGGACACTGCCCATACCGATCGGTTTCCCTCCGCCAACTTTCCAGGCGAAACGGTAATTTTCGTGCAGGCCGAGGGCGCACAGGACGGCACCGAGTTCGGCTTGTCCGAGTCCCTCGAATCTGAGGGTCATCGGAATCTTCAGTTTCGCTCGAATCGCCAGACGAGCATCGTTACCTTTGGCCACCTGACGATGGTGCCAAAACTACAGAAAAGACGGCATGAAGGGCCTAGTACCCAAGCGCCGCAGTGACCGCGGAGCTTTACGTTCATTGACGCCAGAGGTGC
>CAYRFU010000559.1:0-2661 GCA_964423525.1 uncultured Burkholderiales bacterium | reverse complement strand
AGCTCCCGATGGACTTCGATAGCTGATGCAATAATCGCATCCGTAATTCCCTCAAGCTTCATCTCCCGTGGTCTCCGCGCTCTCCGTGTTAACTGGTCGTTCAACTTTTTTTCAGACCGACCCTGAAAATAGACCTATGCCAGGTCTACCTTCCACTCACTACAGGCCCGATAGCAACTGCTACAGTAAGTTGCCCAGGGTTGCAGCCGGCTACCTGGATAGCCAGGGCGTTCAGGGTCCCGACTCGGTCCCTCTCAAGAAATACCTCGATGTCACTGCTGACTTTGCAAGCTTCCGTCCGGAAGGGAATCTCAATCAGCGACTCCACACCTGTGCCCGCCAGGTTGGCAATGGAGGCTATGAAGGCTTCTGGGCCCACAGCGCCGAGAGCGTTACCCTCAACGACGTCCGCGACGCCGTGCTAGAGGCGGGCTGGTCGGCGCGACGGCAAAGGGTTCATCTTGAGCGTCGCGAGACCCGTCAGAATATGGTGCTCAGGGCGGTGGGACTAGGCTTGGGTTTTGGTGCGGGATTGGCCCTCGGAACTCCGCTCCTGGGAGCCGGGGTGGGTTTGCTCGCTGGTCTGGCCGTCGGACGAAGCCTGTTACCCGACCATCGCCAGGCGATCGAGGAGCACCATCTGGTGGAGATCGAAGCCCGAGAAGCCGCTTACTACTACTCCAAGTCGATCGAAGTCCTCAAAGGCTCTCCTGATTCCCTGGCTGACTCGCCCCCCCGGGACGCTACCGAGCCAGAGACTCTCGACGAGACTCAACAGAATTCCCCGACTAGCGAGAGTCACCTTGAGGGCTGGCTTCAAACGCGCCCCCGAGAGCGGACGCCCTGGGTGAGCAACTCCACACCCGATCGATGGCAGGCTCCCACCCCTCCTCACTGGCCTCGAAGTGAGAGAGAGCGGCGGATCATGTTGTTCCAGATTTACAAAGACCAACAGAACTGGATGTCCCGCTATGGCTAGAAGCGGGATTCTCTTTCGCCTCTTTCCGGAGCTGAAGCAACGGAAGAGAAGAAACCCTACCCACTATCGAGAGATCACCAAGGAGGTCGATCGCTTCATCCCTTCAAGATCCAGCGGAGAGGGGGTGGGCTACACCCTTTACAAGGGCTATCTCGGGGCGGTCTGCCAGTATCACGACGGCCGCCGAGGGCGAGAGGTGGTGTCTCCCTACAACACCGGCCACTACGGGACCCGTCAGCTCAATCATCGACTAGGGCGCCTGGCCTCTCATCTCGAGCGGCAGTATGAAGTGAGGCGGGCGCCGAATAGCTCGCCCGAGCTGACCCTTCTGGATATGGCTAACACGGTTGAGGCCACTGGTGTCGAGCTCGAAACGGGTTTGAGGGCCGCCGAGGCCAAGGTGCGCCGGGCCGACGCCTTCCTCAATAGAATGGCTCTCATTGGGGCTCTGTCCGGCTTCGGTGCGGCCTTGTTCGCCTCATCGCTCCCTCTGGCGGCCTGTTTCGGATTTGGTTTAGTGGCGGGCCTTGGCGCCTACATCCTACCCCTATCTTTGGGGCTCGGCGAGCGGGCCAGCCAGCAAGCGCGTCGCTTCAAGCCAGCGATGGGAGAGGCCGTTGAGGCGGCCGACGGTTTCCGAAACTGGAACCGGACCATCCAACAGGATTTGCAGAATCCTGATCCTCAAAGCAACCAGGTCCCGCCACGGACCTATTTTGGTAAAAGATGTTAAATTTTTGCAACACGGGCTAGACTATTCCCCAACTGTCGGGAAATAGTCTTTGTGGCTATTCAATCCGTCGATACCCGTGCCGTCGTCGCATCCCCGCGACCGCGTCCCACGACCCAAACCGGGGGGGGCACTGCTGCGACCACGACTGTTGCCGCTCCCGAAGCGGGTGATGCCGCCGATGTCCAGACGGTTTCGAACCCTTATGGAGGCGACTACGAAGGATACGTCACGGTTAAGCCAGAGCGTTGGTCCAGTAACCGCACCCCGGCCGAAGGGATGGTGACCCGCGGGGACCACCTCGACGGACTCCTCCGCAACCAGGGTTTCACCCAGGAAGAAATTAATGGCGGTCTGCGCGACCAGGTGGCTCAGCTCAACAACCTCGATAACCCCAACTTGGTCTTTCCCGAAACAGGCTACATCTTGCCTACCCGTCACGACGCCGAGACCTTACGAGAGATGTATGGCGAGAACGGAAGGCTGGTCAACCACACTGAAACCCCGAGCGGCGAGCCGACCGTGACCAGTACTACCGAGGTAGAAGAAGGCGCCGCTGGCGAGACTCTCGCCCCCGTGACCAATCAAGAAATCACTACTCCCGAACCGGTCGAGGCTCGCGTCGCCGATACCGTCAAAGTTGAGACGGTCGGTCCTGACGCCCTGGTGGCACCGAAACTGAATCAGACCTTGGTCTCCGGGGCTGAGGTCAGCGCCACCGCCGACCAGGCGGTCGAGGTGGGACACCTGGGTGAGGGGGCTCGGTTGGAGCCGGTCGCCAGTCGAGACATTCAAGCTGTAGGGCCGGTCGAGACGGAACTCTCCCAGGCTGTCTCTGTCGACACCACCGGCACGGAGGCTCTGGTGGCTCCGGTGATGGACGAGTCCATCACCTCGCTCGAGCAGGTCACCGCCGACGCTTCTCAACGGGTCGAGGTCGGCCAACTGGGAG
>CAYRFU010000558.1:0-2689 GCA_964423525.1 uncultured Burkholderiales bacterium | reverse complement strand
CTGTACTGCCACGCCGAAAGTTGACATCGTAACGGGCTGAAATCGTCCCACACTCCGAAAGGATAACAAGGATGAACAAGACCCAAGTACCTGTGGAGATGAAGGCAGCCCTCTGTGAGCAGATGTTTGCCGGTGAATCGACGGTCGAGGCCGCTGCCGCGGCGATCGGTCGCTCGGTTCGGACCATCAATCGATGGTTGGAACGCTACGAATCAGGAGGTGTTGAGGCACTAACAACAACCAGAAGACGCGGAGGCAGCCGCAAGAAGAAGGAGCTGAGTCCGGCCGAGCGTGCGGCCGTGGACCAAGTTCTCTCGGAACACCCCCACCTTAGAAGTCGATCATTGCGAGACTATCTGCGGCGACATCGTCAGATGAAGGTAGCCCGGCGACCGCTGGACCGCTACCTTAGGAGACGTGGCTTCGTGGAGCCAGGTCCCAGGCGCGAAGAAGAGTCACCTCCACGACGCTTCGAAGCAGGAGCACCATTGGAGATGGTCCAGGCGGATGTGATGTACGTGCCAAAGGGTGGCGGGGGTCACCTATTCGCGGTGAACTTCTTAGACGACCATTCTCGATTTCTCTTGGGTTCGGTCGCACTTGAGAGGCAAACCGGTGAGGCGGTGTTGACAGCGCTTCAGAAGGTGGTGGAACGTTGGGGGACACCGAAGTCGGTGCTGACAGACCGGGGAACTCAGTTTGTCCACTGGCGTGGCCGAACCCGCTTCCAGAACTATGTGGAGAAGGAACTAAAAGCCAAGCACATTCTGGCCGCCACACAGCATCCGCAGACCATCGGGAAAGTGGAGCGCTTCCATGCAACACTTCGTAAAGAGAAGCTACGAACACGCACCGAGGGTTACCCAACTACTCAGCTCCTCCAGACCGACCTGGATAGCTACTCGGACTACTACAACTATCAACGACCCCATCAGGGAATAGGCGGCTTGCTCCCTGCTGACCGGTTCTATGGAATGAGGGAGGCGACCGAGAGCGCTCTTGAGCAAGCCTGCTCTGCAACCACCGGGGTGTTCCTGACCGCCAACTTGAAGGGGCGGCGACTGGTGCTGGCTGGCCCGGACGCGAACTCCGTGCGGGTGATCTGGGATGAGGCTCAACCTGAGCTTCGAAGCCCAGGCGGAAGGGACATCTGGTAAGCCGACGGCGAATTCCTGACCCTCTACCCCAGGATTCGAGCCAGAGCAGAACCTGTCAAGAGCCGCTTCGCTCTTCCTCTCGACAGAACCGTGCGCTGGCTCAAGAAGAAGTAGGTAGAGGGTCAGGAATAAGGCTGCTCAGGAAGGGAGCACGAAACATGGATGAGGACGAGAAGACATTGACTCAAAGGAAACTGGCGCTGGTGCTAGGCTCCTACGCGACAGATAACATGGCCGCTTACTGTCAAGAGAAGGGGATAGACCGCAGCTATCTCTATCAACTCCGGCGCGAACTCGAGCAGAATGCAACCGAGGCCTGGGACGCCAAGAAGGTGGGGCGCCCCCGAAAAGAACGAGAAGAGCCGACAGCCCGAGAAAGAGAGCTGGAACAACGATACCAAGAGCTGGAAAAGGAGCACCAGAGCGTCGTCATTCAGAATACCCTGGCCAACCTCCTGATGGACCTCTATGAGAAGGCTGGGCTTTTTGAAGACAAGCGACTCAAAAAAAAGTTGCCGCCACAGGTGCGCAAATGGCTTTCCCAGAGGCGCTCCGAAGAGTCGCCATGAGAATGAGCCTCGTTCTCAGAGTCCTCTACTCACAAGGTCTGCGGTTCGGTAGCATCTGCCGCCGAGTCCTCCGCTGGGTGAGAGATGTCCGTCGTGAAGGCCGTGATCAGCTGGGATTGAGCGACGACGAACTCGGACACGTGCTCGAGCAACTGGAAGAGTTGCCGTCGCTGGGAGCAAAGTCCGGGCGAGCCAACCTCATCCATGCGGAGAAGGCTTGGATCGGAGCGGGTTCCTACAAGGCTGTCCAACGAGAATTTCTGAGACTCTGCGGAAAAGAGCTCGCCTCCCGGCGTCCCTCCAGAACTCCTCCGCCGGCCTTTGAAGCTCCGCGTCCTCAGGGGCTGCGGGAAGTCCTGAGCGCCGATCTCTTCAAGGTGAACGCCTGGGGAAAGAAGTGGGAGGTCAGTGTTGTTCAGGACCTGCACAGCCAGGAACGATTGGTGTTCGACCCGGCCGAGGAAGCCGCTGATGCCGAACACGTAGCAGCCGGCATGACTCGAGTCGTCGAAGAGAACGAAGGGCTCGTGTCGACGGTGGTCTGGAAGACAGATCGGGATAGCCGTTATACCGCCGTGTTTCAGGAAGCACTCCAGGATTACGAGCACCTCAGGATCCCACCGGGTTGTCCATGGTACAACGGCGAAATAGAGCGAGGGCAACGAGATAACCGCGCCATCCTATGCAAATGCCTGTCCGAAATGAAACGCCCGCGGCCAGGATGCGAGGCAGAAGCCATGGCTTCTGCTTGTGAGAAAGCTCGGCGACTCCTCAACGAGAGAATCTCTCGCTTGAGCCTCGGCAACGTCACGCCAGCTGAGGTCGCGCGCGGCCAGACCGATGAGGTGAAGGAGCGGAACCGAGCCTTTGTCGACCGAGCTCGGCGAGTTCGCCGTGAACGCAAGGCCGTGGAACGAAAACGGTGGAGACACCGCCTTACCGACCTGGTCGACCTCTCAGCCT
>CAYRFU010000557.1:0-2694 GCA_964423525.1 uncultured Burkholderiales bacterium | reverse complement strand
AAGAGGGTCTGGCTCCTGGCCGGATGATTTTACCGACGAACAAAAGAAGCACCCGTTGCTCCTGTCAAAGATTGACAACCTTCCATATCGACCATAGGATCTAAGAATGAATGTAGACCTGACCCCGGAGCTAGAGAGCTTTGTACGAGACCGTGTTAAATCCGGAGAATACAACAGCCAGAGTGAGGTCGTCCGAGACGCACTACGCTTGCTCATGAACCGCGAGGACACGAGGGCAGCCTCAATAGCCTACCTAAAAGGCGCCTTGGAGGAAGGTTTGAACGACCTCGAAAGTGGGCGAGTTTGCGATGGCCCGCGAGTATTCAACGAACTGAAAGCAGAACTCCGAGTGACCGCCGAGTGAAAACATACATACTCACGGAAAGGGCCCGAAAGGGCCTTTCTTCGATCGTGAGCTACGTTTCCCATCGATTCGATGTTGATGTCGCCATCGCCACGGTCGAGAAAATCGAAAACGCCTGTCAGATACTGGCCGAGAATCCGGGCTTGGGGCATAGACGGGAAGACCTCACGAGTGACGATTTAATCAGGTTCTGGCCTGTTGGGCCAAGTCTTCTCGCCTACCGCCCGACCCAACAGGGAATTGTTGTCCTCTTCATCGAGAGGGCTGATAAAGACTGGAAACGGCTTTTCGAATAACTCTACCGTCCTGCGAAGAAGGCTTCGTATCGAATTGTTAGTAACCCGGCCCCGGCAGCTCTGCCTTCTGCCTCTTCTTCGCGACTCCCGAATATGACCGACTCATTGCGAACATTCGCGTCAAAATTTCTGGTCCTGACTCCTTATGAGTCGAGTAGACGCTTCAGGTAGCGGAGGTCTTCAAGATCTTTGGGTCGCCCCGCGGCTTCCTTCGCGGCCACCAGTTCTTCGACCCCGAGAAAGTTCAGTTCGATTCCTGACAGGGTCGCTGGCACCCGACCATCCCAGGCCTGGTTGAAGTCGACATCACCGGTGTATCGGGGATAGCCATGAAAGATCACAGCTTCTCCCCCGATGACTACGAACTGGACGCCGTGCTCGTGGAGGAGTCGGATGAACTCCTGAATGTCTTTAGAAAAGTGGGTTTCATCGATTTGTCTCTCAGACAATCTCTTACATCCTCCGCGTTCGGGTAAAGGCGGTCCTTCAACAAGCGAGAGGCACGTTGCCGTTCCACGTGGGTCATCTCAAGACACTGGCGGACATCCCAGTCATCGGCTTCGGAAAAATTTGAGGCGACGTTTACAATCCGCTCCATATAACGTTTTTCAACAAGTCTCTTCGCGCCCCTCTTCAGGCCGGCGTAGGTCTCGCAACGTAGTCCTTCAGATAGATGTCTTCCCACTTCACCTGCCGTCATCCCAGCAAGAAAGAGAAAGCCGAAAGACAAGGCCAAGGTGGAATCCTCGGTCAAGGTCAGTGGGATGTGGATTGTTGCCCGTATCCGCAACATGACGTTTTTAATCTGGCCGAATTAAACTCATCAATCTGGAAACTCCTCGACGAGCTGAACAACCGGCCCTTTCAGAAACGGCCTGGTTCCTGCCGGCAGTGGTTCGAGGAGCACGATAGACCGGCCTTGAGAGGCCTTCCAAATGAGTCAGCGGCGGGACCGCCTTAGGATATCGGGTGAGCTCAACGGTCCTAGCTGGTGGCAGGTAGAACGCCTCGAGGAGAGGTTCTTTGTAAATCGACCGCCTGAGCACGGCGGCAAAGGCCGTGGTTACAGGCTTCAGTCACCGGTTAAAAACGCAGGTTTACCCAGGACGCTTTGATTGCGAATCAACGTGTCATTGCGCGAGGAGGCCCGTGGTTGTGGGGTTTCTTGATATTTCTGGGAGCGAAAGTGTGCCTATGGTGTGCGAGAGGATTTTGGAAGATAAGATTTTCCTTTTTAACGCTCGCTACTAAACCGGCAATCGTCGGCAGCCAAGCTGTTGACTTATGTTGACCTGGTTGAGCTTGTAACCCTTGCCATCAAAAAACTCTTTGAGCTTCACAGTGTACTCTTCACACGGAAGGAGTTCTACCGCCGCGAGAAGCTCGATGCCACCGAGGGTAAGACTTGGGCCGATTACGGTGAGGTCTCCCGGTTTCTCCCTTACCGGTTCGAGTCCGAAGACAACGCCTTGATGGCGCAGTACAGCGCCAAGCGAACGCGTTTCATTGTTGAGCACTGCTGGCTGGTAGGAGTTTCTTCCGTCAAAATCAGAGTTGACGAGACCGTATTCTTCGAGAACTCGTAGCTGACGATAGGATAAACCTAACGGAGTTAGCCCATTTGTTGAGGCTCTTCCTGAATGTACTACCACCCTAGCATCCAGAATAAATTCCGTGTTGAGCATTACCGTTGTGTGCGAACAAAATCTTTGAAAAAGCTTTGCCACATCACTGTCAAGTGTAGACACAATCCTAAGTGTTTTCTCCGAGCAACTCGTGGGCTCAGAAATTTTCTGCGCCAAAACCCTGGCAAAAAGAAGTCTCATTTCATCTGTGGACTTCAGCTTACCCTCTTCCTCGAAGCGGTTCAGCCAATCCTCATCAATTTCATCCTCGCTGGAGACCGTGTTTCTGTCGGCATTCTCCCTCTCCGCCTCTGATTGCTCTTCGCCATTCTGTTTTTCAATTAACAGCTGGGTGACCTGGAGCGGCTCCGTTCCTGCAGACATCGGTAATGAGTTAAGCAGCCCTGCC
>CAYRFU010000556.1:0-2728 GCA_964423525.1 uncultured Burkholderiales bacterium | reverse complement strand
AAGAGGGTCTGGCTCCTGGCCGGATGATTTTACCGACGAACAAAAGAAGCACCCCGTGGCTGCAGCATTTATTGACATATTTGTGCCTCCTGAAGTAGATTTGATACAAGCGTAACGAGAGGCGTGGACGGATTTCTTGAACCCCACGTTAAAGTTGTAAACGTCTTGTTACTTTTTCCTCAAGTCCGAGGAGCTTCAGGAACACCCACCGCAGCAGCCAGGGCCCCGCCGACAGCAGCCACACCGATAGTAGCCACCCCAATGCTAGCCAGCACCCAGGATGGGCCCCACGGCTCAAGCAGGAACGAAGCCAGCGCAACACCCAGAGGAGCGGCCAGGCCCACCACCGCGAACATGCTCGAGAAAACCCGGCCCTGCAACTCCTCGGGAGTGACTTTCTGAACCATCGTGATCACGACCGCGTTAGCCGGCGAGACCCCCAGTCCAGCGGTAAAAGCGAGCAGAACGCAAACGACCAGACTGGTCTGCCAGGCTAGACAGGTAAAGCTCACTCCAAGCAAGGCCATCCCGCCGTAGATCAAGACCAGAGGCGAGAGCCTCTTGGAGAGTGGGGCAGCCAAGAGTGAGCCTACCAGCAGTCCGCCGCCCAAGCCACCCATCAACCAGCCGAACCCCTCGGGGCCGGCTCCAAGCGTCCTCTCAGCCAGGACCGGAAAGACAACGGCGAACGGCATCACCAGGAAGTTGGCCGCTGTGCCCGTCAAGAAAGCGATGCGCAGGAATCGCCCTCGGAGCAAGAACTCCACCCCCTCACGAGCCTCTTGCATCAACTCCCCTACCGTTGCGGCGGTTCTCTGCTTCCGTCGATCGCGCCAGGCCATCAGATTGAGGGCCAGGGCCGAAACGAAGAAGGTGGCAATGTCGAGATACAGGACGAAGATCTCATTTGAGAAAAGAGCGACCAGTGTTCCGGCCAGGACGGGTCCGATCAAGTTGGCCACCTGCGCTGTCATCTCGGCGAAAGCGTTAGCTTCGGTCAAATCGTCTTCGTCTACCAGGGCCGGGATAACGGACTTCTCGGCCGAGTAGAAAGCTAGCGTGAGAGTCGAGACCAGGAAGGTCACGCCGTAGACCATCCAGAGTTGGAGCATCCCCAGATGGTAGGCCAGGGGCAACAGGGCTACCAGCGCTCCTCGGAGCCAGTCGGTGGCGATCATCAACCAGCATCGGTCAAGACGGTCTGTGACCACCCCTACAACCCAGCCCAGTAAAGCGTTCGGCAAAACTTGAGCCAGGTAGACCCCACCCATGGCCGTCGTGGATCCAGTGGTCACCAGCACCAACCAGGCCAAAGCGATATAATTGAGCTGATTCCCCAGTTGAGATACCAGCTGGCCCCACCAAAGCAGAGCGAAATCTCGGTGACGCAGAACTCTCATCTTCCGATCATCTCCCAAGCCCATCACCCGAGGGGTAACGAAGAGATGAACAAATTCAGAAATTGGTAAGGACCTCGTGATATAACCTTGTCTATGATGATGGTCCTGAACGGAGGCCTCAGCGTTCCTGGGTGGAAGAGACGTTCCACCGAACGGCCGAGGAACCAAGCATCTGAAGAGGTCGACCCCCTTGATAGCTTTCAGCCTGAGCGCAGCTTCGCCAATCGTGCAGGTCGTTTTCTTCTCAAAGCCGCAGGAGCCGTCGCTTGCGCCTCAATCGGGGCCGCAGTTAGCCTTCACCCGGCCGGATGGATGGCGGGAGGAGCCCTCGTTGGGGCCATCCTGGGACACCAAGCGAGCCAACCTGTAACGGGCGCTGCCTACGGGCTCGCGGCTGGTTTCGCGACGGCGGTAGCGGCCTTCGCCTTGACGGCTCCGCCTGTAGCCGGTGCTATCATCGCCGGCCGTCTGGGCTATCAAGCCCTCGACCACCTGCTCAGGTAGTCTTTGTTGCGAACTTGTGACGCTTCTTAACGCTTCTGTTATGAACGGCTTGTAAAATTCTAGCAAGACGAAACGGAAACGCTCTGGAGGTTACAACCGATGAAACTCTCGCAACTCAACTTAAAGGGTCTCAACTTGAAAGGGGCCCGGGAACGGCTGGCTGGCCTGGTTCCTAGCCGGAAACTAGTCTGCGCTCTGGCGCTGGCAGGAGCCTCCCTGGTTGGCGCTCACCAGCACCAAGACTTTTTCACCAGCTCCCATACGGCTCAGGCTTCCAGTGGACTGGATCTGCTAGACATCAACCACGCTCCCGCCCCCGACGCTTTGACCACCGGCGCAGGTTCGCTGCTAGAGGTTGTCGGTGGTCTCGACGAAAAGCCTGGCGACCGACTGGCCGGAGCGGGTCACGTCGGCCTACAGGACTGCGCTCTCACCTCCGGAGGGCTCGATTGCGGAACCGACCAGGCCTTCTTCTCCAACAAGATCACTGGCCACCTGACCCCCGACGGCGGAACGTTCACGATGGCGGGAGCCCTGGAAGAAGGCGGCCCGCTGATGAGAACCACGGTCGAGCAGACAGTCAACCCGAACGGCACCATCTCCTACGACATCGAAGCCCCGACTTTCTCGATGAGCTACACCCAGGACGCTCACGGAGTGATGATTGGCCAAGCCGACAAGACGCTTCACTCCATCACGCCCCAAGCTCTGGCTCTCGAGGAGACGGAAGCAGCTATCGACCTGCTGCCCACTAGCTTGGCCGGTGAGCTGGGTCACGCCGAACATCAGGTCAGCCACCTGGCTGGGCAGTTCGGCGACCTGGG
>CAYRFU010000555.1:0-2735 GCA_964423525.1 uncultured Burkholderiales bacterium | reverse complement strand
GGGCCTGACTGAAAACTTCGGCAAACCCCTCCAGAGCCGACTCTTCGGTCGGGGCCGGTCGAGGCTCGAAGCCTGGTAGCGCGAAATGAAACGGTGAACTTAAAACGGCCCCGAAAGCGCCGAGCTTTTTTCCTTCTGAATTCAAGAAGATGGCGCCCCGAGCGGCCAGGTTTCGCACGGCATTGAGCCGATTTTCGATCTGTTTTGACCGGGCTACCTCGGTCGCATAGTCTGGGTCGTGAACAGCGGCAGCGAGTTCCAGATGAGAACCGTCTTGGACCCGAGTCAAAGAGTCAGAATCTGGATGGTCGAGCCACAGTTCATCTTGAACCTGTTCCAAGATCTGTTCGATCTCTTCAGCGTTGAGGTTTTCACCCGTCCGGTTGACTACCTGAGCACCGCTTTTGGCCAGGGCTCTTAGCGGTTTGATGGCCGCGAAGCTTCCGATGCGGGGAGGATCTGGCTCAAACGGCTCTTTGGCGAATCCCTGATAAGCGGCCAAAGCGTTCCCATCGAGTTGGGCTGTTTGGTAGTGGGTGATTTTTGCGTTTGTGGCATGAGAACCGGATTCGCCTTGGATGGTGTTCTCGACAAATTGCCCTGTCAGTTCCTTATCCCAGACCATAAGGCTTCTCTGAAAATCCGTCAGGCTTGCGAAAAGCTGGTCTTGATGGTTCGGATGGACCTGGCCGTAAGCCAGACCGATGGCACTGCTCCAGGCTACGGCTTGGCGACAGCTGTCGGTCGGCTCCCCATCTGCAAGCCGACTGAGCACCAGCAGGGCCGCTAGTCGAGTTGCGGGGGTTCGACTCTTAGCGACGGTGGCTATTCGCGTCACCTGGTCGAGAACCGTCCCCGTCTCGCCTCGCTCTCCCCAGTTGCCCGATGTGGCCAGGAGAGCGAGGCCCCGGTCCGTGAACTCCGGCCGGGCCAAAGCCCAGGAGGCGAGAGCTCCCACCCGTTCCAAAGGAGACTCAGTGGCCAGAGCGCCGTGAAGACTATCGAGATCCCTCTTGCTCATCGGTTGCGGCTGAGTAAGCTTGGCGTAGGCCTCCGGTGAGGACAGACTCTTCAGGCAAGACGTCAGGGAAAAGTCCCCTTTGGCTTTTGAAACGGGGTCGCCAGCCAAACATCGCACCAGCAAGCGGTTGGCCTCACTGTCACCTAGATGCATAGGGGCTTGCTGCCAAAGCCGAGCGACCTGAAAGTCTTGGTGCTGCCGCGACCCGATCTTTTCCGAGGCGGCCAAAACCCCCAGCAAGAGCTGGTTCTCTTGGTCTTCATCGAGACCTGACCTGGAGAGAGCTTGGCGAGCGCCAGCGGCTAAAGCCTGGTCGGGGCATCCCTCGAAGTGACTCAATACCATCAAAGCCCCCATCCGCTGATAGCTTGGAAGGTTTTTGGCCAGATCGATCAGGTCCCGAAGCTCCGGATGGCCAGGCCGGCCCATCGCCTCCAATCCGATCTTATCGGTCGCAGGTTGGCAGCCCGATTCGAGCATCCACTCGGCCAGAGCCCGGACCCTGGTCTCTGGGCTCTGAGGCTGAAGGGCTTGGTAATAGCTTTCAAAGAGGCGTCCTTCAAGCTGACCAGGGAGGGCACTTGATTGAGCAGCTGACAGGTGGAGCTGGGCTTCGACCTCTGGGTCGAGAGAGACCAG
Source organism: uncultured Burkholderiales bacterium (assembly GCA_964423525.1). Classification (GTDB taxonomy): domain Bacteria; phylum Vulcanimicrobiota; class Xenobia; order Xenobiales; family JADMJV01; genus CAYRFU01. The sequence continues at coordinate 1,075 of CAYRFU010000555.1, read as the reverse complement.
GCCACGAAGAGCGGTCTTGCGCTCTAACGGTTCATCGCCCTCAAGTTCGAGAGTTCGTCCGTTCAGAGCGGGCTGGACCCAATGGTCATAGCCCACCAGGAATTGGCAAGCCTTGTAGGCACCTCGAAGACAAGCGTCGGCCTGGTCGGGTCGGAGATCTCCTTCGGCCAGAGCCAGTGAAGCCCCCCGGGCCAGGGTCGCACGAATCGACTCGTGGTCGTCCTTCTCTCGGTCGATCTGAGACAAGACAAAAAGGGCGCCTAGCCGCTCAGCCCCACCGCTTTGATTGAGCTGACGGGCGATCTGCTGGACTCTTTTGAGAACCCTCACGGAGTCGGGCTGTTCATAGGACCAACCGGTCGCTCCCTTAAGCTTCGTGAAAGCCAGGTCCACTGCCTCTGGCTGGTCACGGTGGCGCAAAGCCCACTTAGCCAGCGACGAGACTCGGGCCTGAGGATTGACGCCCAGGGTCGCTTGATAGAACTGCTCCAGTCCCGGACCGGTCAAAGCCGGTTGACCGGTAGCGTTCTGGTGCTCGAAAAAGGCCTCCTGGAGGTCCCATCGCAGGTTCTCTGTGGGACAGAAAGATCCCGGTTTTGGCGAGGACTCTTCCGCCTTTGGCTTGGCGAGCGAAATCAGACTGCCAAGATTGGTGGCCTGGCCGATTTGACTGCCACCAGGAGCCTCGTTGGCGCGAAAGCGGGGGGTTTCAAAAGTTTGGTGATATCTCCGTTGGACCTGACTGCCGTTTCGCCGGTAGGTGACCACAAAGTCCTGACCGTCGCGCCCGCGAAGTTCAAGATTACCCCGGGAATCCAAGGTGCAAGTTTGAGGACCCGAGGAGCCGCGCAGCCATCTGGCCAGGACCAGACCTAGGGCCCCGTTCACGGGGATGGCGCAGATTCGGAGGGCATCGATTTCACTCTGCCTGAGAAAGGTTCCTCGGATAGATTTTTTTCCATCGCTGTTGCGAGCCTGGGAGGGATTGAACTTTCCCAAGAGACGGTTGTATTCATGGATAACCTGCCTGAGCTCTTGCGGGACGCCATTTAGGTCCAAGGGTGTGAGTGGCGAC
>CAYRFU010000554.1:0-2760 GCA_964423525.1 uncultured Burkholderiales bacterium | reverse complement strand
GAGGGAGCGAGTCTCCCTCATTTTCGTTAACGGCCGAACATCTCAAGCAGAGAGAGGCGATAGAGCGGTAGTAGAGAGGGAGCAGTTACACCCGGCGCGACCGACTCTGTCGCCATAACGATACAGCGCCTCCCAATTAACGGACTCTGGGAGAATATACTCCCACCTTTGAATTGGTTGGCCCAGAAGCGTCTCTCCAGAGGGCGCTTCCAATGGCCAATCACTAGAGGCGCTAGTCAATCGCTCGAGCCCCATCAGGTCCAGGCCCTCTTGGCAGCCGTTCGATTTAGCGGGCGAGGGGCTCCTCCGGGGCGGGTCATTACTCCCGCAAAAAAGTGTCTTTACAAGCATGGAAGTGAGACTCGAGTACGAATCCAGGGTTTAGCACTTTTTGCAAGCCCCCCTTCGAATATTCGGCTTCTCGGAAGGCTCGGGAGTAGCGCTGTCGCTTGCGGCCAAAGTTGAACGCCTCGACCCAAACGCTACTCCAGGCAAGCACCGTTTGACCCTGCTCGAGCTCTAGGACTTGCAGACCTGCAGGATTGTGGTAGCGAGACTGGTGTGGTTGGGATGCTAGCCTCAGAGCTGCTGGGCCAAAGAGACGAGGTCGGGCAGGGAATGGCTTTGCGAACGGTCTTCTCGATGGCTTGTAAAGGCCTCGCGGGCGGACATCTAGAGACGACCGCCGGTCATCTTCAAAAGTTCCTTCGCCGCCACCCTGACTGTGACGCTCTAATGGAGACGCGGAGGGTGTCCGTGGCCATCCCCGGTGGAGACGAGCTCTATCCGACTGAGGCGATAGCCAAGCTCATTCAGAGAAGCCCGGCGTTCTGCAGCACCTTGCCCAAACCCGTTTGGGGCTGCAAGCCGTGATCGGCCCTGGCCTCAGGGGGTATAGGTCAACGAGCCCTCCGATTTCAAACTTGCCAGGCCCAGCAGGGCTGTGGTCGGGTCACCACCCTCTTGATAACCGGTATGACGGGCCGTGGTCAGCAGCAGATCTCTGGTTGAGTGACTGACGCCGGGGGCATACACAAGAGAATCGAGAGCTTGATAGCCTGTTGTCAGGAATGCCAGGGCTTTGGAGGAAGAGTGCTTCTTCAAACTCAGGGCCATATCGAGGAGCCTGCTGGAGGCAGAAGCTACCGTTTCCCGGTTGGGAGCGGCGGCACCGGTCTCAGCCAGGACAGCCGCCAAACTGGCCCGGGCCAACTGACGCTGCTCGCCGCACCTCATTTGGGAAATCTTGGACATCGTTTTACGAGCCCAGCCTGGAAGAGCTTGGAGTTCTTCCAACCGTTCCAGGGCGTGGGGCAGATGGGAGGGGTTTTCTAAGCCCCAGCGGGCCACAGCATGAGTAGGCTGACTCGCTCCGAAAGCGGCATTGAGTTCACCCAGTTTAGGGAGTTCTTCGGTCAGGATAGTGGTCGATTTCTCGGGTCCCAAAAACGATGGCTCCCGGGCAGTCGCTTCGGGAACCGGCAGAAGACCTGTCTGGTCTACCTCCTGCAGAACCGGCAGTAGGGAGCGTTCTACCACCGACCGGACCTTTCGACTACCCTGGTCGTGAATCTGTTGAAGGGTATGGCCCGGAGCATCGAAGAGGACCAGGAGATCGCGATCCATCAACAGCAGGCTGCCATCAGAACGAGCTACAGTCAAAAGCACTAGCAGGCATAAGACAAAGACTCTCACCTGTCCGTGATAAGCCTCTGTTCTGAGATCGCTATGATTACGATCTGAGCCTGTCTTTTTCACCGGAATTGTTCCTGATTCACCGCCAGAAAACGAGTGACAGGTCTGTCTGGGCGAAGTCGTCGCCGACACAAAGAAGCGGTTGGCCAGACACTTCGGCGCTCGCGTAGCTCAGGCAGTCCCCAAAATTCAGGCTGGCAGAATGCCTACCTTTGCCGAATCGTCGGTAGGCTTCAACCGCCGCCGTCCAGTGACCCTCCGTGAAAGAAATTGTGGTCACCTCGAATAGCTGCAAGAAGCGATGCAGCAATACCAGGCGCTCGTATCCCAGACGGCTCCCCAGGACAATACCTGTCTCCACGAGGGTGGGGGCACCCACCGCGACCGGTTCTTCGGCCGTCAGGGCATCGATAAGTGCATCGGATTCGGCCTCCTCGAAAAGAATGGCCAGGATGCTCGATGTGTCGAGAACCATCAGACGCCTTCAGGGCCGAACCCGAGGAGGTTGTCAACGGACTTGTAGGCCAAACCGCGACCTCGCAACTCCGCAGGGATCGACGACCAGATCTCGCGGCGCAAAGCCGCTCTTACGTCCTCGCGTCCACGCTGTTCTCTTCGGAGTGTCAGCCTCTCCATACGCTCCAGAAGAGCCCTGCGTACTGCCTCGGTTTTGGTTTCGCCGGTCATTCTGGTGACCTCGCAGACGAGTTGCTCAACTTCCTCGTTTTTAATGTTCAGAGCCACATTGAAGAATTAAATAGGTTTTACAGAAATCCTCCAGCCCAGACTCGCATATTGCGAATCTCTGGCTGGCGGTTCAGCGGGTGCCAGCTTTTTACCACGGAGCCCGGCATTACAGGGTTTTCTTACTGTCTGGTCCCGGGTTAACCGGGGCTTGGCGGCGGCTTGGTCGCCAATAGGTCGCCACGGTCGGTCTCACTATTCCCGGAGTTCTAACCTCCGCCGAGCGGCAACCAGAGAGCTTTGGAGTTTTGAAATGGTCCCCGTTTTGCAGACATCTCAAATGACTTAAGGAAGGTCGAGAGATGCAGAAACGAAGACGGC
>CAYRFU010000553.1:0-2771 GCA_964423525.1 uncultured Burkholderiales bacterium | reverse complement strand
GGACCAGCCTGAGGACGCCCATGCGCCGCCTTCTTCCGCTCGACGTCATGACGGGGCTCGCCGCCTGCGGGCCATCGCCCGCGGACGGACTTGCGGCGGCCGAACCGCATGGCGGCGCAGCGGGCGCAGAGCGCAACCGCGCGGAGCTCAACGCACAGGCGCGCGCGGTTCTGGAAGCGCTGGACGGCGATCTGCTGTCGGCGAACCTTGAAAACGGCCGGCGCCTCTACCGGCGCTGCAGCGCGTGCCACACGCTGGAAGCCGGCGGGTCGCATCTCGTCGGGCCCAATCTGCACGGCGTATTCGGCCGCACGGCGGGCCGCGCCCACCCCTCCAGAACCGCCGCCGATGACAATCAAGTCGTAGTCAAATTTGCCCATAGTCGCTTGAGTCTGCGCTCTCGGGCAGAAAGATCCCTCCTCTTCGACCCGGCAACATCTCGCTAATAATCCGCACCCGCCAAGATGAGTAGGATGCCGACCATGATCTTGATGAACACAATCCCGCATGGACGCCAAATCCCCCCGGGCCTGCGCGACCCCGAACTTCACGACCCGGTGGATGCGGCGCACTCAGGACATCGACTCAGAGATGACTCAGATCAGCTATGCCATCGACCACGACCGCGAATCCCAAGGCGATGGTGATGGCGGGAGCAGCCAACAGCCCAGCAGCTAGACCAGCCGCCTGGGCCGCACCTCCAGCCGCGTGAGCACCGACCACGGCCAGGCTGGCGCCGGCCACTCCTCCTCCAAAGGTTCCATAATCTCGGACAGTCTGATCCACCAAAGTTTTGGGGCCAGGGCGAGGAGGTTTTGGTCGTTGGGGAGGGATCGGTCCGTAAAGTTCGTGAAGGCGTGTTGGATTCATAGAACCGACACTCTAGCGCGATCCTGAAAAAACTCTGAATTTGAGAGCTTTTTCAGGGTCAAGCCTCAGACTAGTCAGGTGATACGTCCAAGCGTCCACCGTCCGTCTGTTCCTCAGACCCGCAAAGCCGAGTCCCGAGCCGAGACACCGCTACCGGTCGATCTTCTCGACAATCTGCTCGATATCGCCGGCGATGACCCCCTGCCGGTGAAACCCGAAACCGAGCTAGGTCAGACTTTGAGTGAATTAGCCGTGACCGGTGACCAGGAGACGAACCTGAGGCAGGCCTGGGAGAAAAACCAGACAGGCTTGCTCCGAATCGGCCGTTTCGACGGGATGGTCAGCGCCTTTGATTCGCCAGCAGAAGTCCAACGTTACCACGCCCTCATTAGCGGCCAGGAACAAAGCCCCATCCACCAAAAACTGGAGAGTCTCAAGCGTGAGGGCGGGACCCTCTTTTTCCCCATCAAAGGCGATAAGGTGATGGGCTTTCTCCCCCTCAGAACCCACCAGAACTGGCTCCAGACCGACCCTGCCGCCGCCACCCTGATGCTCGAGAAAGGCCAGAGCCTCCAGATGGTAGCCTCCGACGGTGCCGTTCACCCAGTGAATCTTGAGGGACTCGAGGAGTTAGAGTTAGGTGGAACACCGGAACAGAGAGAGACGGTGCGCCTTATCGAGGAGCTCAGCCAAACCGGTGCCCTGGTCATGCCCAACCAAGACTACCCTGACGATCTCCTGATCACGGACGCCAGCGGCAAGTATTTCCGAGACATTCAAACCCAGTGGAAGGCCCGCCACACGGAGACCACCGAGACCAACCCTCTCCTGGCTCACCAGAAAATGCTTCGCGTTCTCTCGGAGGGAGGCATCGCTAGAGTCTTGCTGGAGGGCGATTGGCCCCACTACCCGACTCTGGTCGACCGACCTCAACTAGAGCTCTTGCACAGGCGGCGGCTCCAGCCGGACTACTCTAGCAATCGCCTTCACACCGCTTTTGAACGCCTCCAATCGGCCGGCGGAATGACCTTCGTTCGCCACGATAAGGGCGATTTCCGAGGAGGCTTGCTGAAAGCCCGAACTGAAATCGCCGAGATGGCTCTGCGAAGCGGAATGGAGACGGCCATCCTCACTCCCGGTGGGGACCTGATCGCCTGTCAAGACGAGGCCGATTTCGTTCGCCAAGTCTATCGCGCTTGTTTTCCCCTGGAAGTCTCCGATGTGGCCGACCGCTTCGCGACCCTCGAAGGGAGAGGCTTCCGTTTCTGGCAGGCTGCCGGCAACGGAAGCACCCGATCGGTGGACCCCCTGGAGGCTTCCCAACACTTTCGCAGGGGCCGCACGATCTTTCTTCAAACGCCCGACAGCAAAATGGTCCATCTCGGGAAGGGTCAGCTCAAGCAGATGGCTCCCCTCACCAAAGTCGAATCGGACCGGGTCGACCCTGACCAACCGAAAACCAATCTCTTCCTGGCCTATCACCAGCCCCTCCACAACCCGGACAGCAAATTCATCTTTTACGACGACACCGTGCTCAAATTGAAGGCCACCGGATCGACTGAGGAGACCGACATTGTTCTTCTTCACGCCGACCAGACCCAGAAGCGAAACCTCCGCTTGGACTACGTTCAAAAGGGAGCTCTGGAACCGCTTCGGCGTCTCAATCCCAAGAAGTCCATGGGCGACGCCCAGGTTTTTGAAGACTTCATCTACCAATCGGTCAAGCAGTTTCCCGGGCGAGAGAAAATTCGTCTGATGGTTTTTGGCCACGGGTCTGGAGAGCGAGGTGTGGTCGACGACCTGGACGGGCAGGGCAACTACGGCAATATGAGTGTCGCGCAGTTTGCTCAGGCCATCAGTTCGGCCCTCGATCGGGTCGAGAAAGAAACGGGTCAGCGGCC
>CAYRFU010000552.1:0-2782 GCA_964423525.1 uncultured Burkholderiales bacterium | reverse complement strand
CGGCCTCGAAGGCGGCCTGAAGGTCGTTCTGACCGAAGCCGATGAGTGGCTAGGCGGGCAGCTGACCTCGCAAGCCGTTCCTCCCGATGAGCACCCGTGGATCGAGCAGTTCGGATGCACCCGACGCTATCGACTGGTGCGGGAGAGAATCCGACAGCACTATCGCCTTCACTACCCTTTGACCCGACAAGCCCGCCAAGCCAGAGCCCTGAACCCCGGCACCGCCTTCGTTTCCCAAATTTGTCATGAGCCTAAGGTGAGCCTGGCCGTCCTGGAGGCTCAGTTGAGGCCTTACGTCAGCGGCGGTCAACTTGAGATTCTTCGGGGCTTTGTGCCCACCTCGGCCTGGACCGAAGGGGACCGGATCAAGGCCGTGACCGTTGAGGGTCAAGGCCTCGCCAGGGTGCTTGAGGCCCCCTACTTCATCGACGCCACCGAGACCGGAGATCTGCTCCCCCTGGCGGGGGTGGAATACGTCACCGGAGCGGAGTCCCGGGCTGAGACCGGGGAGCCTCACGCTGCTGACCAGGCCGATCCCCTCAATCTTCAGGCTATCAGCTGGTGTTTCGTGGTGGATTATCAGCCGGGCCGAGATCACACCATTGAGCGACCTTCGACCTACGCCTACTGGAGGGATTATTATCCCGCCTTGAAGCCCGATTGGGGGAGCAAGCTCCTCAGCTGGTCAGCCACCCATCCCATCACTCTCGATCCAGTCATACGAACCTTTGACCCCATCCAGCCGAAGCCCGAAAGAGGACCGATGGACTTGTGGACCTTCCGGCGTATCGCGGACCGACAGAATTTCTTGCCGGGTCGCTATGAGAGCGATATCGTGCTGGTCAACTGGCCTCAAATCGACTATCTCGACGGGTCGATTATCGAGGTCTCTGCCGAAGAGCGAGAAAGGCATCTTGAAGGCTCCCGGCAGCTCAGCCTTAGTTTGTTCTACTGGATGCAGACCGAGGCTCCCCGACCTGACGGCGGAACGGGTTGGCCCGGCCTGCGCTTGCGTCCTGATATCACCGGCAGCCCCGACGGCTTGGCCCGTCAGCCCTATATCCGAGAGTCCCGACGTCTGAAAGCCCGGTTTACCGTATTGGAGCAGCACGTGGGGCTCCAGGCCAGAATGGCTGAGACCGGTTTGGCGGCCGACCACGTCCGGGCCACTGATTTTCCCGATACAGTGGGGGTGGGAGCCTATCGCATCGATCTCCACCCCTCCATCAAAGGAGACAACTATATCGATGTGGGAGCTTTGCCTTTCCAGATCCCCCTGGGCGCTCTTTTACCTCAGAGGGTCACCAATTTGTTGGCAGGTGGAAAGAATCTAGGGGTGACTCACATCACCAACGGGTGCTATCGACTCCACCCGGTCGAGTGGAACGTGGGTGAAGTGGCTGGCAGCCTGGTCGCCTACTGTCGGAGGTTCAAGACCAACCCCGCTCAGGTGTGGGAGCAAAAGAAAATTCTAGCCGAATTCCAACAAAGTCTTGTCGAAACAGGGGTCGAGCTTCGTTGGCCACACATTGAGCCTTTATAAGCAGTAATCTCGCCCCCCTATCTCGTATTGATCCCAGAGGTTCGCGGCAGCAACCTCAGACAGGACGAAAGAGTGGCACGCCGAGGACTCGTCAGTAAAAATCTCGGACCCTCCAGCGACTCGCCTCAAGCCTCCCACGGCGGCCTAGGCAAGAAGACTACGGGTCCTAACTCTCAGGCCATGAGCATCGACCAAGCGGCCGCCAAGCTCAAGGTCCAGACTGAGCACGTCCGCAACTGGATCAAGTCCGGGTTGCTTCGACAAGCCCCAGGCGGCATCAGGCCATACGATCTGAATAAGTTCAAGCTTGATTGCGAGAACGAGATCGAGGAGGCTCGACGCAAACCGGTCACTCCCCCCCCTTCGGTAGCCAAGAAGCCCGAGAAGAAAGGGTTTTTCTCAGCCCTTCGTCGCCTTCTTCCAGGGGGACGCAACGACACCAGTAGCGCTCCGTCCGGAAAGAGTTCCCGCGAGAAAAAGCTTGAGGCCCAACTCAAGGAGGCCAAGAGTTCTATCAGGACTTTGCAGAAACAAGTGGCCGAGGCCGGAGGTGGCGGATCGCCCCAAGACCTCTCGGAGGCCCAAAATAGAATTCGAGAGCTGACGACCCAACTGGCCGAGGCCAATCAGGTGAACGAGCAGCTGCAACAGAATCGCGGCGCCGAAGCTGAAGAGCGGGCTCAGATGCTTGAGATCCAGCTAGCCCAGTCCGAAGGGTTGTTGCGCGACGCCCATCAGAAAATGGCCATTTTGGAAGCCCGGGCCGAGAGTGCTTCCGGCCCCGACCCCAGGGTGTCTGAACTGGAAGAGCAGATCACCCGTCTCAATCAGGAGTTGGCGGAAGCTCGTGACTCCTCCCCAACAGACGAAGACCCTCGCCTGGCCCCCCTCGAAGCAGAGCTGGCCCAGGCCCGCCAGGCTGTGGGGCAGCTCCAGCAGCAAAATGAGAGATTATCCCAACAGGCCGGCTCGGCCGCTGCAGTGGCCGAACTTGAAGGACGCGTGGCCGAGCTTCAGGGGGCCGTTCTGCAGCGGGATGAGCTGATCCAGAGGCTCGAGGCGGCCCTCTCCCGCTGCCTGAGGGCCATGGAGGACCAGGAGAGCTCCGAGGCAGTGGCCGTCTCGTGCGCGCTCGCTCTCTCCCAGCTCCGGTGAGCGCAGCGACGGGACACGGCGAGGAGCGGAGGGAGCGCGGCTGGGCGCAACGCGCGACTTCCCAACGGAGCAGGCGCGGCAGAC
>CAYRFU010000551.1:0-2787 GCA_964423525.1 uncultured Burkholderiales bacterium | reverse complement strand
AGGAGCCGACGGGTCGGGCCGTTGCGGCTGTGCCGGGCGCCCCTGCCGGTGGCGGCGCTGCCGCTGAGGAGAAGACGGAGTTCGATGTCGAACTTACCTCCGCCGGCTCCAGCAAAATCCCCGTCATTAAAGTCGTCCGCGCTGTTACCAGCCTGGGTCTCAAAGAGGCCAAAGAGCTGGTCGAGAGTGCTCCCACCAACATCAAAGAAGGCCTTCCCAAAGAAGAAGCCGAGAAAATCAAAGCCCAGTTCGAAGAAGTGGGCGCCACCGTCACCATCAAGTAGTCGGAGACGGATCGACCCGGCTCGCCCCTCGGCGGGCCGGCGTTTCATAGCCCCGGCCAAGTCGGGGCTTTTTTGACAAAGGTATGAGCAGTTCTCCCGCGCTTCGATTGAGAGCGGCTGTGGCCGTTCGCGACCAGAACCGACTGCTGCTGGTTTGTCACCAGAAGCAGGGCCGCTGCTACTGGCTTCTGCCCGGTGGCGGTGTCGACTTTGGCGAAGGCGCTAAAGAGGCCGCGGCTCGAGAGGTGTGGGAGGAAACCGGTCTTGAGGTTGAGGTCGGGCGCCTATTGCTGGCCAGTGAGACGCTGGCCCCCGACAAGTCTCGCCATCTCGTCCATCTGGTCTTTGATGGTCGCGTCAAGAGTGGGCAGTTAAAATGCGGAGACGACCCCCGACTATGTGACGCTCGCTTCGTTACCCTGGCCGAAGTTCCTGACCTGGTCTTGCACCCTCCCATGACCGAGCCGCTGTTAGCCGTGCTTGAGGAGAGGTTCGACGGAGACCGCTTCCTGGGAAACCTATGGGTGGACTGAAAGGGGGTCCTTGCTCGGGCGCGAAACGGCTCCAGCATGAAACAAGTCACCAAAGAAGACTTCGAGAACGAAGTCCTGCAAGCCCCCACAACCGTCTTCGTCGAATTCGGTGCCGACTGGTGTGCGCCTTGCAAGAAGCTTGAGCCGGTGCTCGATAAGCTCGCGAGCGAGAACGAGGGCCGGGTGAAAGTGGTCAAGGTTAACGCTGAGGACGATCAGCCTCTAGCCGTGAAATATCAGATTCGGGGTCTCCCCACTATCGTGGTCTTCAAGAACGGCGAGCCGGTCGATCGCAAGAACGGCTTTCAGTCTGAGGCCAACCTGCTGAAACTGCTCGAAGCCCACGCCTGAGCTAGACTTGAGCGGGGGCCACGCAAAGTAAAGTGTCACCGGTTTCCAGTTTGGCTTTGCCGGGATTGACTAAAACCTCGCCACTGGCCCGCTCGATAGCCACCGGTATGGCGCCCGTTTTTCGATAGAACGGAGTCAGGATTTCGGTGAACATCTCCCCGACCATATCCTCGGGAACCGGTTGGGGGGTGAGGGTATTCCCCTGGGTCGGCCGTAACAGTTCCTGGAGCAGGTGGACGTTGGCTGAATGGAGAGCGGCCTGGGCCAACAGATGGCCGGCCAGGTCGCGGGTGATGATCACCTCGTTGACTCCGCCCATTCTCAAATGAGGCTCGTTGACGGCGTTTGAGAGTTCGGCACAGGTATGGACATCCGGGTTGAGCTTTTCGATAGTAAGGGCCGCCAAGACAGTGCGCGCATCGGCATCCTGACGGGTCCGACCCTGGGCCACATCGGAAACGATGATGGCGATCGAAGCCTTCATCACGTTGGCCCTGAGCAAGACCTCGGCGCGGGTGAAGTCTTCTGTAAGAAGACGCACCCTGCTCAGGTTGGGGAGGTCCATCGAAGGCAATTCTTCGCGTCCCGCGATGACCACAATATCTCTTTGCCGGAAGACAGGATGGTGTTGAAGCTCGAGCAGAATCGTCTCCACCCCAGAGTTCCACCCGCAGACCAGGATATGCTCTTCAAGATCTTCTAACATCATTCGTCTGAGAACAGCCCCTTCTTTCAGTTTTTCTATCATCACAGCCGAGACCGTACCGGTTAAGAGAGCAAAGAAACCCAGTCCACAAAACTGGACGAACAGAATGACCAGCTTGCCTCCCAGGGTCTCGGGAAAAGAAACGATATATTCTCCCGCGACCAGACTGAAAATCGTTTCCCAGAAGGACTGGACGAGGCGATGGAAGCCGTGTTTGTCCGAGCCCCGAAAGTGAGACATTCCTAAGGTCCCGAAAATGGTCGCAAAGATGATCAGGAAGCCTGTTAGGAGATACTCCGCCGCTCGACGCTTCAATAGGAATTGAAAGACCCGCGAGTTGCTGGTTAAGAGCGAGGCCATCCGGAATAGGCGCAGCACCCTCAGCAGTCGCAAGAACCGGAAAAACCGGAAAACACGCAGCAAAGGAAGCACCGCCAGAATGTCGATCCAATACTCGCTCAGGAAGCGACTGCGGCGTTTCATCGCGATAAAGCGAATGACCAGTTCGACCACGAAAAGGGCCGTGATGACCTCGCCCGCCAGAACCGCCTGCGCTTGCCGGCCGAGCTGATTCGTGATTCGGCGTTGGCCGCCGCCGGGCTGCTCAACGATGAAGTCGGCGGCAAAAGCGTGAAGCCGCCGATCCCGGACGGCGTGACCAGCCTGAGCTACGCCGGCGGCTTCGAGTGGGACACGCCGGAAGGCCCGGAAGCCTACCGCCGCGGGCTCTACATCCACTTCCAGCGAACCGTGCCGTACCCCTTCTTGATGAGCTTCGACGCCTCCGAGCGCAGCGTCTCCGAGTGCGCGCGCGACCGCTCGAATACTCCGCTGCAGGCGCTCAATCTGCTCAATGACCCGGTCTTATTCGAAGCTGCGCAGGACTAGGCGACGCGTATCCTGCTGGAGACGC
>CAYRFU010000550.1:0-2788 GCA_964423525.1 uncultured Burkholderiales bacterium | reverse complement strand
TGCAACCAACCACCATCCATTGAGCGAATCCGATCTCTGGTGTGCCGGGCAAAAGCTTCTGCACTGTTCCGGCCAATACCAGATTGGGAGGCGTGCCGATCAGAGTGCCGATCCCTCCGATCACACCCGCGTAGGCTATCCCGAGCATCAGAGCGGCGGCGAAATCGGCTTGACGCTCACCCTCGAGGTGGCTATTCTCCACAAAATGCAAGATGACGGCCAACCCTATCGGCATCATCATCATGACGGTAGCGGTGTCGGAGATCCACATCGAGATCAGCCCGGTGGCCACCATAAAGCCCAACACCAAAAAGCTTGGTCTCTGACCGCTTAGACTGACGATCAAGAGGGCGATCCGGCGATGGAGATTCCACTTTTGCATAGCCATGGCCATGAAGAGCCCGCCCATGAAAAGGAAGATGTTGTGGTTCCCGTAATTAGGGGCGACTTCGGAGGCTTTCATCACCCCCATCAGGGGAAACAGAGCCAGAGGGATCAGAGCCGTGCAAGGAATAGGCATGGCCTCCCCTATCCACCAGGTGGCCATCAATAAGGCCGCGGCCAGGGCTCGATGACCCTCGAGGGTCATTCCCTCGGGAGTCGGCAAGAGCAACAAAACGCAAAATAGAAAAAGGCCGAGCCAGAAGGAGATTCTGAGACTCGGCTTTTGGTCTTGAAGGCGCTTGCCCAGGCCTGGCTGTTCAGCCTCCAACCTGATTAGCGGACGCCGGCGAAGGCGGCAGCTTTGACAGCGTCAACTTTGACTGCAGGCCCCATCGTCGAAGTCAGACTGATGGTGCGCAGATAGGTGCCTTTGGCGGCCGAAGGTCGGGCTTTCACCAGAGCCTCCATCAAGACCCGAAGGTTCTCGAGGATAGCGTCGCTTTCGAAGCTAACCTTCCCGACCGGGCAGTGAACGATGCCGGTTTTGTCGGCCCGATACTGGATCTTACCCGATTTCAGCTCGGTGACAGCTTTGGCCGGATCTGGGGCCACCGTTCCCGCTCGTGGGTTAGGCATCTTGGGGCCTAAAACGCGGCCGAGATTTTTACCGACGGCTCCCATCATATCAGGGGAAGCCACCGCAATGTCAAAGTCGGAGAAGCCATCTTTGACTTTCTGGATCAGGTCGTCGGCACCGGCCAGGTCAGCTCCCGCTTCCTCAGCGGCTTGAATCTTGTCGCCTTTAGTGAAAACGATCACTTTGGGAGTTTTACCGGTTCCGTTGGGAAGAACGGTTGTTCCCCTAACAGTCTGATCGCTCTTACGAGGGTCGATCCCTAACCGAATGTGGATCTCCATCGTCTCGTCAAATTTGGCGAAGGCGATATTCTTGACGATGTCGATAGCTTCCGACAGTTCGTAGTGCTCGTCTTTGTTGTATTTAGAGAGAGCCTCTTGATACTTCTTGTCTCGTTTACCCATGTTTCCTCCTGTGGTTCGGCCGGCTGCCTCAGTTTTGGCAACCTCCCACTTCGAGCCGTTCTATGAACGGCTAACCTTTGACTTCGATGCCCATGCTGCGAGCTGTGCCCTCGATGATCTTCACCGCCATGTCGATGTCGTTGGCGTTCAGGTCGGGCATTTTGAGCTCGGCGATCTCACGCACCTGGTCCTTCGTCACCTTGCCGACTTTCCGGGTGTTGGGCTCACCGGAACCTTTCTCCAGACCGGCCTTCTTCAGCAAAAGGGTTTTGGCCGGGGGCGTTTTGGTGACAAAGGTGAACGACCGGTCCTCATAGACGCTGATCTCCACCGGGATGATCATGCCCATCTGCTTGGCCGTGCGTTCGTTGTACTGTTTCACGAAGTCCATGATGTTGACTCCGTGTTGACCGAGAGCGGGTCCCACCGGAGGAGCCGGGTTGGCTTTGCCGGCGGGGACCTGCAGTTTGATGATCGCTTTCAATTTCTTCGCCATTTTTGGTTACCTTTCCAGCTTCAGGACAGCTTCTCAACCTGTCCAAAGTCGAGCTCCACCGGAGTCTCGCGTCCAAAAATCGAGATGAGCACCCGGACTTTCTCACGGTCGGGGCTGACCTCATCGACCACTCCGTGAAAGTCTTGGAAGGGGCCGTGAATCACGCGCACTGGCTGGCCGACGGCCAGATGAATCTTGACCCGAGTGGGCGCTTCCATCCCCATGATTTGTTTGATCCGCTTCACCTCGTCCTCCGGCAGCGGAACCGGCTTGGCGCCTGGACTAACAAACCCCGTAACCCCCGAGGTGTTGCGAACAACATACCAGCTGTCCTCGGTCATGATCATCTCGACAAAGACGTAACCGGGGTAAACTTTTCGCTGGACCGTTTTCTTTTTACCGTCTTTGAACTCGAGTTCTTCTTCAGTGGGCACGAGAACCTGAAAAATCTTGTCGCGCATGTTCATCGAGTCGATGCGCCGCAAGAGGTTGTCGCGGACTTTGTTTTCGTAACCCGAATAAGTGTGGATCACATACCACGCGGTACGGGGGTCTCGGGGAGCTTCCGGCTCGGCTGCGACCGGTTCAGAAGCGGATTCGCCCTCGGGCTCGGTGGCCGGGGTGACGGCATCCTGAGTCTGGACAGGTTCTTCTACGGGGACAGTTTCCTCGGCGGGAGCGGTTTCATTCTCGGCGGCCATAATATCTCTCACGACGCCCGGCGTCGTGTCCTCTCTCGCAATCTTACTTGAGCATCTGTCCGAAGACGTAATCCATCAGACCCAGGTAACTGGCGAACATCAAGAGTGTGAACAGCGTGACCACAGTGCCCGCTACCAGCTCAGCTTTGGTCGGCCAGGTGACGCG
>CAYRFU010000549.1:0-2794 GCA_964423525.1 uncultured Burkholderiales bacterium | reverse complement strand
CACGCCGCCCTGCACGGGCTCATCAGCATGGGGCTCAGGCTGAACGAGGAGGTGGCAACGGTGCCTGTGCGGTCCGGAGTCGAGGCCGGGCGCGTGATCCGGTCGGCGTGGATGCTCTGAATCGGCAAAATTCAGTGATTTCCCTCGATTTCAAAGACGCTCAGGGGCGGATTTCATCGCAGAAATGCCTCGCGAGAAAGAGAAGCCACTCCAATTGGCTATGCTGCAAAAGAGCAACGTTATAGCCAGCCGGAAGCGAGTCCAGACGAAGAATTGCCCCTAGGTCACTGATTGAGTAAGTGGGTGGTTGGCGGACGGAATTGCTGGGGACGATACAAGCCCGTATCAATGCGGCGCATAGTTCAACCCATGTCCCTGGCCCCCCAAGGTAGTCCCACCACTCGATGCCGACGCGTACTGTTGAATTGACCGTGAGCTGCTGAGATCGATACGAAATGCTCCAATTCCCAGTACAAGGGGAGATAATCTGGGCAGGTGGCGTAACAACCTGTCCAATATTCCGAAGAATGTGCCAGTCCTTTTTGTTCGATTGACGCTTTGTTCCGTAGAGCACACCATAGGTGAACTCCACTGTATTTGCTCCCGCCGCATTCGCCCAGTCAGGTGAATGGGTTACAACATCGACGCCGATATCCTTAGCCATCTCGTCATTTAAACACCTAGGACCGCTCTTGAGCGTTGCCGCGTAAAGGGTCTGACCAGGTGCAACTCTTTTCCCATCGAGAACAGATTCGACGGAGTGCATCGTCGACAGAACGGTCTGCCAGCCATACACGGGCAAAACGACTGTTTCGACCATCCTCCCAGCAGACGTCTCCATAGACGAGAAGACCTTTGCTGGGATTATATCTTTCTCGATTTCCGAGACATGACTGTAGCCTTGCTGCTTGGAGTAGAACATCAACACGAACGGGCTCGTATTGAACTTCTGAAATTGAGAACTTGACGCCGGAAGTGCCGCGATATGACTAGAAATCCGATGCCGGAAGTCGGTTTCCATATCGAGAACACGCTGCCGAGCAGCCGGATCAGCATCAATGCGAGCGAGGTCTCGAAAGATGTCAGCCTTTCTCAGAACGACAGGCGCAACATTCTTTGGCAGGCCGGGATGACCTCTAGCCATTCTTAAACTCCAAAATTCTTAACTCTTTTCCGCGTTACCGGAGCCGCGTATTTCGTATTGTCTGAAGCGCCAGAGCTATCACGCACGAACGTCTTTCCCGCCTTGAACCACTGGCGCGTCCTCACGTGTGACTGAATATAGATGACGCGGAAGCTTTCAGGCGGTGTGGGATGAGCCTTCCAGTCTTTCAGAGCGAGTGAATCCAAGGAAGACGCAATTACGTCTCCGGTAACCCGTCCTAGACGAACGGGAACAGCGTTTCCGACCTGAGCATATTGCTGGGATGTTTTTCCACAGAACTCCCACTCGTCGGGGAACTCCTGAATTCGCGCATACTCCCGAAGGCTAAGCGCGCGCGTCTCGGTGGGATGACATAGCGATGTACTAGCATGGTTGGGCATCGTTACCAGCGTTGGGCATGGCAGATCGAAGCTGAGGCGACGCCACCATCCTGAGCGCCCACCCTTTGCAAAGTAAGCCTTGCCCATGGACTCTCGCTGCACTTCATCAGGGAGGCTTCTCCAGTTTGACCCCGGAGGGACCATACTGAGGAAGCCTTTCTTGCGGGGACTAAAGTCCATTATGACATCACCAGGGCTGTTTAGGCCGGCAAGTGCATCACCCAGAGTGCGCCACGGCTGCAGTTCATTTCGGGAAAACAGATCTGGTGTGTCAGCGACGTCGTGGCTTCCGTGTGTGGGACTCGGAAAGTCCACTTCTACGTTGAAGCGGTTTCCGATGAACAAGGCTCGCTCTCTTAGCTGAGGAGCGCCGTAGTTGACTGCATTAACTTCGAAGCAATCCATATGATATGGACCGCCAGAAACCTTTTGTAGATCATCTGCAAAAAGACGAATGACCGAACCCGGTTCTTCTTCTGCCTTTAGCGGCGGACCTCCTTTTTCCGGCCGCTTGGCGATGGGTCGGTGCTGGAGCGCAGCAGAAACTAGGCCGCGAACATTTTCCATTAGGAAAAACTTGGGCTGCAGGCCTTCGATGAAGCGCAAGTAATCCCAGAGCAGCGTACCTCGAGGGTCTTGTACGCTCTTTCGCCGACCGGCAGTTGAAAACGACTGGCAAGGCGGGCCACCGACGAGTAGGTCAACTTCCCCAGGTGCTACGCCGATAGTCTCCAGAAGTTCGTCTACGGTCAGTTCAGAGATATCGCGGCACAGAACTGCGGGGTTCCCACTGACCCTGCCTGCCTTTACGTTCCTAGAGATTGTCTCGCAGAAGCTTGGCTCCACCTCGACAGCAGCCAAAAGTTCAAACCGATCGGTCTGATCAAGGCCGATGTCGAGCCCCATCGCTCCTGAGAACAGCGATACGACCCGGTACCTTTCCTTCATACGCTACTACCTCTGCTCGATAGCCTACCTCCACGTCCACAAGATGTAGTCGTAGACCTCTGCGAAGACCCTATCGCGTGATTTGAGCGATGTGGAGAGGAATCTTGTGCGGCACAGCGAACCTAGCTGGTTGAAACGCGCTTGTCGAAGCTTCAGAGGGAATCTTGCCGACTTCAGCGCCGGAACGTGAACGCGACTGCGGTGACCGATATTCCCAAACATTCCCAATAGCTTGAAGGTCCGTTCCGGGCGATTCTGCCGCCCATGCGGACTTTTCTCCATCGCCTTCTCGGCCTCGCGC
>CAYRFU010000548.1:0-2801 GCA_964423525.1 uncultured Burkholderiales bacterium | reverse complement strand
TGCGATGCGTTCGGTTTCCGAAAACTGGGACAGTGCTTTGCGCCACGAGACCGAACCTACGACCCCGTCGAATCGCACAGCACCGACCTTCGGGACTTTTCGTCCCCCACGCGCCACAAACGGCCCCTTGGACAAGAACCAATCCACCCCCATGGAGAGCGGGAGAAATGCGTCAGGGTTTGGCGACACCGCGACCAGGAAACCACCGGTCCCGACCCCACGTAGGCGCCCGTCGGATGCGTTTGCTGGAGCTTCTGCTAATGTCTACAGTGGCGTAAGAGCAGAAATTCCCCGTCCAGAAGAGGTTCCGAACCCGCTCCTCAACCCTCCAATAGGGCCTTCGAACGAACCGGACGCCGACACGAATGAGCCCCGGCCAAGCCCCCGCTTCACCGAACGGCGCCGCGAGACCCGTCAAAATGGTCAACGAGGCCCATTTCAGGCAGAAGAGTTCCCGGACCTCAATTTCCCTAACGTATCCACGAGGGAAGGGCGTGCAGAAACGAATGAACCCCGGTCAAGTCCCCGCTTAATCGAAGGACTCCGTGATACCCGCCACCACGAGCAGCGTGATGCCATTCAACAGCTGCTGGCCGCGATTTCAGATCGTCTGAACCTGAGGGACCATCCCGTGACCAGCGAAGACCCATCCCGATATAGTCGCGAGCCATCCCACGTCCGCCCGACCGGGTATCCGATCGTGCAGAGCTTCCGCCAGATGGTCACCGAGCCCTTGCCTTCGTTCGACGGGAGCCGAAGAGACATGTGGGTTAATTTCGAAGCGGTCTATCGTCATCTGAAGGCCAGTGGTTTCGGCAAAGACGAGTTAATTGCCGAGCTAAGTAAGGCGGTCGGTGGGGTCGCCCGAGAGCTGATCAAGGACGAACTACGAGTCAGAAACGACCCCGACAACATCGTCAAGACACTTCGGCTGATGTACGGGGACTCGAGGGCAACCTTGGGGAACCTGGTCGAAGAACTTGAAGCGTCCCGGCCGCCCAAAGACTTGCCAAAAGACCGTTTGCTGGAATTCACGCTCAAGATAAAAAATCTCGTGACAACCGCCCGCGCTCTGGGGAACGAAAACTACGTTTACCACCCGGCTTTGGTGGACCGCGTCGTCAAGATGTTGAGAGACGAGCACCGGGACTGGTGGCGCCAACACCTCCGTAGCCACCCGGACGCGGGCCTGCCCGAGCTTGTCGACTTTCTTCTGGTCAAAGCCACTGACCCGTCCGCCGAGCCGAAAATTAAGCTACGCGACGCCAGGCTTCAGATCCAGGAGCAATCCTCCGGAGCCAGCGCCCAAATTCCAACTCCGGCCCGCCGTCTTCCCAGGTGCTTCAGATGCGAAGAGAGGCATTATCTCACCACTTGTCCGAGTTTCCTTCAAATGCACGCCGACGAGCGGCGGCGTTGGGTTTTGTCGACGAGTGTTTGTCCTCGGTGCTTGAGCTCGGTGGGTCACTCGCAAGCTGATTGTCCCAGGGATCGTAAGTGCGGCTTCGAAGGCTGCAACTGTTGGTATCATCCTCTGCTGCATCGTAGTGCCAGAACACCCGACCCTCCGCAGCGGGGCGCGAGCGCAACAGCCGCTCAAGGCGGTGTGCCCAGAACAATGCTGCAGGGTACCAAGTCGAGAACGCTGTATCAAATCTTGCCTGTTCGGGTGCGCGGCACCGACGGTAAGATGTTCGAAGAATTCGCTCTAATGGACATGGGATCGAGCGTGACGCTGATAGATCGCGATCTATTTGATGAGCTAGGCTTGTCAGGCACTCCACAATCGCTCCGACTGAGATGGACCCAAGAAATCGAGACCGTGGACAACGAATCGTTCATCACTGAAGTTATCCTAGCGAGTATGACTAGCGACCGACATCGAAAGCTCACTCACGTGAGCACTATGACCGGGCTCAATTTGCCTACCCAGACCCTGAATATCGACGAACTGCGCGCTAACTGCCCTCATCTAAGAGGTCCACCCATAGCGGGTTATGCCAACGCGAAGCCCCGGATCTTAATCGGTTTGCCACACGCTAGCCTGTGCACTGGATGGAGAAGACAAGGAAAGCCAGACGAACCCATCGCAATGAAAACTCCACTTGGCTGGGTCGTATTCGGTAAAGTACCGGCGACGAGCAAATCCTCATCTCGACTGGCTCACACGACTACCAACGAACTGCTCCTGACCGCTGACTCCGAAGAATTTTCGATGGACGAAGAGCTTAGGCGATATTTCGCCGGTGAGAACCTCGCTTCGGGCTGGCAAGGCAAGCCGCTCGCATCCGACGAGGACCAAAGAGCCATGAAGATCGCGCAACAATCGTGTCGCAAGGTGGGACCGCGCTACGAGGTCAAGCTGCTTTGGAAGGACGACAAAGCTACACTGCCGAACAACTACAACGCCGCCCTCAAAAGGCTCGTCTCACTGGAGCGATCACTGCAAAAAAACCCAGAAAGGTTGGCGTGGCTCAACCAACACATCCGCGAGATGAAAGAGAAAGGCTACATACGCGTCGCCACCCCCGAGGAGTTAGCCACCCCTTGCGATCGCGCTTGGTACTTGCCCATTTTCGTCACGACGAATGAGAATAAAAACCCTCCCAAGCCGAGAATGGTCTTCGACGCAGCCGCATCGTGCTTCGGGACGTCTTTAAACGATCATCTCTTGAAGGGCCCTGACCTAGTGATCCCCCTGATTTCTGCGATTGCTCGGTTGAGGGAAAAGGCCGTCGGAGCCGCCGCCGACGTCCGCGAAATGTATCATCAGGTACGAGTCGCCGAAGAGGACCAGCAGT
>CAYRFU010000547.1:0-2844 GCA_964423525.1 uncultured Burkholderiales bacterium | reverse complement strand
CTGCGCCGCACCCTAAAGCGCGAACGTCCCGAGCGGTTTCAAGAACTAAGCCTTCTCTTCGACGCAGCGGGCGGTGTCTCGGGCGATCAGTAGCTCCTCATCGGTCGGGATGACGTAGGCTGCCAGGGTCGACGTCTCGCTTGAGATGCGTCCGGTCCCCTCGACGGCTCGGTTGGCTTTGGCATCAGGACTCAGTCCGAAGCATTCCAAACCGGTCAGAATCTGCTCACGTATAGGGGCGGAATTCTCCCCGATCCCTCCGGTGAAGACCACCGCGTCGGCCCCTCCCATCCGAGCAAGATAGGCTCCGATGTATTTTTTTACCCGATTGCAGAAAATCTCAATGGCCAGACGAGCCCGACGGTCGTCGTTCTCTTCCCTCTCGGCCAGGAGATCTCGCATATCTCCCGTGAGACCCGAAATTCCCATCAAGCCCGACGAGCGGTTGAGCATGGTATCCACTTCATTAGCCGTCAACCCTTCGGCATCGATGAGAAATTCGATCAAAGAAGGATCGAGATCGCCACAACGAGTTCCCATCACCAGGCCTTCCAAAGGGGTCATCCCCATGGAAGTCTCCAACGACTCCCCTCCTGCGATAGCGCAAGCTGAACAACCGTTACCCAAGTGCAAACTGATGATGTTCACCTGATCTTTCGACAACCCCAACATCTTCCCATATCGATAAGCGATATAGCGGTGGGAAGTCCCGTGGAAACCGTATCGTCGAATCTTGAGTCGCCGATAAAGCTGGTAAGGAATGGCGTAGAGATAAGACTCGGGGGGCATGGTCGAGTGAAAAGCAGTGTCGAAAACGGCCACCTGAGGCACCCCCTCCCCTAGTTGCTTGTTGATGGCCTCGACCCCTTTGAGGTTAGCCGGGTTATGGAGCGGCGCCAGGTCGATGCAGTCGACAATCCCTTCCCTCACCTCTGGTGTGATCAAAGTGGAGGCTTTAAAATGTTCCCCTCCGTGGACCACTCGGTGCCCAACGGCGTGAATGTCGGACATGGTCGTGACCGAATCGATGCCCGACTCGGGGGAAACAACCCAGCCAAGAATCTTACGGATGGCGGCCGAGTGGTCTCGCATGGGTTCGGCCTCTCGATGGGGAGATCGACCCTCGCCCCGGAAAGTCATGATCGATTTTCCGCCCAGCCTTTCGATAACGCCTTTGGCTAGGCGACGATCGCTATCGTCTTTTTGCGTCTGGACATCGGTGTTGACCAGCTGAAATTTGACCGTGGACGAGCCACAGTTAAGAACCAGAATATTCATCGGCTCACCGGTTCGCAAAAGGAGCCTACGCCCCTGCGCTTTCTGTTTACATTCAGTTAAAGGCCTGGCGGCCTCGATGGGGTATCATACACAGGGGGCGTATGGGAGTAATTCGTTGGAGCTGACGCCGTTACATATCTCGCAGATGGCTGCCCGCTACAAAGCCGTTGCCCGGGAACGCGAGCCCTCAACGGAGCCGGTCGACCAGGTCGTCACGACCTACTGCGCCAAAGAGGTCCCCCTCGGCGGTCCGGCGGAAGACTGCGCCCTCGAATCCGGTATCCTGGCCGCTCAACTGCAGAGTCTGGTGGCGAGCGACCCGGTGGGCGCCACCGCCTTCCTCTATAGCGCTGACCAACTCAAGCGCCAGGGTGCTCTCTTGAACCCCACCAGAATCCTGAAGACCGACCAGTATCCCGGCCTCCACAAAAACTCGCTTCAGACTGAGGTCCACAAACAACCTCGCATAGAAGGAGCCCCCAACTATCGGGCGTTGGCCGGCTCGGCCATCAGAGGGGTCGCCCAGCCTACTCTGGAGGGCGCTCGCAAAGTTCTTGAGATGAATGGAGCCGGACCAGGAGGGAGAGAATGTACCTGGATCAACCTGAGAGAAGAGCCCGTGATTTACATCAAAGGCAAGCCCCACACTCTGCGGGAGCTCAACTTTCCCCTCAGCAATCTGGAGGCCACGGGCATCGAATCTGATGAACTCGAGGCTATCGAAGCCCGCCTCAAGCAAGATGTGATCGCCGAGATTCATCGCACCGGCGGCACCGTGTTGCTCCACGATGAGAGCACCGAGATGGAACTGACCCGTAGTTGGGTTCGGGTCAACCCAGAGGATGTTCTGACCCCGCGCGAGGCCTTCGAAGGGCTGCGTCAAGAGGGCTATCAAGTCCGTTTTGAACGAGTTCCCGTCACCGACGAAAAGACGCCGGAATTTAAAGACTACGACCAGCTTTTCGGAATTTTAAAAGACCAGTCGCCGGACACCGTCAGAATCATCAATTGCCACGCAGGGCGGGGACGAACGACCACAGGCATGATCATTGCCGACCTGATCGAGCAAGCCATCCACTCCCCTACCGACCTCAAGCCGTTGGAATCGGATTTGGCCCGTCAGCACCTTCAGGACGAAGCCGGCCGAGTCAACGACGTCAACGATCTAGCCAAAGCTCTGGAAAGCTTCTCAGCCGCGCGCAAACCGACCGATTTGGCCATCGAGCGAGCCAATGCTGTCCAAAACCTTAGGGAGGCCGTGTTGAACCGCCGGCCTCCTCCGCAGGGTCACCACGGTAGTGAGACGAAAGCCCTGGCCGCCCGCAGTAATCAGTTTTTGGAGCGCTATCTCCTCTTAATTCAGTTCTCTCAGTATTTGCAGGAGAACCGGGCCAACGACTTTCAAATGAGCTTCGAACAGTGGGTCGAAAGTCGCCCCGAGATCCAAGAAACGATCCGTCTTGCGACCAAAGCCCTTTCCGCCTGGCACGAGCAAGAAGTCTCCCGAGGCTAGCGTGTTGACAATCAGCGACGACCGTCACTGCTTTCTTTCCTTTGGTTGAGCTA
>CAYRFU010000546.1:0-2849 GCA_964423525.1 uncultured Burkholderiales bacterium | reverse complement strand
TCTCGACCTTCCTTAAGTCATTTGAGATGTCTGCAGAACGGGGACCATTTCAACCCTAAGCAAGACATTCCTGAAAGAGATGGAGAAGCGCTGCACGGGCATCATAGTCCTTCTTCTTTCCAGAAGTGTTCTCAACCAATGAGTGAGCCCGGTTTCCCTTCGGTAATTCGTTGGAGGGTTGTATCGGGTCGTGGACCACCAGGAGCTTTATTCCTGGACCCGGCCGCCGAACTTTACCCGCAAGAGCGGAGTAAACTCGCCATTTCTTGTCGTCAGTACGAGGCTTGCGCCGAGCTAGCGCGTGCTCTGCGTTGGGACAATACTTGTCCCAGTCGACACTCATGGCCGCTTTACCCTTCTTGTCGATATCGCGAAAAGCGCGTTTTGGATTGAGTCCGTCCTCGGCAAAATCATCAGGATGGAGCACCGCTCGAAAGACGAGGGAGTTGTCGGGAATCACCTCTGTGTCGAAACGGAACTCGCCTTCAACTGGTTTCAGCATTGGAAGGATGGCTATGCCATCAATCCACCCCACAAGTGCGACAACCGCGGGGCTACCCAAGAGCTCCAGCCTTACGAGGTCCACTGGACCCTCGGCCAGGACCAGTTGACTAGGTTCTTTGAATCCAATCGAGTAATCCTGCCTCTACTCGATCCTCCGGCAAGTAGCCAGAAAGACTGAACTCTCCATCGGTTGCTGAAAAGTAAATTGGTTCTCGGCTCGGGACGTTAACCATCACCGTGCGGGATGGACTTCGCCAGACGATATCGACCGAGCCTTCATCGCCGTCCGTGAGATAGGGCTTCGGTGATTCAAGACTCATCCGGTCCAAATACAGAAAGAGAAGGTGAAAGGTTCGCTCGAATGCCTCACGGTCCACTGGCTCGTCATCCAACTGCAGCAGGGGTTGGTATTTTCTACGATACCTTTTCAAGAGCGACTGAATCCATTTCCTGCGTTTGGAAGGTGACCTGTAGTGTGAGTCTATTTCAGTCCTCTGGCTTATCTGTGCTCTTGGGAAGAGCGTTTCTCCCGGTTCAAACTTCCGTCGTTGTGGAAGAATCTCGTCGAAAATCCCAAAATAGCTCTCCGGACGGTCTAGCCAGGTTGTAGGGACGGAGACGCTTTCTTCTTCGATTTTCGTGCTATTGTTCACTAGTTTCGACTCCGAAGATCTCGTTGAATGTACGTTGTGTCATCTCAAGAGTCTCTTCGAGGTATGAGGTCTTGAGCCTCGTGGCATTGTAAGGCCTGATCACGTCCAGAACAGCACCGTGAATCTTCAGCGACCGAGTGCCTTTAAACTCCGTGCTGGGTATTTCAATTTTGGCTTCTTTGAGACCTAAGTCGATTTTAGTCCCAAACCCACCGTCATCAGGTCCGAATTCAGCTTGGAACTGCCGAAGCTTTAAGTTCTGTACACCTAGGACAGCCTGTAGATCGTTGGCAACCACAGCGCTACGATCGAATTCTCGGATTCGCGGCTGCCGATTGTCAAAAAGCATTGTAACGCGTGTCCCTATTGCGGTCAAATTCTTTGCGTTCAAACCTTTCCAGATTTTTGAGTAAAAAAAGCCTAGGTGTTCCTGGAGCTCATCAAGATCGATTTCTTTCGTCCCAAGAGTCAGAACAAATCTCGTGCTTTCTGATTGCAGAATCATCAGGATTCCATCTCGATTCGCTCTGAGAATGCGCTGATTTCCCTTCTCAGCCTCCCTGATTTGAACACTGTCTTGATAGAACTCGAGTAAACTTTCACCCAATCGTGGCATACGGTCCGAAAGGGTGAAGTCGAGCGGGTAGAAACCTTCTAGAACCGCTTGAATTACCTGCGGCTCACCCTCAGAAAACTTTCTTTCGATCCTCTTGATTGGATCTTCTACGGCGTCTTCGCTCATAGTTCAATCACTTCTCAGCGAACAGGTTTCTAGCAGCGCTGTGCATCCTCCTGGAGTTGGTCGCAATTTGGGGGACCACAGCTGGTTTGAAAGCTGGTTATTCCCTGCGGACTGCGGAGAGCTTTCAAACTTTCAAAATCCGGAAAGCCGTTGAGAGCGCCGCCTGTGGAAGCGCCGGGACACTCGCTAAACTCGAGAGGCTGTGGCGGCGCTACCACAGGCTGGGACAACTCCGACGAAGGACGTGGAAACTGAAAGGCTGTGCCCGAGAGTTGCCCCCTCTCTCAACAGCACGACGGCTGCGGGCACCCAGCTAAGTGCGGTTGTCAAGCACCTAACAGCCAAAATTGTCCGGAAACCGATCTAGCAATGGCCGTGTGAGGTGTAAGACAGGCGCTGGTGGTCAGACACCATCCACTTCGATGACCTGGGCGGTGGTGGTCCACGGCGGCGGCGCCGAGAGTCTTGTAAATGGGCTTCGGAGTGAGAATGAGAACTTTGAATCTTTAGATGGCCGCAGTAGCGGTAGCGAGATGCTCGATCAGGGCGAACCGTCGAGCTTTGCTGATCTTGGAAGAGACCGCGACCCTTCTCGTCAGTGATTTGTAGAAGGCACCGCGCAGAGCGGCCGGCAACGCCTGCAAGGCAGTCGCCGCAGCTTTGGTCCAGAAACGGAAGTCGATGGCGAACTGAAATGGTCCAGTCCTCACTCATTAACATTCTTGCCATCTTGAAATCCTGACCAGGGCTAGTTTTGATAAAACCGAGCCGAACATCGCGAGTGTTAAGCTGAACTTGGAGGAAATCCGCGACATTGCCTTGGCCGAGCTGAACCTCCTCGCCGGCAACACCCATATTCCAAACCCCATATCCTTCAACTGCAATTGCGAGATGTCCGTAAGCGATGTACGCCCCTATTCCGAGCGGATCTAACCTCGGCTAGACTACCT
>CAYRFU010000545.1:0-2858 GCA_964423525.1 uncultured Burkholderiales bacterium | reverse complement strand
CCGGCCAGATGGTGGCCGAGTACATCCGGAGGCGGGTGGCCGACACCCGCTTCCGCCATATCTACGAAAAGAGCGGCTGGGCGGTAGATAAGGCCGATGAACTCGAGGCATCTGGTTTGTCTCGTTTTGAAATTGGTGGGAGCTCTCTTCGTCGTAGAAATCTGCGAAAGACTCTTGGGACTCGTTAGGGTCCTTCCAAGAAACAGGCGGAGGGCGAGGAGGATAGCCAAGTCGGTTTATGGTCTTCAGAAAGTCGCGGAGTTCCTCGCCACCTAGGGTTTTGTGGCGCTGCATGGTCTCTCCACATTTGGGGCACTTTTGGGGGTCCACATTCCAGACTCGGTTTAAAAGCTCAGCCCAGCGCAACTTTTCCAGCCAGGCTAAAAGCTCTTCGGCTGCTCTCCATGAGCATCGGTTCCAGTGATCTCAGGGGCTACGGCTCCGACTCGGAGATGTTCCGCCGCGAACAGTTTGGCCTGCGCCACCGACTCCAGCGAGCGGCCGTCGGGCATAGGGAGTTTCCCGTGCGCCTTCACGGCCTCGGCAACGGAGGGCTGGGCCACCCCGGCACGTTCTCTCAGCAGGAACTGAGGGCCCTGGAGGAGTTCCTTCGCTCGATCGACGGCACTACGCCTACCTTCTGAAGTCGCCCGGGCGGGGAGAAGAGGGAAGCCCAACGACACGCGGGCAACAGCTCCGAATCTCGTCGGATGTGGACGGGGTCTTGAGTCGCTCTACCTATGCGGTGACCTTCGACCGAGCCCGGCCCCACTTTTCGGTGAACAACCTGAACAACAGTGTGCCCGCGACCGACCTTAGCTCTCTGGGCAATCGGGTCGAAGCCTACTGCTACGTAGGAGCTGATAGCCCAACTTAGAGACCAATAGGAACGATGACGAGCGTCTCCTCGTGGACGGCTTTTCAAAAAGGCTTTCGCCACGACCATCACGGCCACAAGTTCACATCCTGGACGCAGCCTCTTAACCTGGCGTTCGCTTTGTTCGTGCCTCAACGCGGTTATGCTCTAGACCCGGCGTAGGTCTGGGCTATTCTCCCGGAGGCACTCATGATTGTCACTCGCTCTTGCTCCGCCTACGCGCTGTTATCGACCCAGGGCCGCCTTCCAAAGTCCCCTTTGGGGCCTGTTGAGCGATCATCTCGACGGTTTTCTCAGTAACTACGAATCCCGCTACCAGGCTACTCACGGTCCCTTGCCCTCCTATGTCCCTCGAGCTTTGCAGCAACTGGCTTCCTGCGGTGATCCAAACCTCGGAATCACGCTCTTCAGGTGTCACGAGTGCAACATGACTCTCGCCGTTCCCTTTAGTTGCCGGTGCCGGCTCTGCAGTTGCTGTATGAGCGCCCGCTCCGAAGACCTGTCCGTCCACCTCGCCGAGATTCTACCGGAGATCGCCTATCGGCAAGTCGTAGTGACCTTTCCCATCAAAATGGGCATCAGGGAACGTATCCGTCGGGACCCCGACTTGCTTCGTCGGTTCACAGGCCTGGCGGTGAAGGTCATCACCCGAGCCTTGCGGAGCCAACTCGACCCTGCACTCGAGGGGGTGAATCAGGCTCACCCTGGAGTGATCGCGGCCCGGCACACCTGGGGGTCGGACCTCCATTATCACCCCCATGTTCATTTGCTCATCACAAACGGTCTCTACACGCCGGACGGAACCTATCACGGTGGTCTGTCGTGGGAGGCAACGAGCCTGACCGCACAAGTCCGCAAAAGCATTCTCAGCTCTCTGGTGAAGATGAACCGAATGCAGCCCGAGACGGCCGAACTCTTGACCACCTGGCCCATCGAGCGGAGTGGATTCCAGGTCCACGTCGGTCACATTGTTCCAGCCACGGACCGCAATCAACTCCGCAATCTCCTCAAATATCTGTTCAGAGCCCCCATCGCGCTCAAACATCTGCGCTACGACCCGGTCACGGCTCGGGTTACCTACACCCCTCGCGGCGTCAACAAGGTCTGGCCACACGCCTATGATTTTCTGGCCGACTTCATTCAGCACTTGCCCGCGCCCCGGAAACCGGCCATTACAAAGATGGGCTGGTTCGCCAACCGTACCGGGAACCTGAAGTCAAAACGCCAGGCCCTCGTCAAGCAGGAGTCACGAGCGGCTCCGAAGTGCCCCCGCCGAAGCTATTGGGCTCAACGCGTCTTACGGGTGTGGCAACTTGACCCAACTCTATGCCCAAGATGCCAGCAGCCCATGGTCCGGTCGAAGGCTCTCTTAGAGTGGAAAGAACTGAGAAGAGTCCTGGACGCCATCGGCCTCCTGGGCTACCCGCCTCGACCTCCTCCGGTGCCGCCCCAAGAAGCTGATGACATCGTAAACCCGGACGTCGATTCCGATGACGTCTGCCAGATTCCACCCGACTGGGACGAAATGTAGAGTCCCCAACGCGACTCTCCTGGTTTCCTATTGCCGGAAATCGGCGATTCCGGCCATCCTCACTCTCTCCCGTTCCCCTCGGGGTCCAGAACCAGCCCCCAACTAACGAGAAAAGCCCTCCAGCCGGCAAATCCCTATCCGACACTACCTTCCGAGGGGGGCTACGAGTCCCTACGTGACTCTGAAGCTTGACCCCACTGAGGATATGAGGTTTCACAAGGAAGTGGACAGTTTGCCACCCGAGGAGACAAAGATTGTCTTGGAATTAATGACCAGTTGGAAAAAAGAAGGCTTGGAACAAGGCCGCCGCGAGGCGGTATGCGATATTCTGGAGGCACGCTTTGGCCGGGTATCGGAGCTTGTGCACACCGAACTGAGCAGAGTCACTGACCCGGGTCGACTGAGAGAGTTGAGCCGCTTGGCTGCCACACTCGAAAGCCTTGAGGATTT
>CAYRFU010000544.1:0-2925 GCA_964423525.1 uncultured Burkholderiales bacterium | reverse complement strand
GAATTGCTCACTAAATTGAGCACCGAAAGTGTCTCATTTATCTTGACATGTTCCGGAGAGCCGGTAACATTACTGGGATGGGGATTCGCTACGGAGAAGATGGCTTGGAAGGCTCACGTTTCCACGATTTTGAGTGGACCGAAGACGGTCGAACCAAAAGAGCCTACAGCTGTTTAGACTATTCGAAGTTCACTCTGTTCCTCTTCGGCGACAAGCCTCAAGGACGCCCCCTTCCGGAATTTTGGCAAGAGGTTCGAGTGCCCTGCCAAAGCTCTGTGCCTGCAGACTACTGGGGCAAAGCCGTCCTGGTGAGACCCGATGCCTACATCGAAGTTTTCACAACGCTCGCAAGTGGGGGGTCTTCGAATCGAGTTATCAGCTCAACTCTGCCTAGATGGGGCACCCCTCGGTCGGACCGACGAACCTCCTGGAAAGAGGCTCCGATCTGAAAACGCTGATTAAGATAGTTGGCCAACTCCGGTCGAGATACCAGCCTATCGGCGCCCAGATGGCGCAGGCCATCGAGGTCGGAGCGGGTCCACTCCAACACCCTTCGGGCCGCGTCTGAACACCAGACGGCACTGCGAAACTCATCGCTGACGACGGTCATAGGCAAACCCTGACTTTTTCGATATCGTAGCCAGTCCAGATGCCCCGACCGTCCGTTGTAAGATTGCCCGATGCAGAGAGAGACTCGAATGACCAGGGCATCGGGTCGACGGTCTCTCACCAGCCGCTCGGCCTCCACTCGAGTCTGCCCGTAGAACGACAGCGGACACGGTGGTGAGTCTTCATCGTAAGGCCCGCTGTCTCCGCCGAAAACGTGATCGCTCGAGCAATAGACCAGCCGGGTTTTGGGGTCGAGATGATCGAGCAGGTGACGGGTTCCCCCAACGTTGATGGCGTGAGCGAACGCGGGATGGGTTTCACATTTCTCGACTTTGCAAATAGCCCCGCAGTGAATGACCACCTCGGCATCCTTCACCGCCTCAGCTACGGTTGCGGCATCGGTAAGGTCGAGAGCGAGCAGACCTGAACCCCGAGGGCGTCGAGTGGTTGGGCTGCAGTAGCCGCGGGCCTCGGACAAGCTTTGAAAGACCGCCCACCCCAGCATCGAATTCGCACCCAGAATCACCGTAGCCACCGAAGCCTCTTCAGGCTCCTGCCGTTTTCACCTCGTCTCACCTTCGAGCTGTGGTCTCTGGCGGCAGGTTCTTGAATCTTGAAATCAAAGCCTGACGAATGCTTCAAGCCGGAATCGTAGGGCTGCCCAACGTGGGCAAGTCGACCCTATTTAACGCTCTCACCTCGTCTTTCGCTGCCGAGAGCGCAAACTATCCTTTCTGCACCATCGAGCCTAATAAGGGCGTGGTCAAAGTTCAGGACCGCCGTCTTTCTCAACTGAAAGACCTGGCCAACAAAGAGAAAGCGGTGCCTGCTGTGTTCGAATTCGTCGACATCGCCGGGCTCGTCAAAGGGGCCAGCAAAGGAGAAGGGCTAGGCAACCAATTCCTGGCCAATATCCGAGAAGTCGATGCGATCGTCCACGTCGTGCGGTGCTTTGAAGACGACAACGTGCAGCACGTAGAGGCCACCGTCGACCCTGCTCGAGACGTAGAGACGATCATGATAGAACTCCTTCTCGCCGACGCCGACTCTATCCAAAAGCGACTCCCCAAGCTCGAGAAGATGATGAAGGCCAACGACCAGAAGGCCATCGCCGAGCACCAACTGTTGCAAAAAATCCGAGGTCCCATCGAGAACGGCGACCCGATCAAGCTCGAACACTTCGATGAGGAAGAACAGCAGCTTCTGGAGCGTTCGGGTTTGCTGTGCGTGAAACCGATCCTCTACGTGGCTAACGTGGCCGAAGAAGACTTGGCCGAGCCGACTGCCAGCCCTCATTTTCAAGCTCTGAAGCAGCTGGCTGACTCTGAAGGCCGGCCGGTGGTCGCGATCTCGGCCCAGATCGAAGCCGAGTTGAACACTCTCGACGACGAGCAAGAGCGGCAAGACTATCTCAGTTCGCTCGGGGTCGACAGTTCTGGGGTCGAGAAGCTGATCCGAGCCGCCTACCGACTGCTCGGTCTCTCCACCTACTTCTCGGTGGGAGATTACGAGGTGCGAGCCTGGCCCTTTCCTAACGGCTCCTCGGCTCCCCAGTGTGCTGGCATCATCCACTCCGATTTCGAGCGCGGCTTCATCCGCGCGGAAGTGACCGCTTTTGACGATTACGTGAGTCACGGCGGAGAAAAGGGAGCCCGAGAAAACGGCCTGTTGCGACTTGAGGGAAAAGACTATCAAGTTCAGGACGGTGATGTGGTTTACTTCCGCTTCAATGTCTGACCATTTCTAGCCGGCCGCTGAACTCGCCGCAAGTTTACAAGCGAGCAATTTCTCCCGAGCAGGGACCAGGTTAGGTTAAGCCCTGTCCACCAGTGCTGAGATAGGAGACATTATGAACGTTCATACTTTTGCCGCGCCCACGCTTGCTGCGGTTGCGACTCAGCCTTCAGGCTGCGCCGTCCGCCCTCAACAAGAGAAATGGATGGTCGGCGACCAGGTCTTCGATTCCACCCAAGAGCTGGTTGATACTCTTCAGGTCGACTCCTCCGGCATACGGGCCGAATACAATCTGCGCCAGGCCAGTCAACTCAACGCCACCCCCGGCGAACGAGCCTTGGGCGGCGCTGTGGGCGGAGCGGTTGCCGGCGCCATTCTAGCCGGCATGGGAGTGATGGCGATGAACGTGATGGCCGCCATCGGCACGGTGTTGACCGCCGGCTTCTTTGGCGGCCCGAGCTTCATCGGCTTGGCTGTGCCTGTTCTAGCCAGCGCTGGAATCGGAGCCGCCATCGGCGGTGTCGGGGGTTACGCCAGCCTGGACGCCTACAAGGAATACGGTGAAACCGTGCCTGGCACCAT
>CAYRFU010000543.1:0-2930 GCA_964423525.1 uncultured Burkholderiales bacterium | reverse complement strand
AAGACTCATTAATCCTCGGGGCAAGATCTGTCTCATCCCATCTTGGCACACAGGGCTCCAGCGCTTCCATACCAGGCAAAGACAGTCCAGAAGAGCATGTTTCCTGAGGCGATGGCATAAACCCAGGTCGAAAAGCGATGCTGGTCTTTGAAGAAGCTCATCTCATTCAGTCGGCTCATCTGGCCGCTCTGGGAGTCTCTCAGTCGAAGGAGGAAGACGGGCAGAAGGTTCCCAGCGATCAGAGTCACGGCAAAGGGAAGGAAGAAGAAGTGACCTCGTGTCAGGCCGAAGAGTTGGTAGGTCAGCCAGATTGAGAAGACGATATTTAAAGACGCGCCCAGGTGAACCGTCCAGGGCAGGCGAGCCAGGTCGCTCAGAGTGTCCATCTTGTCAATCGTCTTTTCCATGCTGAGTGGTCCTTTTCTTCATCGGGGTAGGGTGAATCATACGTCTTTTGAGGTATGAGATCCACCTGGAGCACCGTGCTTCGCCGCCGCCGAAGGGCAAGCCAAGGCGGTCGAGCTCCTGATTAAAGCCGGGGCCGATCGAGCGCTGGTAGACGCTGATGGCGACACGGCTCTATCGTTCGCGCTCAAGAATGGGCATCACCAGCTGGCCGAGATGCTCGAGGTGCAACCCTGAGAGAGCGACGAGCAACCTTAATGAGTCCTGGATGGCCCGGCTCACTCGCCCACAACCTTTCGACCGGGGACGTCCGAGCTTCTAAAGTAGCTGGTATTTGACTTTCGTCGGAACTTGACGAGCAGTTAGGTGGAGATCCCCGTTCCTGGCAAGAAGACTGGGGAGTGGGTCGACTTCGGAGGCTTACTGGGCTCAGCGCCGGTTATCGAGGTCAACCGCTTCAGCGCAGCCAAGTTCGTCCGCCGAGGGGGACGAATTCCGGTCCCTATTCAGAGCCTGAAGAACTGATCCGGCTGCCACGAGCCCCTATCCACTCCGGGATATCCCCGAGCAGAAGCGTCTTTGGGCATGCTCTTGACGGCGACGGAAATGCAGTGGCAACAGCTGACCACCCCGGACCTCTGGCGACCGTTCTTCGTACTCGCCGGCCTGTGGTTTCTGGTGTTCATGATTCCCACTGTCATCTGGCTGCCCGAGCCGGAACCGCTGGGGCTTACGGAGTCTGGTGAAAACCTGGTAGTGGTTGCCTTTAGAAGGCTTTGGGAGACACTTCAAAGCACCTCGCGCTACCGGTCCAAGGGCACCGCTAATCGCGCCTTCGTCGGCTACCTCGCGCCGCTCGGTCAGGAGGGTGTTGGTGGATGAGGGCCGGGGTCGACTGGCCGGGCAAAGGTCAGCAGAGTCGCGGAAGTAGTTGGCTGGGGCGAAAGGATGTCGCCGCCCGAACAAGCAGTCCAAGCCGCCTGGGAAGTTGCTTCACTTCAGGCTTGCATAGCTATTGGGGGAGGGCCTCCCGGTCGCCTTATGAAGAGGCGGCCGTTCTCTACTACGATGGTGGGCTGGAAATTAGGCGACCACGTCATCCACAGCCATAGTGAGGTGCTCAAGCAGACACGACTTTACCACCGTTCCTTTCGGGAAGCGCCTCCACAGGTTCAATCCATCGGAGCGGCGCTCGTAGACGGAGACACTGTCGTCCTCCGGATCTACCAGCCATAATTCCCGTAGACCGTGCTTGAAGTATAGTTCCTTCTTCAGCTTTTCATCTCGACCCCGAGTGCCGGGCGAAAGTACCTCGATAGCCAGGTCCGGCGTTCCCCGTAGTCCCTCCGTTTTAAGCTTGCCGAGTCGCTCGTTCTCGATGAAGCACAGGTCGGGCTGGACGGTGCTAAACTCGTCAAGGATGACATCGAAAGGAGCGATATAAACCCGACCCACAGGATGCTGCTCAAGAAACAGCCGGAAATAGAAATAAAGATTCCCGCAGAGACGCTGATGCTTTTCGGTGGGGGCCGGGGTCACAAAAAAATTTCCTTCGATCAGCTCGCGCCGGTCTCCCTCGGGCCAGAGGCAGTAATGCTCGTAGGTAAATTTGACCGGAGAGATGAGGTCGCCCATATCGCTATTGTAGCTTTGACCGCAAGGGAAAGCAACGCTTTGCCGGTCGAAGGGAGCATTTGCGGTGGGACGTTCTCCCCCGCGAGTCGTAACCGGGTCCGTTCCACCGCAGCCAGGCCAGCTGATGGATGCCCTGGCCGAGGCGTTGCAACAGCGGCATACTCGCCTAGACTTCTGGGAAGTCGACCTGAGAACCGATGCGGAAGCACTTCGGCGGACTTTCCTAGAAACTCTCGGACTCCATTTCCGTGCCTCGCTCTCGGTCACAGGCATCCTTCACCTCAGAATGGTTCTTTCGGTTTCCGTACTCCGCGTTGCGGAGACCGATGAGGATCTCCCAGGTGCCTGACATCTCCTTTTCCTACCGTGCTGTGCTATCAGACCCCGCCTGGGTCTCCGGCGGCCTAGCCGATTCGCGGCCGCCTATGATAGCCTTCCAGGTTTTCGACCCTGTCGGCCCCAGGACCAATTTCACGAGGCTCAATCACTTCACTCTCGTTACGGCCCGGTAGTCGCTCTGTCTGGCGCACCAAAGAACTTTTCAAGGTCGCATCGACCACCCATCGGTATCCCGATTCCACGTGCTCTTTTGCCTTTAAAACAGCCTCTTGAGTTCCTCGGCCAGGTCTAAAACCGTAGCTCGATTCCGAGAAATCGGCGTCGAACAACGGATTCAGCGTCGAGCGAGCCCTGATCTCGTAGTCTTCGCCAGTTGGACACGGTTGACGAAGACAGCCCTTTGCGCCGTAGATAGGCCCCGACCTGGCCTTTCTCGAGTTCGTCGATTTCACTCAGGATCGCGAGCTTCTGTTTGGCCGAGAATTTCCGACGAGACGTCTTTTTGGGCGTGACTTCAGCTCGATCCGTTCCGACCTCGCCTACGGCAGTGG
>CAYRFU010000542.1:0-2937 GCA_964423525.1 uncultured Burkholderiales bacterium | reverse complement strand
GAGGCCGTTGAAATCTACAACCAGCTCGCTGGTAAGGAGCCGGTCGGAGGGTTGTCATTGATCGCCTGAAATAGGCCATCCCATGATCGCCTGAAAGGAGCCACCATGATCGGCCGATATAGGCCACCACAATGGCCAACTTCATGCACGGATGATCGTTCGATATAGTCCACCGCATGATCGCCTGATATAGGCCACCTGAACTCCAACGTTCCGAAGCCTCCGCCAAGGAGGCAAAATGGCACGAAGGAGAATCAGCTTGTTTGAATATCGAAAGGTCATCACTCTGCTCCGCGAGCAGGTGAGCGTTCGCGGCATCGCCCGGCGTGGTATCGTCAGTCGGAAGAAAGCCGGAGCGATCAAGAAAAAGGCACGGGAACTCGGATGGCTTAACCCCGCGCGCGAACTGCCCCCGGACAAGGAGATCGCCGCCGTGTTCGTCTGTAACTCTGCCGACCAGGTCCCGAGGCAGACCTCACTCGTGGAGCCCCATCGGGCCAAGGTCGAGGAGTGGGTGGAAAAGGGCTACCAGGCCACAACGATTCTGGATAAGCTGGAACGGGACTATAACTTCAAGGGGAGCTACGGTTCCGTTCTGAGGTTCGTTCAGAAGGTTAAATCCCAGCACCCCCGGGTCTATGTGCCGCTGGACTTCAGTCCCGGAGAACTGACGCAGGTCGACTTCGGTGGCGGACCCCTGATCTTCGACCCCGACTCAGGCAAAGAGCGTAAAACGCACGTCTTCGTCATGACCCTGGCCTATAGCCGGCACATGTACGCCGAGCTGGTATGGGATCAGAAGGTCGAAACCTGGCTACGGTGCCATCGCAATGGGTTTGAGTTTCTGGGCGGGTTCACCGCTCGGGTCAGGATGGATAACCTTAAGGCTGCCATCATCAGGGCCTGTCGCTATGACCCCGTGGTGCAGCGGAGCTACGATGAATTCGCGGAAGCTTACGGATTCCTGATCGACCCCATTGAGAAGAGAACTCCACGTCACAACGGACGCGTCGAACGGGGTGTGGGCTTCGTAAAGAAATCATTCCTGCCTCTCAGGACCTTTCGTTCATTAGCGGATGGAAACCGGCAGCTGCTCGATTGGATCTTAGGTCCGGCGGGAAACAGAGTCCACGGCACCACCAAGCGCGTTCCTCTCACCCTGTTCGCCGAGGAGGAAAAAGCGCAACTGAAGCCGCTGCCTTCCTCTCGGATTGAGCTGGTGCACTGGGCCCAAGCTAAACTCCATCCGAACTGCCTGCTGACTTATCAGAAGGCGTTCTACTCCGCCCCCCATACTCTGGTTCACAAGACCCTCGACCTCAGGGTAGGCGAGAGTCTCGTGGAGATCTACCACCGGTACGAGCAGGTCGCGGTCCATGCTCGCGCCACCAGGCCAGGCCAACGTCGGATCAATGAGGCCCATCTCCCGCCTGAGAAGCAAGCCTGGTTGATGAGGACGCCGCGCTGGTGCATCGAGCAGGCACACCGCATCGGACCAGCCTGCGCGAGGTTCATCGAGGAACTCTTTAACCGCGGCGTCGTCTACAACCTGAGGGCCGCCCAGGGCACGATTCGGTTCGCTGATAGCTTTGGAAAAGCGCGGTTGAACGCGGCCTGTCAAAGGGCTCTGGCCTTCGACAACATCACCTACCACGCCATTAAGAGAATCCTCAAGAAAGGGCTGGATCAGGCCCCACTCGACGAGGGGGAAGGAGGCCAACTCCACTTCCAGTTCATCGAAGCCCCGACCTACGCCCGAGACATCGGAAAAATGCTTAGCCAATAGACAAAACACCAGAAAGGACAACAAATCATGAACCCTATAGAAAAGCTGCTCCCAAAACTGAAATCCCTTAGAATGTCTGGGATTCTCGACACTGTGGAGCTACGAAACCAACAAGCGGTGGAACAGAAAATGTCCCACTTCGAGTTCCTCGCCCTGGTGCTCAATGATGAATTCGAGCGGCGCCAGAACAAGAAGCTGCGTCACCGACTACGGCGGGCCAACTTCCGGGGCGACAAGACTCTGGAGAACTTCAATTTCGACGCCCCAGATCTGAAGCTCAACGCGCAACAAATCTACGACCTGGCCACCTGCCGCTTCCTCGACGAGCGGGTGAACTGCCTCATCGTCGGACCCACGGGAACGGGTAAGAGCCACATCGCTCAAGCCGTAGGTCACCACGCCTGCCGCCGTGGCTATGATGTGGTGATGCAGTCCTGTGACAAGCTCTTCAAGAGCCTCCGAGCGGCCAGGGCCGACGGAACCAGGGACAAGAAGCTGCAAAGCCTCCTGAGGCCCCATCTGCTGATTCTGGATGACCTCGGTCTCAAGCCTCTGGCCCCACCCGCTGACGAGGACTTCCACGAACTGGTCTCTGAGAGGTACGAACGCGGCTCCATCATCGTTACCAGCAACCTGGATTTTACTGAGTGGGGAGCGGTCTTCCCGAACCCGGTGCTCGGCGCGGCCACCGTTGACCGGTTGCGCCACATGGCCTATCGCGTGGTCATCGACGGAGAAAGCTACAGAAAGCCGCGTCCACTGGGTTGGAAGCCTGAGAATACCGACGACCGATGAGGAAGAGCTCCTACAAGATCCAGTATCTCCCCCCGTCCCCCTCTGGGGGCCACGCCCGCCGGAAGTTGGCCGAGGAGCTTCCCAATAGAGCTTCCGGCGGCCAAGAAAGGGGTGCAGGTTCGTTTGGGGAGCTTTCTAACTACCCTGAGATGGGTACAGGACCCTCGCTCGTGGGCAGCGAAAAAGATCGAACACTCAAAGGTCCTTTTACCGATCTCTACTATAGGAAACTTGGAGTTCAGGTGGCCGAGAAGGTGGCCTCTTTCAGGCGATCATGGTGGACTATATCAGGCGATCAGTGAGATGCAGCAAGTAAGCTTGGCGGCCATGCACGTGCTTATCGATATCGGAGAGCA
>CAYRFU010000541.1:0-2937 GCA_964423525.1 uncultured Burkholderiales bacterium | reverse complement strand
CCGAGGTCGGTAATTCTAGTTGTCGCCGCCGGTAGTTCTAATTGTCGCACAACAGAAGTTAAGGGGGTCAGTGCTGCCGATAGAAAGAGAGACACCGTGAAGAATCATGGGGTAGCGTTCAGCCACCTGGTCGAGGATATAGAGCGGGCGTCCCTGGGTGTCCGTGAAGTTCTCTGAGATCACCTCGAAAAAGTCAAGGTCTGGCTCATTGGCCAGGATATACTGGTAGTGGGGGTAGCGTAATCCGATGCCGAAGCCGAGCATGGGATGGTCCCAACGGTCGGCTCGAACGGCCCTTTGGTCAGGCTGTGGCTGTTCCACCGTTCTTGCTCAACAGGTTTTCCAACAGGGCCGCTAAGAAGTCCTGGGTTTCTTCTGGCCGGATAGTGGAACCCGGCAGGCCGTTCAGACCGTTGGCCAGGTTGGCCGCCGGTCCGTCATAGGTCATCGGCGAGGCCGGTCCCACCTCCATATGATAGCCGTGCCGAGCAGCATCAGCGACTTGCTCGGGCGGGCCATAGAGCATCGGACAGGTGTTATAGGAGCCGCCGATCACTGGGCAGTTGTTAGGGTCTTTTTTGAGGCCGTGATTGAGGTCCATCTGATGGGCGACTTTCCAGGCTTGGCAGCTGTTCTTGCCGCCTCGCTCGACGATTTCCATCGTAGCGCCATGGGGACTCCCGTTGGGGTCGATGTCGAGAATACGGTTGTCATCGAGTCGGATTCCGATCTGCCCGGAGGTGGTCACGTCGATCAGCTTGTCACGGCCGATGGCGTTGCGACTGCATCCGTTTTGATAACCGCACGTCTCAGTGGGCTGGAAGCCCACTACCGAACCATCCTTGAGGATACTGAAAGCGCTCCCGACCCCCTTATTGCGGTCTAGGGCCATTTGATGGACTGGATTGGGGCAGCCGTTTTCGCTGCCACCAGCTTGAGGACAGCCGTTGGCCGGTTTGGGTGCGTCGGTCTGGGTGGGGCAACCGTTGGAGCCAGCCTGGCTGGGGCAACCGTTGGCCGGCTTTGGAGCACACGCTGACCTTGATGATGATGCCGGACCCGTCCCGAGACTACTGGCTGGTTCTTCCTGGAGCAACTCTTTCATCAGCTTTGGTGCTCAGTCTCTGCCAGCGCCTACCGGAGGTAAAACTCAGGCTGGGGGCGGGGATCGGTTTGGGGACTTTGCTCGGTCCGCTTACGGCTGTGTTCTCTGTTCTGGTCTGGATTGTTCTCTGGCAGATCGAGGCTATGGCTGGACTGACTGAGCCCTGGCGCTACGGATTTTGGTGCTTACTCGACCAGTGGTTGATCAGTTTTTCCGGCATCCTTTCTCTCTCTTTGCCGGTGTCTCTTCCTCTCGGTGCCTTCTGTGGGGGA
This sequence comes from uncultured Burkholderiales bacterium, assembly GCA_964423525.1. GTDB lineage: Bacteria > Vulcanimicrobiota > Xenobia > Xenobiales > JADMJV01 > CAYRFU01. Next base: position 1,560 of record CAYRFU010000541.1, on the reverse strand, counting down.
TTCTTAGCCTGGTCGGCGACGAGCCTAGAACCAGAGTTGGAGACTTAAAGAGTTGTTAACATCCTCTCCCTGTCGCTTACGTGATATTAGTATTAGAATAAAGTAGAAAAGACGACAATGAGGGAGTAAAGATTTGGCTACTACCAATATTACGCTAGCCCTAGCCCGTGAGTTCCTCCCTCCTCGGGGATTGATCAAGCTTTTGGCTTATCTTGAGATCGAACGAGCGATCCGACGAGCCTCCACAGCGGGCTAGAGACTCAAGTTGTTACAGGGCCACCCTCGGGTGGCCCTTTCCTCTTCCAGCCAGACCCTGTCCCTATCTTTTCAGGATCTTTTGAGGATCGCTTCTTAGCGTCAGGAAGATGAGAATCCAACCAGGCCGAGAAAACCTCTACCCACGCCACCAGCTCCGAGGGGTCAAGAAGAAGCTTAAAGAGTTAGGGGAACAGCTCGACAAAGAACTCGATGAGCTGGCCGGGAGACTGTTCCCACCTTCCCCCGAGCCAGAACTGATCCCGATTCCCAAGCACCCCCCGTCCCCTCGATAGAAGGTTAGGCGCGCCTGGCGGGGGAAGGCGTGGTCGTGAAACTATACGGCTTTCCTCTCAGCAACTATTACAACGTGATCAAGATGGCCCTGCTAGAAAAAGGAGCCGAGTTCGAAGAAGTCGCTATCGCCCCGGGCCGGGAGGAGGAGTTCTTGACTCGTAGCCCAGCCGGGAAGATTCCGTTCGTCGAAGTGGAGGGCGGCTATCTGGCCGAGACCCGAGCCATCCTGACCTATCTGGAGGTCCAGCATCCCGATCCGGCGCTTCTTCCTGGCGATCCCTTTCTAGCTGGCCTGGCGGATCAGATTTATCTCCACATTCACAACTATCTGGACTCTGCCGTCAGACCGCTGTTCCCGGCTGCCTTTTTTGGAGCAACAGCCGAGCCCGCACTGGTGCAGGAAGGTCTGGAGAAAGCCCGTTTCGGAGTTCAAGGGTTGAAACGGCTGGTGAAGTTTTCTCCTTTTATCGCCGGGGAGCACTTAACCTTAGCCGATCTGGCTGCCTTTAACAGCTTGCCCCTGGTTGGACGGGCTCTTAAGGCCCTCGGCCAAGACGACCCGTTGGCTGGATGGAAAGAGTGGAAACCCTATCTGGAACGGATTGGCTCAAGACCCTCGGCTAGTCGAGTTTACGGTGACTTTAAAAAGGCTGTGGCCGCCCGAGGTCTGTAGCTGGCGGGTTTGCCCGGGGGAGAAGTTCGCGCCCCTCTGCCGCAAGTTAGCTTGAACCGGCTTGCCCTGGCGGGGGGCAAGTCTCGGCGCCGTAGACCGCGCCGCCACGCCGCAAGTTGACTTCAACCGGGCCACGCTGGCGGGGGGGGCGAGTCTAGGCGCGGCCGACGGCCCGGTTTCGCCCGGGCCGTCCAGCTTAAACAGGCAGGGGCCGGCTCAAGCCTTGGGCCGACGGCCCGGTTTGGCCTGGGCCGTCCGGCTTAAACAGGCAGGGGCCGACTCTAGCCTGGGCCGATGGCCCGGTTTTTCCCGGGCCGTCCAGCTTAAACAAGCAG
>CAYRFU010000540.1:1272-2940 GCA_964423525.1 uncultured Burkholderiales bacterium | reverse complement strand
TCTCTCGACCTTCCTTAAGTCATTTGAGATGTCTGCAGAACGGGGACCATTTCAGACCCCGACGGTTCAACTCCAAAAGACATCGCAGCAGATAATGAACCTGGCACTCCACCATAAAAACCACCGAGTTGTGGCCCAGCCCCGTGTTCGGCCCCAAGAGCATAAAAAGATTGGGATAGTCGGCCACGGTGGTGCCCCAGTAGGCCTCCGGTCCCCCCTGCCACCGTCCGCTCAACTCCTCACCGGAGCGTCCCCAGATCTTTAAAGGGTAGAGGAACTGGTCGACTCGATAGCCGGTGCAGAGAACCAGTGCATCGGCCTGCCGGCGCGTCTGGTCGGCCGCCACCAGTTCCTGGCCCTCGACCCTCTCTAGAGCCTGGTCGACCAGTTCAACTTTAGCCTGGGTCAGGGCCGGATAGAACTCTGAAGAAACGAGGATTCTTTTGCATCCAGCTCGGTAGTTTGGCGTCAAGCGAGCGGCCAGTTGAGGGTCTTTGACCGACTGTCGGAGGTGGTGTGCGAGAAGCCGCTCTCCCAGTCGAAGTAGAAACGGATGGGAAACAAAGCCGGGAGCCACCGCTTCCAGCCTCAGGTAGAGGAGGCTCCGATAGAGCCATCGCAGCAGTGGCCACCGCAAGACACGCTGTTCGAAGGTGGTGAAGGGTCGGTCGGGGCGAGGCGCGATCCAGGCGGGAGAACGCTGGAAGAGGGTCAGCTGGGCTACCTGCGGGAGGAGAGCTGGCACCACCTGGACGGCCGAGGCCCCCGTCCCAACCACAGCCGCGCGCCGACCCTCAAGGGAAATGTCTGGCTCCCACTGGGCGGAATGGAGGAGCGGCCCTGGGAATGTCTCGAGACCTGGGATTTCGGGCCAGTAGGGAATGCGTAACGGTCCTACCGCCACCACCAGGGCGTTGGCCCGGAAGCTCTCGTTCAACAGCCAATGGTCCTTTTGCCAACGGGCCTCTCGGATCTCCTCACCCAGGCGGAGACACGGTTCTAATCGAAAGTCCCGCACCACTCTCTTGAGATAGGTCAGAATCTCGGCCTGACCGGCATAAACTGAGCTCCAGGGAAAATCGGTGGCGAAAGAAAGAGAGTAGAGATGGGAGGGGACGTCGCAGGCGCAGCCCGGGTAGACGTTGTCTCGCCAGGTGCCACCCACCTCTTCGGCTCGTTCGAAGACGATCACCTCAAAGCCCCGGCGCTGCAACTGAACGGCTGCCGCCAGGCCCGAGAAGCCCGCCCCAATAATGGCGATGGTCAGTCGGGGCTACTCCAGTCTGGCTCGATGACGGGTTGGACGACGATGCTGCCGCTGGTGGTGGAAGAGCCGCTTCCGGTCCCCAAGATCAACCCGAAGGCGTTGGCCTGGGCCTGTTGCGAAAACGACCCCGAGCTGATCACGGCCGAATCTCCCGATTTGAGTGTCAGCGAGGTGGAGGCTTCATTGACCACCACCTCCCCGCGACCCGAGGAGCCGACGTAGCCCATCCAGGGCGAGATGGTCAAGCGGACCACATCTCCCATCACGCGGGGCTCGACGGCAAAACCCGTGCTGACCGATTGAACGACCACCCCGGCAGGGAGCCAGCCGGCCAGACCGGGCGCCACCTGGACCAGGTCTCGCCCGACCATGATGACGCCCCGTTCTCCGCTCATCACCAA
>CAYRFU010000540.1:0-1262 GCA_964423525.1 uncultured Burkholderiales bacterium | reverse complement strand
CGCTACTGGCAGTGGTGGTGGCGGTGGTCGACTGAGCCGTTCCGGCGACCCTCACCTGGTGATTGGTGCCCGATGCGGCTACGCCGACGCGGGAGTTGGAGGTCGGATTGACTCCCTGCATCGACACTTTGATGCGCACTTGGGGGGCCGGCTGGTCGATCTCTTCGAGCAGCTGCTCGACCCGGCTTAACGCCTCGGGGGTATCTTGGACCACTAGTTTGTTGAGACGGGTTTCGGCCATGACGGTGCCTTCAGGGGAGAGCAAAGGCCGGACCATCTCGACGGTGGCCTCGGCGGGTCGGTTGGAAAGCTGAAAAATTTTGAGGCTGCGCTCGCCCTGAGCAAAGGCCGGTAAGGCGAGCAGTAGCAACCAGACCAGATAACGCATTCGTTTCTCTTCGTAACTTTGCTCGACAGGACCTCGAAGAGTGACCACAAAGTGGTGCCCGCGCCCACTAGGCGGCGCAGTCCGTGAAACGGAAACCAATTTAGGGGTGTGACATGCTAGCACAACTCCTGTCTACTACTCTGTCTGGGCTTGAAGCCCACCCGGTCAGAGTGGAAGTCGACCTGGCCAACGGCTTGCCGGGTCTCCATCTAGTCGGTCTTCCCGACGCCTCCATCTCAGAAGCGGGTGCCCGGGTGCGGGCCGCCCTCAGAAACTCCGGCTTCACCTATCCCTTGCGACGGATCACCGTCAATCTCTCCCCCGGCCATCTTCGAAAGCAGGGCCCGTGCTTTGATCTGGCGGTTGCTCTGGGAATCCTGGCGGCCAGTGGTCAGTTAGAGCCAGACCTCCTCAACAACGTGGTCGTGGTGGGAGAACTGGCCCTAGACGGCCGGCTGGTGAAGGTGAGGGGCCTTATCCCTACTCTCTTGAAAGCCCGTCAAATGGGTCCTCTGCCGGTTTTGATCCCGGCCGACAATCTGCCTGAAGCGACGGTGGTGGAAGGGGTCGAGGTAAAGGCCGTCTCCAGTCTCAGCCAGGCCGTGGCCGTGCTGCGAGGAGAAAGCGAGCCGATCCCGGCTGGTCCTTTCGGGGGGTCTGATAGGCTCGAGGGTCCGAACTTGAGCCAGGTCAAAGGCCAGCGGGAAGCCCGGCGCGTTCTCGAGATCGCGGCGGCGGGGTCTCACCACTGGATGATGATCGGACCTCCCGGCTGTGGCAAGACTCTGTTGGCTCGCTGCCTGGCCTCCGTTCTGCCTCCCCTGGAAGAGAAAGAGCAACTTGAAGTCATGGCCGTCGAGAGCGTTTGCTCCAG
>CAYRFU010000539.1:0-2940 GCA_964423525.1 uncultured Burkholderiales bacterium | reverse complement strand
GGGATGGGGGCTATGGCGGCCACCATGGGCCTGACCGGTTGGCTGCTGGCGCCGCTGGCGGCACCTATCGGCGTGGCTGCCGCCCTTTTCCCGGAAGAGACCGGCAAGATCGCCCGTGGAGCCTGGAACTGGATGACCGGATTCTTCAGCGCCGACAAGCGTTCTGAAAAGGCGACGGTCAAGGAAGTTCGCAATCTGGTGGGAGAACTGCGCGCCAATTCGGTGGACACCCTCGAGAAGTTTTTAAAGATCAGCCCCAAAGCTTTCGAGGATGTCGAGAGAGGTCTGGCGGTCTTCAAAGACGCCACCAATCCGGTCGACCGACAGGAAGCCCGCAAAGTCCTCGACAAAGCCCTGACCTACTTGAAGGAAGAGGATTCGGCCACCACCCAGCCGTTTTTGGAGGCGTTCCAAGAAGTCGACCAGAAGGCCGAGACCTTGTGGAGGTCTCACATGCTGGAGACCCATATGCGGAGCGATGTGGCCGAGTCGGTCCTGGAGAACCCGCAACTCCAGGAGCGTTTGACTGAACTGGGCTTTCAGGGCGATCTGAAAGAGCGCTATCAGCAACACGTTTACGATCGAATCAACCCCGAGAAAGCCCAGCCCAAGCAGCAGCAGCTGCTGATGGCAGCGCAACAGAGAGACCCGGCCGCTCTTAAGGAACTCTCCATTCAGAGTGTCTTCCACGCCGCGCTAACGCTGGCCGAGTTGGAAGAGCAGGTAGGTGAGAAATGGGTCGACAAAGTTCGCGACGCCGCCCAGGGAGAGGTTGGCGAGGAGCAGCTCAAAGCGCTCGCTGAAGAAGGGGGCGAGTTGATGACCAAAGCCCTCAATCGTCAGGCTCCGCTTGGTGCTCCTAAGATTCTCCTGCAGTCGATTCCGCCTCAGAAAATGGCCGAACTTCTGGTCAACGCCCAGACCCTTAACCGAAAGGTGAACCTGGAGCAGCAGCTGGCTGCGGCCGAGCAGGCGGGTGCTCAGGCGCCCCCCGCCGCTCCCCAGAACCTGCCCAAGCTTTCTGGTGAAGAGGAGAGGATGAAAGCCGCCTTTGCCAAGCTCCAGGCGGCCGACCCCAAGGCTGCCGAGCAACTGGCCCGGGCCACCGCGATCATGCAGGGACGTTTCCCTGAGCCTGTTTCTCAGGAAGAAGCTCCGCGGCTGGTGGCTCAAGCCAAACGCGACTATGCGCAAGCGCTTGGGGACTTTCAGAAACAACCCGCTTTCGCGGAATACACGTCGGCTTCGAGGGCTCACCAAGAGGCTATCGTTCAGCGGGTGGACGAGAAGAGATTTGCCAAGACGGTCAATAGCCCTCAGGTTCAGCAAGCTTTCCAACAGACCGGGCTGAATGAAAGCCACGCTCGGGAAATCGTCGTGGCCATCAATCGGATGAACAGTCTCGGGGACCCCAGTGAGGTTCTCGCTATTCAGAATTCCACCGACCCTAGCTCGCCGGAAGGCAAGAAGAAGCATCTGATGGAGGCGATGCGGGCGGCCAGCCAGGAGCATATGACTCGCGAGGAGCCTCAACAGGTAGCCGAGGTCAACCAGCAGGTGATCGACACCCACATCGAGAGAACTTTGCAAGCCAGACCGGTCGTAGCCCAGGTCCTTAACTCCGAGCAGCTGCTGCACCAGGTCGGTGCTCGCCACGGAGCCGACGCAGCTTTTGCCCGTCAGGCTCTGCTCAGAGTCTTTGCCAACCAGATCGACCCGTCTATCGGTCAGGACACCCAGGCCCGGTTGCGAGCCGGCGATCCCGCAGCCAAAGCCGAGATCGGCGTCGCCAGCGACCTGATCGGGCTGATCGAGAAGAATGAACGAGCCGCCGAGGCCAAGAAGATGGACTCCATCGACCCCGGCCAATTGGCCGCCGCTATCGACAAGAGAATGGCTCAGACCGATTTCCAAATCGCCCTTCAGCACCAGCTAACCAAAGGGCTCCAAGAGAAATACAAGGTCGACTCGGCCTACGTCGAAGAGTCGGCTCGGATGGTGGCCCAAGTGGACGTGACCAATTCGGCGCTCGAGTTACGGGAACTCAGCGATAAAGCCATCGAGGGCGACCCGGAAGCCCAGAAAAGACTGGGCTTTATCGAAGAGTTCTCGAACGTCGTTGGCTCGGTCCAGCGAGCTATGTCGATGGAGCCAACGATGGCTACTAAGCCGGCAGCGTAGCGAGTTCACAAAAAGTTCACGTTTTTAAGAACTCGTTCGGCGTACTGTTCTCTTACGATGATCGCAGCCGTTTCGAGTAGTCACCATCGGCCTTCTCTGAAGGCTTTGCCCCAGCCGGTCCGACCCCCGGAGCCCCTCGATAGAGTTGAGGTCAGTTCCCGGGAGGTGGAGTCTCTGGAGGCCAAACTCGAGCCCCATCGGCCCGGGCAACTCCTGGTCAAGTTTGACCCGCAGCTAGTGACCGAAGAGGAGCTGTTGGAAGACTACGGAGCGACTCTCCTCGAATGCTTCGATGTCCCGCCTCAGATGGACCTGGGCGGTGAGTTGGTTCTGCTTCAGATGCCCGAGGGGGTCTCGACGGCTCAGGCGATGCTGGCGGTCCAAACCGATGAGCGGGTCAACTACGCCTGCCCGAACAACGATCTGTCCACCTTCGAGACGGCCGAACCTGTCTTTCCGGATGACCTGGATGCTCGTTTGTGGGGCCTTCACAATACCGGTCAAGAAGAGGGGACGGCGGGGGCTGATATCGACGCGCCCACCGCTTGGAGCGTTCAGACCGGTCGAGGGTTGGAGCAAAACGGGCCCGTCATCGCTGTGATAGACACGGGTATTGACCTCACTCACCCCGACCTGGTTGACAACCTTTGGGTCAACCCCAACGAGGTCGCCGACGGCACCGATAGCGATGGCAACGGCGTGGTTGACGACATCCGCGGCTACAACGCGATCGACAACTCCGGCAACCCGGGCGATGAC
>CAYRFU010000538.1:0-2951 GCA_964423525.1 uncultured Burkholderiales bacterium | reverse complement strand
GTTCGATGGCGTCTTCCTGACCCACCATCCGGTCCCGAAGAAAATCACCAGCGGCCATCAGGCGGTCCCGCCAACGGCGCATCTCAGCTCGCTGACCGGCGGCCCTCTCACCGCCCAGAAAAACGCGCGGGCGGCGTCGTGTCGGCTCTCCCATCAACTCTTCCAGGGCGGCCGTCCAGGAGACGAGGTCAACTCCCTGGTCTACCAAGATCTGAGCGCCATCGCAATCCCGGTCTTGGACCAAAGCCCACAGAAGAATGACCGAATCGCAAGAGCGACCCAGTGTTCTGGCCATATCCTCCGCCAGCCGGAGAATGCCGAGCGCCCTGAGACTGGGCGGAGGATCGGTCTCCAAAGGCTGGTCCCCTCGGCCCACCCAAGCGACCACGGCCTGAGCTAAAGACTCCAGCCGCAGGCCTCTTTGGCGCAGAAACTGTTCCGCTCCTGTGCCCTCCGAGACCAAGAGCCCGAGCAAGAGGTGTTCACTGCACAGGAACGCGTGGCCTAGGGATTGGGACTCTTGACGAGCATTTTCTAAGACTTCTAGCAGGTCCTGAGCTTGGGTCAAACCGATTCTCCTAGTTTCTGGATCAGCTCTCGGGCACTATCAACGAGGTAGAGTTCGCAGGTCAACCCCAAGGTGGGAGGGACTCTCAGAAGTTCCGGGGAGCAAGCCCTCGGAACAGCCACCGCCTCCCAAACGAGACCCGTTCCAGCTAAGCGAGGCAAACCATCATCGAGGTCGAGAGGCCCGCGTAAAGTGCCGGCCAGGTCGAGCCGCCCGGAAACCAACACCAACCGTTCCGGAAAACGGTCCGAAAGAGCCAGTCCGAGAGTGGCCAAAACGGCCGCTCCGGCGTCTTCGCTCAGGTCAGCCTTTTCCTCTTGCTCAAGCCAGACGGCCCGGCTGTGGAGATGCAGATCGCGAAACGAAGGGTCCTCGAGATTCATTCGCTCGAAATCGGTGCGAAGCAGGGTCAGAGCCAGCTCCCCGAGTTCTCGAACTCCCTCTTTCAAATCACCCGTCACCACCAGGCGACCCTGACCTGGCAAAGCGCGGGCCTGAAACACCATCCCGGCTAAGCCGGAGGAGTCAGAGGTCGGCCAGGCGATGCCGACTTCGGGAGCGGCGAGGCTCGAAAGCTTTTCATGCTGAAGGGCCGCCAGGCGGTAACGCAACGTTTGACCGGTGTGCAGATACCCGTCCCTTAGTCGGGCCCAGGTGGCCGGGTCGTCCGGGCCCAAAACAACCAACTCTTCGAGCACATCAACAGCTCTACTCCAACGTTTAAGGGCCACCAAAGCCTGGGCTTTAAGATCGAGAGCCTCACTCACCGGTCGCTTCTTATTACCGACCCGCTTGAGGGCCTCCAAGACCTCCTCATAGGCCTGCTCCTCTAACAACTTGCGCGCTTTGGACAGAGACTCGCTCTGTTTGGGGGTCAAAGGGGCCGTCTCGGACGACTCCTCGAGTTCCAAGACTTCGACGCGCCGGAACCCTTCCTCCGCTCTCTCGATCTGGCCTAAGCCCAGGTAACACTCGGCTCGGACCTGTTCCAAATTGAGGGCCACAGGGTCTTCACTGGGAAGAATATCCAGCAGGTCGGTGTAGTGACCGTAATCGAGCAGCACCGAAGCCACTTCGAACAGTCCTTCGGAATTCTCATCGTGAAGGGAGAACGACTCCGAAAGCCGATGCAAAGCTTCGTGTGGATAGCCTTGAATGCGAGCGATCTTGGCTAACATAATGCGAGCGGTGGCGGCATCCCACATCAGGGAAAAGCGCCGCTCGACCCAGGTCTCCTCCAAGTCGAGCTCAAGCACCCTCTCGAACTCACCTCGGGCGCTTTCAAAATGACCAATCCGGTAGAACAGAATCCCTAGAAGGTAGCGCATCGGGATACTCTCGGCATCGAGTTCGAGAGCGGCATAAGCGAGGTCGCTGGGAGTTTTCTCCTGGGAGTGACCCAACTGCTCGAGCACAAAGGCGTAGAGGGCCACCGACTCTTTGACCTTGAGGTCAGTGAGATGCTGGCCTCGCAGGGCATAGTGAGGTTTGAGCAAAACCACATCAGTCCAACGCCCAAGAGTCACCAGCAAAGTGCCTAGCCGGTCCAGCGGCTCAACCGTCGAATGGTCCGATTCAAGCCACTGGAAATAGGCGTCGAGAGCCGACTCGAGCTCCCCTCGCGACTCGCGCACCAGGCCCAGCCATTCCCAATAGAGGGATTTGAGTTCGCCCCGAGGGTCGAGGCGGGTGGCCCGGGCATACTCCTCGGCCGCATCCTCGACTCGCCCCTCTCTCAGAAAGGCCTCACCGAGAGAAATGGCCGTTTCAGAATCTTTCGGGGCCTCGAGGACTCTCGCTCGGAGTTCCTCCAAACGCTCTTGCGCACTGGCCAAAAGTTCCATAGGAAATCGGTTCGCAACGGGATGGACCTGACCTGCGAAGGTGAGTAGAATGGAGCCGATGCTAAAGCCTTTCTCCCTTGGCGGAATCTCGATCGATCCGCCCCTCACCCTGGCCCCCATGGCCGGTCAGACCAACCACGCCTTCCGGCGTCTTTGTCGGGAGCAAGGCGGCTGTGGGCTGGTTTGCACGGAATTGATCTCAAGCAAAGCTCTGGAGCAGAAGGGAAGCCGCCAGCGGACCCTTTCCATGTTTGACTGGTCGCCGACCGAATACCCTTTCGCGGTCCAGCTTTTCGGGTCTGACCCGAACCAGATGGCCGAGGCGGCCGCCCTCGTGTCTGACTACGGCGCTCCCATCGTGGACATCAATATGGGCTGCTGGGTCCCCAAAGTGGCTAAAAAAGGGGGCGGGGCAGCCTTGCTTCGAGACCTGAGCAAAGCGGCCCGGGTCGTTGAACGCCTCGGTGACCTCGCGGGTGATCCGCCACTTTTCCTCCAGCGTATCATTGTACGACTGGCCATCCTCGAAATGGTCGGCC
>CAYRFU010000537.1:0-2952 GCA_964423525.1 uncultured Burkholderiales bacterium | reverse complement strand
GTCTTTTTGGGCGTGACTTCAGCTCGATCCGTTCCGACCTCGCCTACGGCAGTGGGCTTCACTGCGAATCGACCTGCTGGATTGTCCCCAGATGGCTACTCCTGTGGGTGCGCCGACCGCAGAAAAACTCATCGAGCAGCCAGCGACTGGCCCGTGAGGCCAGCCGGAGAGGGGTCGGTTTTGGCTGCGAAACCCAGGTGACAAGTCGTCGACCTGAGATTCCACGGCTGGGCTGCTCTCGCTGGAGCCGACAGCCCCACCCTGGGCGGAAATTCTTCCGACGCCCGGGACGAAAGCGGCGAGATGACCGATGAGGGTCATTCCAAAGAATTCGACCCGGCGGGAACGACCTCCTCGAGGTGGGACTTACAAACCTCAAAGGCGCCCAAAGAGCCACGGCTTGGATTCAAAAGCGAGGTGAGGGGTTCTCGCCTCTCTCTCTGTTTACAGGTTATGCCATTTCTGATGAAGAATCGGCAGGGATGAGCCGGAGCCGCGCTAGCCTGTTAAATACGGAGACCTCGACTTACCTCGACCTTCTCGGAAACGGGAAGCTCTACCGAGTGCCGCCCTTCCAACGAGACTATTCCTGGGGAGACGAGCAGTGGCAGGACCTCTGGGCCGACCTGGTTGAGCTGAGAACCGGCGACGAGAAGCGGCATTACATGGGCGCCATCGTTGTCGCGGCCCAAAGCGATCGAGAGTTCTCCATCATCGATGGTCAACAGCGGATCACAACCCTCAGCCTACTAGCCCTAGCTGTCCTCTGGAACCTTCGTGAACTACGGGACGCTCACATCAATGCGGAGAAAAACGAACAACGAGCCGAGCTTTTACGGGCTCGATTTCTCGGGGAGAAGGACCCCGCCTCACTGACCCAACGTAGCAAGCTTTTTCTCAATCGCAACGACAACGATTTCTTCCAGTCTTATCTGATGCAGTTAAGGGAACCACCCAATCCCGCCAAGCTGGGCGCTTCCCAGTCCCGGATGCGAGAAGCCCTTCTCTTCTTTCGTCAAAGACTTAAGCAGGTGGATGAGTTTCAGAACTCGGGAGAGGAACTTGCGAACTTTCTCAACGAAATCGTGGCCAGACGCTTGCTTTTTATCGTCATAACCGTTGAAGATGATCTTAGCGCCTACACGGTGTTCGAGACTTTAAATGCGAGAGGGGTCGAACTCTCGTCCACCGATCTTTTGAAGAACTACCTCTTCTCGAGAGTCCAGGGCGAACTCGATCTCGAGCAACTCCAGCGCCAATGGCACGAAGTCTTGAGCACGGTTGGACAGAAGAAATTTCCCGAGTTTCTCCGGTTCTTTCTTATGCTCGAACACAAACAGGTGCGTCAGCAACGGCTTTTCAGGCTGGTGAAACAGAGGGTCAAGGAAGCTAACGAAGTCTTCGAGTTGTTAGGAGAGCTTGAGTCCTACGCCGAGATCTACGCCGCTCTTGGGAACCCCTTTCACGAGTATTGGGCTGCCAGCCAGGGGGCCAAATTCGCCATAAGGGAATTGGCCCTGTTCCGAGTTCGACAGGTCTTTCCGGTGTTGATGGCCGGCTATGTCCACCTCGACAAGCAAGAGTTCTTGCGGCTTCTGAAGCTCATGGTCGTGGTTTCTTTCCGCTACACTAGTATTTCCAGACTCAATCCCCGAGAGTTGGAACCGGTCTACCATGACGTGGCCAAAGCTATTCGAACCCAGAAAGTCTTGAAGACTGGGGAGATTTTTGAATTCCTGAGGCCGGTCTACGTCACAGACCAGGTCTTCAAAAGGAACTTCGAGGTGCTCTCTCTCTCGGCCAGTGGTCCAAAGAAGAAGTTGATCCGCTACATCCTCTTTGCACTCGAACAGTACCTCTCTGGAAAGACCTCAGATTTTGAGGCCGACCCGGCCACCATCGAGCACATCCTTCCCGAGAACCCTGGACGGGACTGGGAAGAGAGTTTCCCTCCCGCTATTCAACCGAGCTTTACCTCGAGGCTTGGCAACTTCGGGCTACTCGAGAGGACCCTCAACAGGGAGTGTTCCAACTCCACCTTTGAAGAGAAACTGCAAGTCTACAAAAAAAGCGCCTTCGCGCTGATGAGAGACCTCTCAGCCTCGGAGTGGACTCCCACCGCAGTAGAAGCGCGACAGGCCAGGCAGGCCAAAAGGGCCTGTCATATTTGGCGGTTCGATCCCTAAAGCAACGTCCCTACCCTTTTTGCACAGGGACTGAGCGTTGTTGATTAGAACACCCCTCAATGGCTGGACGCACCAAAACAAGGGCACCGAAGGTCGACGAATACCTCCAGGAAGGAACTGTTTCGGAGACGTGCTCGCTTCGTTGATTCTGAGACTCGCCTGCGGGCTGGTCCCCTGGGGGCCCGATCTTTTCGTCTTTTGCTTTCGAACCTCGCTTGCCGCCTTCGGGCCCCGGCGTTGGTGGCAAGAACCAGTTCTTCAGGGTGCCCAAAGGCACTCGGCTTACTCGGGCGAGGTCGGCCATCGAAAGACCCTCCGCGAGTCCCCCTGGGCCAGCCAGCTCCACGACGAAACGACGATACCCCTCGCTGTATCGTTGGCGCTTCTTCTTGAACGTCACGGCCCCCGGATGACCGACCGGTGAACTGCCCGAGCGGCCCGGCCAGTGACCGTTCAGGAACGAAAGGGCACGGGATTGCCGTTATCGTCGACAGCCACGGAAACAACTTCGTCTTCGGTGACGGCGATGGGAGCGAGCTCACGGCGCTTCGGGTGCTACGAAGACGCTCTGAGTTTCTGCCGTGGCTTCTTCCCTCGTTACAACTCCCGCCACCATCACTCGTGAGGCAAGGGCGACTACGCGGTAATTGTCGTCAGCGAGGTCGGTAATTCTAGTTGTCGCCGCCGGTAGTTCTAATTGTCGCACAACAGCTCTATCGTGGTCTTTTTGTAGACGGTCTTCGTACGGCCTACGACCAAGGCGAGC
>CAYRFU010000536.1:0-2952 GCA_964423525.1 uncultured Burkholderiales bacterium | reverse complement strand
AAAGGAGCTTAATTTCTGGAGAGGATCTGTCTCAGGCTATCTTGGCACACAGGGATACCCGCGTTAGCGGCTATAGCTTGCCCGCCGCTAAAAGGTAACAATGAAACCGTCAGGGCGGCTAAGCCTGCGCAGCAACCCATTATCGCCTGAAAAGGCAAAACGGGAACGTGCCGTTGTAGAGAGATAGAGCTTCGCGCTGCCGTGATAGCGACGCCCTTCTGTCCTGACCTTTCTGTCGTAATGAGTTGCCCCAGGGTCTGCTCGGGATTCTTTTCGGCACGCTCGGCTAACGTTCGCCAATCTTCTGCTTGGGTAAGGTTTCCTCGCAGAGTTTGCTCGGTTTCTTGGAGTCGACACTCGTGCGCTACGTAACGAGCAGGTGTCTCGTTGAAGTTCGCTGGTTCTGGATTTAACAAATCTCTATCTTTGGCTCTACTGGCTATCGTTAAGGCTGTCTCGCCAGCTGTCAACTTCCAAAACTCTCGGCCTTCCTCGGAATCGTTCACGGAGTCTTTCCAGTGGGTTTCGATGGCGCCGAGGGCTTGGGCGTGGGACGATGCGGGGGGGCGTCTTCATAAAATACTCAGTGTCGTAACCCTCTTGTTTAAACCGGGAAAGAATCGGAGCCCCTAGTGCAACCGCTCCGACCGCAGCTAGTGGGCCTGCAAGGCTAAATATGGGGTATACGGGGTAGTGACAGGCGGCTGCCGCGCCCAGAAGTACACAAGCAAGATCACTCGTCTGCTTCATCAGCGGGTCCACCTTGTCGATAATGCGGCGCCGTGACTGCTCTCTTCCATCCTCGGTTTTCAAGCTCCGAACCACATCGCCTAGGTCTTCTTTCCTCGTATTCTCGATGGTTTTAGCGTGCTGTTGGAGAGCCTCAGCTTCATCGGGTTGACCATGTCGGTCGGCCTCGATGGCCTTCTTGCGAAGATAGTTTACGAAGGACCTGGTTTGGTTGAGATCGGAGATCGGCATTGTTTCGTTTCCTTTCTGTCTTGGCCATCCGGAAAAGCGGTAGCGACCGGCTTGCGTTTCCAGGTAGCTCTCACAACCTGGACGCTTGCTCTGAAAAAGAATTGAACGGGCGCCAGTCGGCAGTCCCGGTCGAGCAAGTGAATTTCCCATACGTAATCGGGTGGCCTGGGTGGACAGCCAGGCTACCGGACACATGCACAAAGATCTCAGCGGAACCGTCGGCCTGGGCTCCCGTGATAGTGATACAGAGCTAAAGTGGAGCTTTCAGGGGGGCGGAGGGACCCATTGGCTCCTCTTCCCGACTTCCTCGATGACCGTCCTCAAGGGGGACGACATCGCTTTCACTATCGACGAACAGTCCATCCGCACTAATGTCGGGACCCTGAAGACTATCGAAACTGAGGGACTCGGACAGGAATGGATCGCCAAGGCCGGCTCAATCGACCAGGATAGCGGTTGCCACGTCACCTTCGGGGTCGGTCTGGGAGAAGGCCATGGAGTCCAAACCCACCAGGGTCACTACGAACTGAACTTATCCGGTCAGGACCCCATCCGAATCGGTCCTGACGGCTCTAGCTATCGTTTCGAGCAGGGTGACCGGGTTATCACCGATTTCGGTGTTCAAAGAGATGTGGTGGACCTGATCTCGGCCTGCCAGCTCAAACCAGGAGAACTCGATGAACTGGATCGTCAACAAGACCTGACCGAGGTCACTCGCCTGGGCGTCGGCGGAGACGGTTTAGCAAAAGCCGCCCTGGCAGTCCCGCTGCCTGTCGACGCACATCTGGTCCAGGGAGCCTATGAGCGCCTAACCCACTAAATCAGCCGGCACATCGCCGAAGGGGTTGCGGTTTGATGAACCATGTGACGGGCGGAATGCCCCATATGAGTATAGATTAACTCCTGCGCCGGCTCCTTTTTAGTTGCTCCGAGTGCGAAGTGCGCCTGGCCGTTCCCTTCTCGTGTAAGACCAGGATCTGTCCTTCTTGCATCGCTCGCCGAGCCGAAGAAGTCTCTGCCGACCTGGTCGGGCGGCTTCTCGATGTGGACCATCGCCACGTTGTCGTATCGTTGCCCAAGACAGCCGGTCTGCGCCTTCGAATCCTGGAAGACCGTCGCCTGTTTCGCAAGCTGGCTCGGCTGCTCCATCGGATTCTCCGTAAAGAGATGGTCCGCCAGATACGAGTCCATCGAAATCGACGAGGCTTGCTGGAGAGGGCCAAGCCGGGAATCATCTTGGCCCAACACAGTTGGTCGTCTGACCTCGATTTTCATCCTCATTGGCATTTAATCGTGACCGATGGCGTGTTCACCGAAGAAAACGATTTCTGGACTCTCTTCGATTGGAACGTTGCCGCCATCCAGGAGAAGCTGCGCCAGCGGATTCTGGCCGCCTTTCCCTAAAGGGACTACTGCGGCGAATTCGCCGCTACGGTCGCCGCCAGGCCACCCCCGATTGGTAGCAGGTCTGCCGGCTTTCTCATCCCTGAAAACGGGCCAACTGCCTTTCTTTAAAGCCGAATCTGCCGGCAGCTCAGCTTGGAGGCTCTCGATCAGGCGAATCGCTAGCGAAGACAGGCCCAATTTGCCCCCCAGGCCTACTTGCATCAGGGGGCTACGACTGCCTACAGCAAAGGGAAGGAAGAAGAAGAAGTGACCTCGTGTCAGGCCGAAGAGTGGGTAGGTCAGCCAGATTGAGAAGACGATATTAAAAGACGCGCCCAGGTGAACCGTCCAGGGCAGGCGAGCCAGGTCGCTCAGATGTCCATCTTGTCAATCGTCTTTTTCAGGTGAGTGGTCCTTTTCTTCATCGGTAGAGTGAATAATGAGCTCGTTCTATCGGGGTGAGAATCGGAGCACAGTCGCTTGAGGTTGCCAAAAGCTAACCGTCGGGCGCTGCCCTGGCTCCTGTGATTATGACTCTAGTTAAGAATCCAGCGGCTCGTCCGGCAGTCTTCGCCAGTTGGACAC
>CAYRFU010000535.1:0-2967 GCA_964423525.1 uncultured Burkholderiales bacterium | reverse complement strand
AACTGCTCAATCAAACCCGGCTGTTCGATTCAAGATAATCCCCGCGTTGACACCCCTAGCTACAGAACAATCAGCACGATGCTGCCGAGGACCAACACTATCCAGTAGAGGAGCGGCGTGGACTCGACCTGGTCGAGGAGCTTGAAGAACCCGTAGGCCGCTCCGATCAGCACTAACAGGGTGAGCGCAACCGTGCCTGCGGTGGCTCCAGCCGCCGTCTTGAACGGGACGACCAGCATCAGATAGCCTGCTCCGTAGAGTCCGGCGCATAGCCCCGGGCTTCTGGTCGAGAGGAGGATTTTGACCAGGAGCGCGAGCACAATAGCTTTGATGAACATGGCCTGATTTTACTACATCCAGGCCCGGTTTGCGAGGCAACCGCCTGTCGGGTAAGAACAGGTTATGCTCTACCGCTCTTTGGAAGAAGCCGAGCTTTTGTCTGGCAGACGGTCTACAGCTCAAGCGAGCGACACGAATTCTCGGGCGTAGGGTCTGCCCCAGTCGTAACGCTGAGGGCGCTTAGTCACCGCCGCTTGCGACTTCTCAGTTCCCTCGTCGAAGTTCGTGACGAGAACAATGTCTTTGCGCTCGTCCCCTTTCCTTTAGGGAGTAAAATCCGGATTTTCGGCGAAAATCCGGAATATGTTCCGGCGAGAAATCGAATTCCCCAAACGTCGCAGTTTCTTCCTTTTCGGAGCCAGGGCCACCGGCAAGAGCACCCTGGTGCACCAGCGCTTGGAGAGGGCGTCGACCTGGTTCATCGATCTCTTGCTGGCCGAACTTGAAGAGCGCTATAGTCGTGATCCGGATCTTCTGTATAGGGAAGTCAAACGTTTACCCCCCGAAGTCGATACCATCGTTCTTGATGAGATTCAGAAGGTTCCTCGGTTGCTCGATGTCATCCATAAACTGATCTTTGAGACCGACAAACGGTTCGTCCTTACTGGTTCTAGCGCCCGGAAACTCAAAGGGGGCTCGGCCAACCTGCTGGCCGGTCGTGCTTTTGAAAGAAAGCTGTACCCTTTGACAGTCAGGGAACTGGGCGACCAGTTCGACTTGTCCACTGTCTTGACGTGGGGCTCTCTCCCCGACATCTTTAGTCTGAACGAATCGGAGCGCAGGGACTATCTCAAAGCCTACGCCAGGATCTATCTCAAAGAGGAAGTCTGGTCGGAACATCTGATTCGAAAGCTCGACCCTTTCCGCAAGTTCCTTGAGGTCGCCGCTCAACATAACGGCCAACCGATCAATTTCAGCTCGATCGGTCGTGATGCGGGAGTTGATGGAAAGACCGTCAAGCAGTACTTTCAGATTTTGGAAGACACCCTCCTGGGCTTCGTTCTTGAGCCCTACTTGCGCTCCCAGCGGAAGAGGGTTCAAAAGGCACCGAAGTTCTTCTTCTTCGACCTGGGAGTTACCAGGGCTTTGGCCAATCTCTTGAGTGTAAAGCCATCACCCGGCACGAGCTATTACGGTCACCTGTTTGAGCATTTCTTGGTTCTGGAATTCCTGAGGCGGGAGGCCTATGCTCCTCGCGATTATCGGTTTTTCTATCTGGCCACTGAGAGGACAGAAGTCGACCTCGTGGTCGAACGTCCGGGTCAGGCCTTGGCGGTGATAGAAATCAAGTCGACCCGCGAAGTCCGACCCGAAAAGCTTCGGAGTCTTCGCTCGCTGTCAGGGGCTTTTCCAAACGCGCAATACTACTGCTTGAGTCAGGACCCAAAAAGCCAGGACTTTGGAGGGATTCAAGCGCTACCTTGGGAGCGAGCCCTGGAGGAAATCTAGCCGACCTCGGCTAGGGTTTTCTTGCAGTCGCGAGTCGCTCCAATGCCTGTGGCTCTCCGGGAATTTCTTGGCCAGAAACCTCCGGATAGGATCCGGTGGGCGATCTACTCGGCCTTAGCTTAGTTGGAGTATTACGCGGACTATCACGCCAAGTTGTGTTAAAAAAGGTGGCGGAGCTGAAAGAAGACCGTTCCGGCAACCTCGCGCGATGGAGCTTCGCGTTGTTGTTGGCCATCATTCACCAACCGGAAGCCACCTGGGCCCAGGGCCAACTCTGCGAAGACACAAAGGCGGCCTCAATAGCTTACCTGAAAGGCGCTTTGGAGCGAGGGCTTACGGACCTTGAGGAGGGACGAGTTTACGATGGCGCGCGAGTGGTTGAGTAAAGAGCCAGAAGAGCCAGGGCCCCGAAGAGGCCGGGGGCGGCTGTGCCGAAGCGGTCGAGCAACCCGCTCCCAAGAGTGGGGGCTGCGATTCCCAGTAAGCTGCCGAGGCTAGCCTTGACTCCGAAGAGACGACCGATCTCCTGGCTTGAGACCATCTTGGTCAGAGCCGAGCGGTAGGTGACGTTGGCCACCCCACCGCCCAGGGCCATCAGGGCCAAAACCCCCAGAAGAGCCGGAATGGTGGGAGCCCAGGCCCAGGCGACAAAGGCGGCAAGACTCAAGGCCAGGCCACCCTGAAGGAGACGAGCATCGTCGAAACGAGCCGACAGTCGACCGATCAAAAAGCCCTGGATGACGACCATCAAGACCCCAGCGTAGGCTAGAATCAGCCCGTTCACATCGGGCGTGATCGAAAACCGTCTCAGGTTGTAGAGCGAATGGCTCATCTGGAACATCCCGAAAACCAACCCGAAGACCAGGCTCTGGGCCAGCATCGGACCCACTTGGGGCCGACTGAGAAAATGGCGATAACTGTCGATGTCCACCCAGCGGAGGGGTCGAGGGGGAACCTGACTTCTGGCTTCTTGGGTGAAAGACTCCGGCAGGAAGAAAAGGACACCCAACCAGTTCACCAGAGCGATCGCCGCCGCCACCAGGGCCGGCAGGGCAAAATCGCCGTCAGCCGAGAGATAGCCACCCAGAGGAGGGCCAACAATAAAGCCCAGTCCATGAGCCGCCCCGATCATTCCTAACCCCCCGCTGCGGGACTTCTCGTCGGTAATGTCGGTGATGT
>CAYRFU010000534.1:0-2978 GCA_964423525.1 uncultured Burkholderiales bacterium | reverse complement strand
GGAATCGGTAAAAATAGTTGTCGCTGATCGGTAAAAGTACTTGACGTCAGACAGGTGGCGCGAAACCGACCCATTGTAAAGGTCTGGCTTCGGGCAACAGGGACTTGTTTCGAGCTCGAGGGGCTTGATTGGACCGGCCTGGAGAGAGAGAAGACGGCCTGGTCACTGGGTCTGGAGGGTGAAAGAATCGACTGCGCACTTCCCAGAGGTGAGCTCGTATCTGTTGAGACATTAGAGCTGGAAACTCTCATTCCGTTCTTGCAGGACAGGTTCCCCGATCCGAGGGTAATTTTCAGTGGCATCGATGTAGAGCAGGTCGTCCAAGAAAACCAAGCCTGGCTGGAACGAACGCATGAACTGAATCCGTGGATGAGGCTTCGTCCTGTCCCCACGGCGGCGGGTCTTTCTCCTCCCTTAAATACTACGACAACCGGAAACACGCCCGTCTCTCCTGCGTCATCTGTCAGGCCTGTGGTAGCTCGAGCCGCGCCGAAGAATTCGAGGGTGACATTGCCTTCTGAAGCGGGCCACGAGGTTTTCGAACTGGAGGAGGGTCGCTCTGAAGCAACTCAGAGGCGGCTTCTAGCATTTGAGGCTCCTTTAAGGGTCACGATCTATGTTGGCGGCCTGGCCCCAACTTTGGGCCAGAGTTTGGAGAAACAATGAAGCTCAACGAAACCGCACTGGCCGGTCTGTGGACCGCTTTGAAAGAGAAGAAAGCCCTTCCCGGTGGTCAGGACGCACAACCCAATCCTCGTGTCACGGTAGCCTTCCAGGCTGCCATGGAGATGCACTCTCTAGACCAGGTCGATATTGTTGACCGCGACCCTGAAATGGGCCGAGTGGTGGCCTACGATGTCGCGGCCGACCAGCTAACGATGTTCAGTCTTTCGGAGCGACTCGGTGAAGACGTCAGTTTCATGAAAGATATGGCGATCGAGATGGCTGGTGCCGCTGGCGACGACCTTGAAGGACGCAAAAAGGAGGCCATCCTTGGCGGCGGCGAAGTCCGAGTCATCACCAACGACAGTCGGGTCGAGCTGGCTCAGGTGACTCCCGATGGAACCAGCTTTTATCTGGCCGTAGATGAAGGCCACGGTATTATGGCCGCGGTGTTCGACCCCGCCGCCAAAGACGACACCGGTGAGACCATCCTCGATCCTAGCCGGATTACCACCTTCCAGACCCTGGACCTCGACAAAGCTGGGGTTACTGACTAGGGAGTCGCCACTCGCGTCGATGCGTGGCCCGCCGCTGAAGACGACTCGGTTCGTCCAGACGTCAGGAAGGGTCGCGCAGAGTGTGTCGGTCTCGGTTCATTGTTCGAGGAACTCGAGAATCTTCGCAGAGACCTGTCTGAGGTCGTCCAAATGATTTTGGATAATCCTGTAGACCTCATTGATATCGACCTTCCAATACCTATGGACCACGAGATTACGAAACCTCGCCATGAGAACTAGCCGGTCACCTAGTTCGAGATCTTTGATCACGCCCTGACTTACCAAGTTCTTGAAGCTTTCGACATAACTCGTGGGCTTGGGCCAATTGAGGTCGGCGGCAAGATGGTTCGCAACGTTCGCCAGGCTTTCTATCGAGATCTGGAGCAGATGCTGAACTCCAAAGGCTCTAACCTCGTCCTTTTTCAGCTCGCTGAGAGGCTTCTTCGCTTCTGCCTCGAGAAGACTCACGCAGTGCTGGAGGTCCGTGAGCATGGCGTCTATCGTTCGACGGTCAACCAGTTTAGTGACTCCCCCGTATCTGCTTACGGAGTGCCTTACGAAAAAAGTCCTCGGTCCAGCGAAAATCTTGATAGCGGCTGTAGGTCTGGCGTTTATGGCAAACAGCCAGGTTGGGTTCAGCCTCGAACAAGAGTAGGCCGTCACCCACGACGTCGAAGGATATGCCTATCGGCATCTCCTCCATATCTTGAATATCGACGCTGTCTCTGGGGAGGGCGAGGTGAAAGGCCAGGTATTCCGCCACAAGATCCAGTCTCTCGACTTTCTGGAGGAAACTCCAGCTTTTGCGGTCATCGAGGAGAACTGCGAAATCGTAGTCAGAGTCTTCTCGTTCTCTTCCTTTTGCTCTCGAGCCGTGGAAGTAGAGAAGAGCCACATCGAGTTCGGCGAATCGGGATTTGGCCGCTGGTCGGGTGCATATCTCGCGTAGGCGTTGGATGAGGGCCACGAAGGGGAGTTCTAGGGATGAGAGCCGTTCTCCGCCCTCCTGGTCGCCTGATGGCCGGAGGGGGTGTGCCCGAAGAAGGCGTAGGGATTTCTTCCGCACCTGGTCGGCCTTGGGGAGCCGGCTGAGATCAACGAGCGGGCCCTTCGTAGCCGGTTCACCTTTCAGGCCGGAGTTTGAGGCCGACCGCTCGCGGGCCGAATTGAAGCCGAGGCACTCATCGAAGCCCCAAAGTCTCACCGGAACCAGACCTCCTAGAGGTCAGCTGGGTTGAGGCCAGTTATTCTCAGGATCGACTCGGCCTCGATCCCAGCCGTCTTCATCTGGCGGGCAGTCTCCAGGAGAGCCGCTCGCCGACCCTCTTCTCGGCCAACCTCTCGGCCCTCTCTCCTCGCAACTTCTAAGAGAGTCGCCTGGTCTCGAGCCGCCTTTTCTCTCAGCTCCAGCATCTCACGATACTCTCTGCTGGCGCGGGCTTTGCGCATGGATTCTAGTGCCATTTCGATTCCTTCTTCCTCGGTTAAGGTGGTGGGAAGCTCCTTCCCGTGGTCGTAGAGCTCTCCGAACTTCAGAATGTGAAGCCATTTCTCGAAAGGAGTCCGCAAAGAATGAGGCTTCTGAGCGTTGAACTTTGGTAGCTCGATAAAGTGTAGCTCGAAAATGTCTGAAAGCGTAGTTTGGTGATCTAGGTCCACTAGTCGGAAGATGCTGTGCAAGTCCTTCTGGTTCGCAAACAGGTTGAAATCGACCAGCGAGATACCAACGGTCTTGGCCAGCTTCGTGTAGCCTTCCCC
>CAYRFU010000533.1:0-2980 GCA_964423525.1 uncultured Burkholderiales bacterium | reverse complement strand
CAGAATGGCGCTGACATAAACCGCCGCTAGAGCTCCGACGGTCCAGACAGCGGTGGCGGCCACATTGAAGCAGAGAAAATTCGCTCGCACCTGCCCGAGGGAGAACAGGCGGACCCCCAGATTAGAGGGCCTCCGGAAAGCTCCCAATATGACCAACCAGGCCTGGGGCCGGAGCAAGCGCAGGAGAGCTTTGATCATCGAGCCACGATGGTTGATGCAGGTCACGGCTCGGCAATAGATCTCGATGAAGGTCGGGAGCAGGAGCCAGGAGACGAGGGCCCCGAACGCCGCTCCCACCACCACCCATTGGATCTGGCCGTAGAGCTTACCAACTTCCCCGGTTCTGGCCGCTTCATCCACAAACCGGGCCATCAGCGGTAGATAGAAGAGGTTGGCGAACCTCGTCACCATAAAGAACAACTGCGCTACGGTGAAGGCCGTGGCCACCTGTCCTGTTGTGACAGCAGCCGGACGGGCGGCCACGTTGAGGGTGGTCAAGAGCGACACCACCCCGGCCAGGAAAGCGATCACCAGAAGCTGAGGATCGTTGAGAAGCGTAAAGTCCACCACTACCGGTTATTCCCCGATCGGGGGCTCCCTACGCGATAAGGAAAGAAATCGGCCAGATCGCCTTCGAGATCGAACAAAGGAAGAACGACAAGAACCCCTACGCTAAAAGGCTCTTTGAGCTCCAGAGTAGGTGGGAGGTGAATGAATGTTCCCGCCGAATGTTATGAATAATTTTAGACACCCTGTGCGCTCGTCGCGCTCAAATTTTGAGAGGAGTCTACCTCGTGAAGAGATTAGAAACAGTATTTTTGGGCGTCTTGCTTGCCCTGGCCGTCTTGGCGCCAGCAGTTGCCCAACCCATTAAACCAGCGGGGGCGCGTGCGGAGTTTGTTGACCAGCGCCCTCACTCGGATGCCACCATCAATGTCAATGGCATCGAGTTCCAGGGGAAGTGGGCGATCATCGGAGAACGTCCCTACGTTGGCGTAGAGTCGTTCGGTAAGGCGCTCGGGCTTCCGCGAATCCACAACGCCAAAGGCTGGCAGCTGGCCGAGAAGCCGATGGGCACCCTCAATCCCCTCGAACTCGTCGTCAAAGGGCCTCGCTCGAAACTTCCTACCGTTCGCCACGCCGGCGTAACCATGGTGGACCTGCTGGCGGCGTCCGACGCACTCGGCCTAGAGACTCACCACAACTTCTACTCCCGGACCTGGCAAATCGGCACGCCCTACAAGGGAGAGTTCCTTAAAGGGGCCTACTACCGTTGGCTGGCTCACGCCAACAACTGGTATAACAAGAATGCTCTCACCGGTGTCGATCTGAATTCGAACTACTGGGACAATTCCTTTGATGTCTATCCCGAGTTCCCCCATAACCATAGGCTCAAAAATCCCCGCATGTAAGCGTGGTGACCGAAAAACAGGGCGCCTTTGCCGGCGCCCTATTTTTTTCCCTAGAACTCGAGAAGGCCCTGGCTAGCTTCTTGAACCGGGGCAAAGCTGGTTCGATGAATAGGGGAGGGCCCGAGACGCCTCAGGGCCTCAAGGTGATGAGAGGTGCCGTATCCTTTATGCTCAGCCAGCCTGTAACCAGGGTAGAGCGAGTCGAGTTCGACCATCATTTGGTCCCGGGCGACTTTGGCGACAATGCTTGCAGCCGCGATGGTGAGGCTGCGTCGGTCTCCTTTGACAAGGGCTTTCTGGGGCCAGGATAGGTGGGGGAGAGGGAAGCGTCCATCGACCAAGACCAGACTGGGTCGGAGCTCCAGCTTTGCCAGCGCGCGTCTCATCGCTTCCAGGCTCAAATGGTGAAGATTGCCTCGGTTGATCTCTTCGACCGTGACGACCCCGATGCCGACCCCGGCAGCTTTCTTTTGGATCCAATCGACGAGAGATTCCCGTTCTTCAGGCTTAAGCTTTTTCGAGTCTTTGAGATAAGGAATCCAGGGACGCTCATGAAAGGCAACGGCAGAGGCCACCAGGGGGCCCGCGATCGGACCTCTGCCCACTTCGTCGCAGCCAACCACCAGGGAGGGCCACACCACTTTTTCGTCTCGAGAAAGCTTGCCCAAACGAGCGTACTCTGAGTGGACAGCCTTTAAAAGACGGGGTTCCTTACGCAGCCGTCGACAAGCTTGCCGGTAGGTCTCTTCGATGTCAAGATGCTGGAGAAGCTTCAAGCATCCGACAGGCACTTGGGAACCTCCAAAGTCATGGGGCCTAACTTGCCTTCAAAAAATTGAGCCAGGAGCCAGGTTGTAGCGCGTTCGTAATCGGGTCGGGCTCCTTTGAGCAGAAAGCCCTTCCGTTGGGCTAGTCGAGCTAACAGGTCGGGCTGGTCGTAGGGAGGGTCTCCCAACAAAGGCCAGGCCAGGTCACGCTCCACCAGGGCTTCGAGAAGATGTCGTGAGACCTCCTCGAAAGGAAGAACGTCGCGTTTGACGCAACCGACAGCCGCCAAAAAGGCGAGTTGTCTTTCCGTTTCGATTCTAGGATAGAGAATACCAGGCGTGTCGAGCACCTGCCATTGGCCCTGGGCAACCACCCATTGAGCCCCTCGAGTGACACCTGGCTTGCGTCCGGTCTTGGCTCGTTGACGACCGACCAGACGATTCAGCAAAGAGGATTTACCCACGTTGGGCACCCCGGCGACCAACAGACGAGGCTCTCGCGGGCGGACCCCTCTGGTTTCGAGTTTCTGATGAATCGTCTTGCGCAAAGATTCCAGATAAGGCTTGAGAGGGCCCGGACCTTTGCCTTTTTGACTTGTCATCGCCACAGCTTCAAGGCGCTGTTGACGAAAATGGGCCAGCCATTCTTGGGTCTGTTCGCTCCGGGCTAAGTCCGACTTGTTAAGAACAAGAAGAATAGGGAGACCACGTTCTCGCAGGGTTTGCTCCAGGTCGTAATGGCGGGTCGAGTGAGGAAGCCGGCTGTCGAGCACCACCAGAACGGCGTCGGCGCCGGCCTCG
>CAYRFU010000532.1:0-2995 GCA_964423525.1 uncultured Burkholderiales bacterium | reverse complement strand
ATCAGCCAGAGTGCCCGCCACAAGGTCGGCTCTTTCTTCCAGAAGAGCTATCAATCGTTTCAAGATTTTAGAACTGAGCGACGCCTGCAACGCGAAGTCGCCGCCCGCGAGGAAGAGATGTTCCAAGAAAAGGTCGAGGCGAAGGCGGGTGAGATCGCCGAAGCTCGCTGGGCCCAAGAGGGTCAAAGCGAGTCGCACAGGCTGGCCGACCAACTGTTCCAGAGTCGGGTGGAACGAGAAGCCCCTGGTCTGGTGGAAGCCCGAGTCGCCTCCGAGATGGAGGACATTGTGGCTGACCGAGCCCGCCAACAACTTGAGGGCCCTAGAGCCAGCGAAATCGACGCCCGCGTGCACCGACTGGTCGAGGAAAAGGTCGAAGAACGAGTCACGACTGAGGCAGCCACAGCCATGGAAAGTCGTCTTGAGGCCGAAGTCGCCGCTCGGGTCAAGAGTGCCCTGGTTGATAACCGCGAGGAGATCGATTCTCGGGTGGAAGAACGGGTGGCCCAAAAAATCGAAACGTTGGCTCAACGAAAAATCGACGAAGCCAACGAGGTCTCCCAACTCGATCTCCTCGAGGAACTGGTCTCCATGAAAGCGACCTTCGAAGAGTGGTTAACATCGAAGCAATATCGGTAACATCTCGGCAAAGAAATCGCCCCCCTCCAACGACTGTTTCTTTGGCATACTAAGGAGGTGAGTGGACTACCTGTGCGGACGAGTATGGCGGCGACTCAGGTCTTAACCCCTGAGAGGATCCAGCCAGCTGCTAAGGTCGAAGCCCCCAAGACACCGAGCCGGACGCTTGAGCCTTCCGATGAGGTCCTCACCTCTGAGTTCACCACTACCGAGGCCAAGAATCAAAAGGTGCGCCAATGGGCCCGAGAGCGGTCCCAGCAATCAGAACTAGGGTTCCACCAAGGTGCCCCGGCCGAGAGCCCGGACCCCCTCTCCGAAGTGCCAAACCAACCAGCCCGTCAGGAGAGACCAAGCGCTCTCCTTGGACGAGGAACGAGTCGCGGCTGGGCCGGACGCCAAAGGGCTTTGGACCACCTCTTCGGAAAGCTGAATAAGCTCTTCCGTTAGCGCCATGCAATCAATGGTGGAACGATATCTGGACGAGGAACTCAACCAGGCCGAACTGACCGAGAGCCTGGATAAACTGCTGGCCAGGATCGAGATGGTCGGACACCAGAATCAAACAAACGATTTGCAGAAAGCCACCGAGCTCATCGAGTCGCTCTACCAAGCGCTCGAGAACGATGACCGACCTCGCCTCAGGCAGCTCGGGTCACAATTCGACCGCACCCTCGTCCCTCTCAGACTGGAAGAGGGAGACCTGCCTCCCAACCTGGCCCGCCTCCTTCACCAGGTGAAACGGTATACCCAGGCCCTGGTCGAACTCGACCAGGTCCTCAAAGCCTTGAGCGATGTCGAGGCCGACCTGAATGACCTGAAGGCGGCCAGCGAATACTATCGAGGACTGAGCGATGTCAACCCTGAGCTGCTCGAGATCTTTTTTCGGGGAGTGGAACAGATGGAGCTGGGCCTAGACGGAATTCGCACCGCCATAGCCTGCTACGACCGAGACCTTTTGGGAGTCTCAGGGGACCATCTGGTCCGAGGCGCAACGACTTTGCGGGAAGCGGAGACCTGGATCATCGAAGCGCTCTTCTAAGCGATTCTCCAGATCTCGGTCTCAAGCCCAGGGGGCAGAGAGTAGCTTCGGTAGTCGACCGGGTCTGTCACCGAGATGGACCGCCCCTCACGAATGCGTCTTTCCTTGGCCAACTGGGCTGTCTTGTCAGCCCCCTCGCTGGTCACTTC
Source organism: uncultured Burkholderiales bacterium (assembly GCA_964423525.1). Taxonomy (GTDB): domain Bacteria; phylum Vulcanimicrobiota; class Xenobia; order Xenobiales; family JADMJV01; genus CAYRFU01. Next base: position 1,168 of record CAYRFU010000532.1, on the reverse strand, counting down.
GACGGGTAGAACAGCCTGACCAGTGGGGCGGTGCACCACCACCAGGTCGAGGCGCCGACCCTCCCCTGTCAGGGGGTCCTTTGCGGCTTTGTTACGAGCTAGAAGTGCTCGCTCTTCCAACACCCGGAAGCCGTTCTCCTGGGGATACATCCGCTCCAACTTGTGGCGAGCAATCCGGTGCCGGATGGCCCCCAAACGCCGATTCGACTCGATCACCGGCCGACCATCGGGCTGAGCCTCGAGGCGCTGCTCGAGAAGGCTCGTCGGAACCGTCTGTTCTTCCAGCCAGGTGTCGGCTCGAAGCCAACCTTCGAGACTTTCACAGTCTGCGGTTCGGCGCTCGGTCCGATAGAGGGCCGTAGCCACCGTCCGGGTCAAAAAACGGGATTCATAAACCGCCCCGTCCTTGCTTTGATGGTTTCGAAGCTCTTGAACGAGGCGTTCCCGCACGGCCTCTTCGCGAGGCTGTTGAGCAAGGCCCAAGACAGCAGCTATAAGAGGGACCGTGACCGGCTCCTCTTCAGCCTCGTCAAGAGCCCGTGCGATCGTCTTGGGCGAAGCGATCAGACGGGGCGATTTCAAAGCTGGATGAAGTGCCTTCACCAAGGTGACCGCCAGGGTGGGCGCCGCTAGTCCTGGACCGCTCACCTTCAAGGCTTGACCCAGCTGGTCCCAACTGCTCTCTAAAACAGGTCTCAGGGGCAAGAAGGCTCTCTCTTCCTCGAGCAGGGAGTTGCCTTCCAGAGTGCGCCCGACCAACTCCCCCACCAGCTGCAGAGAGGCCTGGTCCTGGCGGCCAGTCAAATGTCGAGCAGCCTCACGAGCCGCGTCGAGTTGACGGACCTGATCGTCGCGGCAACGGTCGTCCAGGGTGGCGTCGAGGAGCAAAGAGTCGACCACCAGGCAGAGTGGACTAGCTTCAAACTCTGTTTGCAGAGAGACATCAAGCTCGGCCAGGCCGCCAGCTTTCAAGCCGGCAGCCTGGCCCACGCTACGGTGAAGATGTCTTCGCTCCAAAGCCCTGCCAAGGGAACCCAGCATACCGGGCTAGGATACACGCCCGAGCCTAAAAAAAAATTGAATGAGATGCACTGGCGTGACAGAGCCCCCTAGAGTTGACAATCAGCGACGACCGTCACTGCTTTCTTTCCTTTGGTTGAGCTATTGT
>CAYRFU010000531.1:325-3003 GCA_964423525.1 uncultured Burkholderiales bacterium | reverse complement strand
CCGTGCCTTGCAGTCAAAAGGATCAGAATAACACGAAAACGGGGTTGCGCCCGATTCACTTGGGTCCACTGCCGACGGAAAGCGGCTTTATCAACGTGCTTCTCGAGCCCTCGGAGCTTGTCCGCGTCCGTCAGCCATCCTTCACCGATGGTGTCGGTGATCAGCTGGGACAGCCGAGGGTTGGCCATCCTAACAAAACGCCTCAGAGTGACTCCGTTGGTCTTGTTATTGAATTTGTCAGGATAGAACTCGGAAAAATCGTTCATGACCCGCTCTCGCAGGAGCCGAGATTGTAGCTCGGCGACCCCGTTCACCGAGAAGCTCGCGACGCAGGCCAGGTGGGCCATGCGAACCCGCCGGTGAGAGCCCTCTTCGATGATCGACATCCGGCGGACCCTGTCTTCATCTCCGGGAAAGCGCTGGCGCACCTCTTCCAGAAAGTGATGGTTGATATCAAAAATGATTTCCAGGTGACGGGGTAGGAGCCGACCGAACATCTCGAGCGACCAGCGTTCCATAGCTTCTGGCAGTAGAGTGTGATTGGTGAAGGCGAAAGTGCGGCGTGTGATGTCCCAGGCCTGGTCCCAAGTCAGGCCCTCTTGGTCGAGCAGGATCCTCATCAGTTCTGGTATGGCCACTACCGGATGAGTATCGTTGAGCTGAATGGCGACTTTGTCCGGAAGGTTCTTCCAGTTGTCTTGGCTTTGCGAGCGGAAGAGGCGGAGGATATCCTGCAAAGAGAGCAGGCTACAAAGAAATACTGCTGGTTCAGTCTCAGCTCTTGGCCCTGGGCGTTATTGTCGTTGGGATAAAGAACCTTCGAGATGTTCTCACTGGCGGTCTTCTGCTCGACCGCCCGAGTGTAGTCTCCGGCGTCAAACAGCTGAAAATCGAATTCTTCCGTGGCTCGGGCCCGCCAGAGACGGAGCAGGTTCACGGTCTGATTGGCAAAACCGGGAACCAGCATATGACACGGTTCTCCCATCACGCTACTGGAAGGTATCCAGCGGGACCGTTGGCGTCCCTGGTCGTCTAGGTATTGCTCGGTGGTCCCGCCGAAGGAAACCTGAACCCGGTCATCGGGCTGAGGAAACTCCCAGGGATTACCAAGGGAAAGCCATGGATCGGGCGCTTCCACCTGCGAGCCGTCTCGAAACGATTGTTGGAAAATCCCGAACTCGTAGCGGATCCCGTAACCGATGGCCGGCATACCGAGGGTAGCTAGAGAGTCTAGAAAGCAGGCTGCCAGGCGCCCCAGGCCTCCGTTACCGAGACCGGGCTCCAGGTCTTGCTCGAGTAACTGCTCCAGGCTGTAGCCGTAGTCTTTCAAAGCTTCTCGAGCTAGTTCCATGGTGCTGCTATAGAGAAGGTTTTGAGGGAGCTGTTGACCCAGCAGATACTCGGCCGATAAGTAAGCGACGAAGCGGGTGTTCTTCTCGTAGTAGGTGTCCACCGTCTGACGCCAACGACCCACAAGATGGTCGCGCACGGTGTAACAGAGGGCCACGTACAGATCATTGATGGTCGCCCCTTGGACAGCCTGGCCGCGACTGTAGTAAAGGTTGTCTGCGAGGGCGCGCTTGAAGCCTTCGATGGACTTTTCAGCCCGATAGGTCGCTGCTAATGTCGTCATTGCGGCTAGTTAGGCGACGCAGATCACAAGGCCTGCCAACTCGACTGGGAGCGCTTGGTCTTAGCGCCGGCGATAGCCGAAGTCTGTCTCCTCAATATACAGAGTGCCGGCACCACTCGAGTAGTTCGCTCGCTTGAAAGTTCGTCCGTTCATTGTGACCCTTTCAGGTTTGACGTCAGCCCCGTGCTTGACCATCAAATGATCAGGGGCTCCGCCGTGGCTGCGGGAAATACGGCCCGGTCTCCCTTTTCCAGGCGGGGACAAAGGGCCCGGCCCCCGGCCGAAACGAAGGAAGGAGACAAAACGGAAACATCTCTTCACAAAGGTGTAACATAGTTGACCAATCCGGAGCCCTTCCGACGTCGAGTCACCCGCTAGTCTAGAAGAGAGATGGATACACCAGTCACAACTCGGCCAACCGAAACCCCCCGTACCTCACTTGCCAATCGTCCTGCCCAAAAGGCAGAGTTGGATAAGCCTCAAGACACCGGGACTCCCGACCAAGTCGTTCTTTCAAGGGATGGTGAACGACCGATAGCCGAGGCCCCCGAACGGTTTGAACCTCAGCCCGAGGTCTGCGGCCCGATGCAACCGATGTCTGAGAAGGATAGCACAGGCGACATTCTAGCCGGTTGGTTCTCAAAAGGCTACCGGCACGCCAACAACCTGGTGGGTAAGGTGATGCGCAACAAGATTATCGCTGGAGCGGCCACCCTCGGGGTCGGGGCTGCTCTGGCCGTCTATGGGGCACCTTTTCTTGGTCCCTTGGTGGCAAGTATCCCAGGCGCCTCGTCCGTGATGAGCGGGCTCGGAACAGCGGCCAAAGTCCTTGGTATCGGCGCCGTCGCTGCCACAGTCCTCAGTAGAGGACGGGTTCTTCCTGCACTCGGCCGGGGTCTGGTGAAAGGAGCAGCCCTGGTTGGCCGACCGCTAGCCAGGAAGGTCGCACCAGCCACCTTCAAGGCCTCCTCACTGCTAGGCCGCTTCACGGTGGCTCCCCTGGTGTCCAACGGTTTAGGACTGGCGGCTGGCGTGGCCCTGGCAG
>CAYRFU010000531.1:0-315 GCA_964423525.1 uncultured Burkholderiales bacterium | reverse complement strand
TTGGACACGCCCTTCTGAATTCAGTGACCTAACCGGGAGTCATTGCTGGCCGGATGGCGCAATTGTAGGCCCAGGATTTGGCTGCTTCCTGAGCGGGCTCCGCGAAAGCGGGCGCTGCCCCGGCAGAACCTTAACGACCCCGACCCCTCGGGCCGGAGCGAGGCGGACCTCCACCAGCGCCGCCGGAACTGACCGGTGGCGGAAGAGAATTGGCCTGATTCGGGGGAGAAGTCTGCCCTACTACAGCAGGAGCGGGAGCGGGAGACTCCCCGGGAGAAGCAGGCTGGGAGGCAGAGGCTTCTGGCACAGCCGGTG
>CAYRFU010000530.1:0-3007 GCA_964423525.1 uncultured Burkholderiales bacterium | reverse complement strand
ATCTCAAGCCTCCGGCTTTGCCGGAGGTCCATGACTAAGGACCCTGTCCAGGATCCGGGGTACATTACAAACTGCCCACCCTGTCGGTTCCGAAAAATAAAGCCTGACACATCGAGATTCTCGATAACAGCAAGAAGCGACTCCGCTGTCTCGGACCAGAGTGGGCAGATACGCTCTTTTCGACCTTTTCCTCTCAGCAGGACCTGGTATGGACGCTTCAACCTGAGGTCGGAAGGTTGCAAGTCCAAGACTTCTTGAATTCGGGCACCGGTGTTGAATAGGGTTAGAATGAGAGCATAGTCACGAGGACCATTTGGCTCATTCCTATCAATGCATCCGAGCATCGCCTGGATCTCAAATCCCTCCAGGTACTCGACCGTTCGACTACGTGCCTTCTTGGTGGGTATGGCGGCCAGGCGTTGGCACTGTTCAAGATACTCCGGCCTCCGGCTTGCAACGAAACGAGCAAAAGAATGAACAGCAGCCAGTCTCACATTGCGTGTTGAGATACTGTTTCCACGACTATTTTCGAGAGAGTCGAGAAACTCGGTAACGGTATCTGGGGTGATCTGGGCGAGGTCCAATTCGACCACCGAGCACTGAGCCTTTCTTGCGAGGAACTGTAGCAACAGTTTGAAAGTGTCCCGATAGCTGTGGACAGTGTGGATACTCGCCCCACGAACACTTGGAAGATATTCGAGGAGAAAGAGGCGTAATTCGCGTGCCAGATCATTGGCCTGTGGAATATTCATTGCATACCCCCGACCTTCAGGAACTCCGAACAATGGCTCTCAAAGCGGTCACTGGCCATCTGGCCGATATCACTAATGAAGCTCAGGTAGTATTCGGTGGAAGCGATAGATACGTGTCCAAGGTAAGCGGATAACGCGGGGAGGTGTGCTTGGGCATCAACTCCGTCCCTATACCATCGAAGAAGAGCATGGTTTGTAAACGTGAAGCGTAGGTCGTGGGTCCTTGGAACTCGCCCCTCGAGCGTTTTGATGCCTGCTTGACGGAAGAGTCGGCGCATGAGCATTCCGAGGCCGGGTCCGGAGTAGGCGCCGCCAGGACTCTTCGTGTTAAACAAAAGGGGAGCGTCGCCAGAGTTATGATGATTTCTGGTGTTCGGCAGGGATAAAAAGGTAGCGCACCCTACTGGTTTTTTGAACGAAAACTAACGAAGGGATACGCTATGAAAAACAATACCATCATCGAACTCAAAAGGCCTGCGCAGGAGGCACTCGATCCTCTGACCGAGTTGCTTCGCCAGGGAGCCCGGGATTTGATCGCGAGGGCCGTGGAGGCTGAGTTGGAGGAGTTCCTCGCGCAATACAGTCACCTGCGGCTCGAAGACGGCCGACGGGGGGTCATCAAGAATGGCTATCTCCCAGAAAGAAGCCTTCAGACCGGCATCGGTGACGTACCGGTCAGGGTGCCCAAGACCAGGGATCGAACGGGCTCGAAGATCAAATTCAACTCAAAGCTGCTGCCCCCTTACCTGAAGAGAACGGCCAGCGTCGAGACCCTGCTGCCCTGGCTTTATCTCAAAGGAATCTCCACGGGCGACTTCCGAGAGTCACTGGCCAGCCTCCTGGGCGAGAGGGCGAAGGGGCTCTCACCACAGTCCATCAGCCGGCTAAAGAAGCAGTGGGAGAACGAGCGTGAAGTCTGGGCAGGGAGTAGCCTGGCCGGAAAACGTTACGTCTATTGGTGGGCGGATGGCGTCTACTTCAACGTCCGCGGCGACGATGCCAGGAGCTGCATTCTCGTGGTCATAGGTGTTACCGCGACCGGTGAAAAGGAGTTTGTGGCCATCGAGGAAGGCTTGCGGGAGTCGGAGCAGAGCTGGCTCGAGCTACTCTCATCACTGAAGCAACGCGGCCTTGAATTTGGCCCTCAGTTGGCCATTGGTGACGGCGCTCTCGGGTTCTGGAAGGCGTTGACCAAGATTTTCGGGGAGACGCGGCAGCAGCGATGTTGGGTCCACAAGACCGCCAACGTCCTGAACAAGCTACCAAAAGCTTCACAAAAGAAGGCCAAAGAGATGCTCCACAACATCTGGCAGGCGGAGACCAAGAGAGACGCCGACATCGCGTTCGGCATCTTCCTCGATACCTACAAGGACAAGTATCCGAAAGCTGCGGCGTGCCTTGAAAAGGACCGAGACCGACTCCTGACGTTCTACGATTTTCCTGCTCGCCACTGGCAGCATATCCGTACGACCAACCCGGTGGAGTCGACATTTGCGACCGTCCGGCTGAGAACGGATAAGACGCGCGGCTGCTTGTCCCGGAGAACAATCTTGGCCATGGTCTACAAGCTGGGGCAGAGTGCCCAGAAGCGCTGGCGACGACTACGCGGCTTCCGGCACCTGGCGGAAGTGATCGAGGGCGTGAAATTTACCGATGGAATCAAGCAAAACAAAAGTGTTGAGGAGGCCGTGGGGAACGCTGCCTAGCTCCTGGCCAAACACCAGATTTGACAATAACTCAGCACGGGAATTACAGTTCCATTCCAGCTCTGACCGGGATAATGAACTCAACAAATCGGGGTTGACGCTTCGGAAAGCTCCAGAGCCAACCGACACCACAAAAAGTGGTAGTGAAAGCCCCTCATAGTGCGTGGTAATAGCCTCGGGACTTCCTTTTGTGGATCCGAGACCCGCACCCGCTACGCGGGTACCCGGCGGGTCGATCCTCTGGATGGGAAGTCCCTTCTTTTATGCGGGTTTAAGCTTCGCGACGGAGACCCCAAAATCTTTCTTTTAAAACCTGCGACAGACCAGCTTCGCACCGAAAACTACCCGGTCGGACCCATCCAGCGAAGCCAAACCAGCACGGGGCCCTCGAGGCCGCTTACATAGTTCCTCTTAACACTCAGGGGACATCGTAAAGGCCCGTCCGACTGGGGCTCGTCCCGAAGAAATGCTTTGCCGTTGATGTCCCTGGAACTACAGCCGCTACTACTACCATCGCATCCGACCCCAGGTTCAAGAAGTTCTGGTGGC
>CAYRFU010000529.1:0-3047 GCA_964423525.1 uncultured Burkholderiales bacterium | reverse complement strand
CGTCGAGCGTTTGAGCAACCTCGAAAGCGATCTGCCCGACCGTGCCCAGCCCCAAGTGGGCCCCCGTGGTCCTGGACCCCTCTCCCCCTGGACCACCGCTTCAGCTTCGGCCGGTGGCCTGACCGACCGGCCTATCGACCAACTCGGCTCTTCCAATTCCCTGAGCCGACCCGGACCCGCCCAAAGCGGCCAGCCAGGAGCCGAGGTGAGAGACGAGGGCGACCGGATGAGCATTCGCCTGGAGGCCCTGGGAGACGGATTGGGCGCTCTGGCCGGTGGGACTCGAGGCGGCATCGCTCGTAACCGCGGATTCGCGGCGGCCGAAGACGATTTCGCAGCCTCCGACTTGGCCGCAGCCGAGGCCGCCGCCAACAACGAGGAGGAGGAGTCGAGCTTGAGCGAAGGTTCGACGACTTCCGCCCTCTCGAGCACCGAATTCGACGACGACGGTCCTGGCCGCGGCTGGGGCCGAGGAAGGTTTGCGTTTTTCGATGATTAACCCGATCGGCTCAGGAGCTCTCCGCCCCTTCGACCAGGACGCCGGTGTCCAGGCCATCACCTCCCCTTTCCAGACCAACGTGGTGCCCCTGGAGCCAGTTCAGGAAGTCGATCTAGGTTGGAACGGGGGGTTCTCAGAAAGCCCCGAGGGAGAGAGACGAGAGAGCGTTTCCCGGGAGCAGCTGGCCTCTTCTCTGGGAGCCAGTCTCGCGGCCGAGCAATCCGCTCCTGGCCTCGACCCTAATCAAACCGTTCAGGGAGTCGAGCAGGCCCAGGAGCAGAGTCAACTTCACGGCAGCACCGAGGCAGCCAGCCGCCTTGGCCGGAAAGAGTCGCCTCCCATCAATCTCGAACCAGGTGGGGCTTCTCAAGTCGCCTCCCTGGAGGCCGCCCGACCCTCTCGTCCGGCGAACCGCAATCTGGCCGTGGAAGCCCTCGGCCCGACCCAGAACGAAGGAGTTGGATCGAACTACCGAGGACGGATGCTCAGCGATCTTTTGACTACCGCTCTATAGGAGAATCCCTAGTGCGTTTGTTTGGCTGAACGCATCCGGGTTCAGACCGGTTGGATGAAGAAAAAGGCCCACCCTTCTTTGAGTGAGCCCTTTTTATGAAGGTCTGACCTAAAGACCGACAGGCGGCAGATCGCGGCGCGTGGTGCCATCGCGGTCGAGCTTGAGAGTCTCAGTATGTAGGGTGGTGTCGAAGGTGTTGTCGACGTAGCTGGTGGAGAGGCGGACCTGCTCGTTAAAGCTGTCGAAAACCAGCCTCTGCTGAACGCCGTCACCCTTGGCCGAAGACTCGCCGAAGCGTTCCCTCTCCCAACCTTCTCCCAGACGAGCCAGGGTGACTCCTTCGAGCCAATCCTGGGCTCGGGGAACTCCAAGCCCGTCGAAGTAGTAGCCGGCCACGCCACCGACACGCTCGTCCTTAATTGAGACGATACCGGTCTTGCCCAGTCCCGACTCAACCTTCTCCGCGAAACGGCTTCCCACGGCCGGGTCGTAAGATGCCGGCCAGGGGTCGTTCAGGATCGACACCGGCTTTGAAAGGTTGATGACGGTCGATGTGGGTGAGCTGGTAGACCAGGCCCAGCCAGTTGTTGAAGACCGCTTTGCCGGTATCACCCCAGGTATTATGAAGGTGGCGCTCGATCTCGGCCTCAGGAAACTCGAGGTCCTCCTGGCCACCCTCGGCCAGGCTGCGGAATCGCTCAGCCACGCCCAGGGCGGAGGCGTTAAAATAGTGCTCAGGCACCGGAGGGTAGTCGGAAAGCTGGCCTGTCAGAAAGCGGAGAACCTCCCGCTTGTATTCCTTCAAGAGCGAGTTGATATGATACTCCGGGTGACCTTGACTAAAGACGAGCCGAAATCCATCAGGACTGACGGCTAGATGCATATCGTCCTGGTCGGACTGAATCAAGACCTCCAAGCCGGCTTCCTGACACTGTTCCAAGGAGATGGCATTCCAGCGACTGTGAGGGACATCGAAGCGGGTATTGATGTCGTGGAGAATCGGATGGTAGCGGCGTGAGGCGTAGTGATTGTAGACTCCCCATCGCTTGTGCTGGCGGGGTTGGCGTTTCTGGCCGTAAAGGTGCTGGACCAGGGCGTGAGTGGCCAGACACGAGCACATCGTCGAGGTGACGTGTCGACGGGCCCACTCAGCCACCTGAATGAGCGGTTCCCAAAACGGCTCGCGCTCCAGGTCAGGTTGAGTCACATTGGCCCCGGTTATGATCAAAGCGTCGAGCCCTTCCGCCTGGATCTCTTCGAAAGGACGGTAAAAGCGATCGATATAAGACTGAACCTCGGAGCCTCGCTCTAGTCCGGGCACGGTGAACAAGTGAACATAAAACTGAGCGATCTGATTGCTGTTGCCTACCAGGCGGAGATACTGCTTCTCGGTCACTTGAAGGGCCGCGTCTGGCATCATATTCAAGAGCCCGATGTGAAGTTCTCGGATGTCCTGACCACAGGCTTGCTCGAGGCTCAAGACGGTGTGTCCGTCCTGCTGCAAGTGCTTCAATGTCGGCAAAGGCGAATGCTGGACCAGCGGCATAGCCTGCTCTTCCCGACCCGGTCTCTTTTTCCGCCCACTCTTCTAGGATAGTTTTCAAGACGGTTCCTTGTTGGGTGGTCAAGGAGTAGCCTGGCCCATCAACGAAGCTTCGCCAGTGCTCAAGCGAATCGCTTCGTTTCAAGCGGAAGAACCAGCCCTCTAGCTGCTCTGGCTGCTTCAGGCAGCCCATCATTTGAAAGCTTCGGAAGTTGCCATTTGGCTGGGTGTCGATCAGACGACGGTCACGTTTGGCTGCGACCAGACACCCCACCTCGAGATGTTGGCCGGGGTGGTTCAGGCGGCTTCCACAACCAGGCCCAAGCTCGCCAATGGGTAGGTTCCTTAGGGCGTGTTGACAATCAGCGACGACCGTCACTGCTTTCTTTCCTTTGGTTGAGCTATTGTGTGTTTTAACACGGAGAGCGCGGAGACCGACCACGGAGAGATGAAGTTTGAGGGAATTACGGATGCGATTATTGCATCAGCTA
>CAYRFU010000528.1:0-3058 GCA_964423525.1 uncultured Burkholderiales bacterium | reverse complement strand
TCCGAGAAAAGCTCGGACCGCGACTGATCGAGATCAAGATGTTCGGCTCTCGGGCTCGCGGGGACAACCGCCACGACTCGGACCTCGACCTTTTCGTTTTAGTTGACCAGGCCGACCGGGCCACCCGAAATCTGGTGAGCGACCTGGCCACGGACGTGAATCTAGCGTTCGGGTTTGAGCCCTACCTGGCTCCCCTAGTGATGGACCGAGAGGAGTTCGAATTCCTTCGCTCCCACCAACGGCGCCTCGTTCGCGACATTGTGCACGAAGGGATCCCTCTGTGACCAAAGAGAACCGGCGCTTGAACACCGGCTACGAATGGGAGCTTTCTGACCAGGCCTTCGCAGAAGCAGAACTTCTCCGTCAGGCCAAAGCTTGGCGGGGAGCGGTTTCGCGCTACTACTATGCCGCCTTTCATGGCGCCCGGGCCGCTCTCCTCAGTCGAGGCGAAGAACCGGCCACCCACTCCGGTGTGGCTAACCGTTTCGCCGAACTGTTCGTTCGAACCCGGTTGTTAGAAGGTCGCCTCTCCCGTGTCTTGGGTCGAGCCCAAAGGGACCGCGAGCAAGCTGACTACGCCCGAGCAGTCGTCTTCTCCGAAACGGACGCCGTCGACACAGCCCGGGAGGTTGAGGGGTTCCGAAAGGCCATTGAGACCCTCTTGCGGTCAGAGGGATGGCTAGGTTGAGGACTGCCGTCTTCTTTTCTGCTTGTCTCGGTAGTGCTCTTTGGTCGTGATGTAGAGGGTCTTGTCGACCTGACAGAAAACGGTGGAGCCGGAGCGGTCGGTCAGCAAAGTCGTCTTGACGATGTTGATCTCGGTCTCCTGGGCCACTCTCGCCTTAATCTCTTCTAGCTCTTGCTCAGAACAAAGAAACTCGGCGTAGAGGTCCTCTCTGGCCGGACGCTTGAAGACGATCTCAGCCGAGCGGTCCCAAACCACAAAATCGTCGCCCAAAAGATTAATCAGTTGCACCATGGGAATGGGGTCGACCGAGGCGAACATACTGCCCCCGAAAATGGAATTCACGTAGTTGCGGTTCTTGTAGCTGATCGGCACGATCACCCGGATGGTCAGTAAGTCCTCGGAGACCGAGATAATGCGGCCCGTGCTACGGCGATACATAGGCGACCAGTTGAAGCCGTAGCGAAAAAGGGTGCTGCGCTTGAAATACTGGGAACCCAGTTCGGCGAGTTGACTATAAATCGACACAGGCAATTGGTTCGCCCCTAAACCATCTTTTCTTTCTCGACCTTCCAACGAAGGTGCTCCCAGCAGTGTCGAAACACCAGCCAAAGCGAAACCTGACGCCAATATTCCATGGTGCTAACCTGATAGCATCAAGAAGAAAGGATGGTGAAGGCTCTGCCCAGTTCCCTCTTAATCTGGACATCGACGCCCTCGTCGGGCGGACCAAGCGGCTCTTCGGGACCTTCGCCGTCCTGGTTCAGCCGCCCCGCAGTCGTGGCTCGTTGATGGCCTTCGCTCGAATTTCGAACGCTACTAAATAGGGTCTCCGGAGCGGCCCCGGCTAATCGCCCGCCTCGGAATAAGTCGTTTGAGAACGGCGGCTACTCAGATGGGAGCAGTCGCAAGCGACGTTCGGAGCCTCCAAGACCATCCAGTGAGGCTCCTTTGAACCCGGGAAACCGGCCAACTCTCCGTTTGCTCGATCGGTAGCGTCACCCCCTCACGGGGGACTTTCACCTCCGCTGGTACAACCGGTTTCGCTTCGGACTCGGCTCGTGAAGCAAGAAGCGGCAAGGCTAGTCAGCTGAGAAGGTGAGCCCGGGGAGCGAAGAGGGGCGCGGGTGCGGAGCCCAAAGTGCCCTTTATGGACGACATCGGAATGTGGGAAGCCCTGTTGGCTGGCCAGGAACCATCCTCGAACCAACTCCACCAACTCGCCCAGCTTCCTTTGGCCGACCGTCATCCTTTTCTGGGAGGGTTGCCCGCCCTGGTCGGGGCACACGACCCCGAACTCCGCGCCGCCGCCGTAGCGGCCCTGGCCGGGGCCGACGGTAAGCTGGCCCGACAGGCCCTCTTAAAAGCCCTCGACGATCCCGAACCCGAGGTGGTTGAAGAGGCGGTCGCCAGTTGGGCTGAGTCGGTGGCCGAAGAGCCGGGGCGTTGGGTCCACCTTCTCTTCCATCCTCACCCCGCGGTCCGGCGAGCAGCCCTGGCCAAGATTCCTCGAGGCAGTCGAGAACTGAGCCTCTTTCTACTGGAAGATCCTGAATGCCGGCTCCAGCTTCTCGAGCATCTCCCCGAGCAGGCCACCTCGCTCTGGCCATTGGTCCTAGATTGGCACGACGAAGGGTTGCTCACCGAGGAAAAGGCCAGGCAACTTTTTCCGGGCCGGTCGCTGGGGGCCGTCTTCCGCCAATCAGATTCCCAGTCCCTCCCCCGCCTGTTCACCCTCTTCTGGAATCAGCCGGCTGCCGATCCGTTCTGGCAAAGGGCGGTGCGATGGTCGCTTTCAGGCGATTCGAAGCCTTTCCGGAACCAGTTGGCCGAGGCTCTGCTCCAAGCCGCTGTGGAGAATCGTTGCTGGCCCGAGGCAGCCATCGAGCTTCTGACCATCTGTCGTCCCCTTTGGCTGAGCCAGTCTGAGTTGGACCCGGAAAAAAGAAAAGGGGCGTTTCGGTGGCTTTTGGCTCACGGGCCTCAGCTGCCCCTTCTCAAACCGAAGGAACTTCAGGTTTTGTTAGACCTGCCTATCCTCTATGAGGAGCACGGGTTGGTTATGGACAGACTGGGAGGCGTTCTCTGGCTGGCCAACTTGCCAGCCAAGACTCTGGAGCAGTTCCCGCTGGGGCCGATCGTCGAAGCAGTCCAGAAAGACCCGGCTCGAATCGTTTTCCTACTCCTCTCCGACCAGGGCGAGTCAAAGGACCTGGTGGCCTTCGCTCATCAGGTGACCAGGGCTTCAGGATGTCCTGAAGCCCTGGTAGCCGCTCTCTTCTGGACCGGTAAGACAACCCAGCAGGAGTTAGCAGAATGGTCTGAGCGACGGCGGCTGCAGGTCGTAGACCGGCTCTTTGAAATGGAGAAGCT
>CAYRFU010000527.1:0-3104 GCA_964423525.1 uncultured Burkholderiales bacterium | reverse complement strand
AGCCTACCAGCACGATCTGATTCCCATCTAGGTACAGTTATCGGAAAGACACGTTTATCCGGCCCAGCAGATTGGGATTTGATACTCACCGATAAGACTGTCCGCCGTCATAAGTGTCATCTGTTCCGCAAGCGCTTGAGCCAGAAGGAGCCTATCAAATGGGTCTTTATGATGCTCGGGTAGTTGAGCGATGCGGCACGTATGTTGGTGGCTAATGGCAAGCGGAATCAACCGATTCTTCATCAGGCTATTGCGAACGATTTCATCGGGACTCGCAGGTAGAACTAATTTGCCCAGTTGCCATTTGATTGTGGCCTCCCAGCTGCAAACAGCGGATAAGTAGAGAGTCGAACTGGAACTCTCCAGCACTGCTTGTGCTTCTGCACCGATACGGTCTGGTTGCGTGAGTCCCCAGAGCCAGACCTGTGTATCCAAGAGATACTTCATTCTACGAAATACTTGAGGATATCGTCTGGCAGAGGGTCATTGAAGTCGTCGGCGATTTGAATCTGGCCAGCGTATTGACCCCAGGAACGACCAGGCCTCTCAATCGGCACGAGGCGAGCGACCGGCACCCCACCCCGTTTGATCAAGCAAGTCTCTCCAGCCTCCACTTGGCGAAGCAATTTGGAAAGGTGGGTCTTGGCCTGATGAACACTGACTTCTTGCACGCTGAGATCATAGCAGCTTTGGTGTGCTTAGTCAACAGACTAAGTGCTCTGGTCGCTCCCCGAATACCCAGCTCTCCCGGATAAGAAAACGCCCACCAAGTCCGGGGACGGGTGGGCGCAGAGTGGACTCCGATTGGGCTAGCTGCCGGCGGGAGTCATGTTCTTGATCTTGCGCTCCAGTGAATCCAGGCTCCAGTCGCCGGGTGCCTGGCTGGGTGGATAGTCTTTCAGACACGAATGGCGGCCACTTCGCCGGCGTCGTTCACGTAGACCTTCCGTTTGTTCAGGTGAGCCCGCCCGCGACTCAGCCGGCCTGAGGCATTCGCGGAGTTTTCATCTCAATCAGATGGAAGGGCGCTTGCCAGGGCGGCACCACCAGATCGTTCTCGACGCGGTAACCTTTTTCAGTCAGAGCCTGATGATGGACCTCTCGCAAGGAGCCGCCGGGTTCGACTACAGCTTTGAGGTCGAAACTGGCCAGCAGGTTGACGAACCGCTCCCCGGTCAGAGCCTGCAGACAAACGTCGTGGCCGTCTTGTGAATAGGCTCCCCCGTAGAGAAGTTCGGGGTCATCGTTTTGATAGCTTTGAGAGAACAGAGCTACCCTCCAGCCAGGCAGAGCGTCTAGTTGGTCGGCCCGAGCCTGGCTCCAGCCGCCCTCCACCACCTGATCGGCGTCGGAGTTGGCTCCCATACGGCCTTTTACCAGGCTCCCTCCCACGTAGCGAGCCCCCTTCTGATTAACGTAGCTGAGGGCCATACGGGTGTCGCGCTCGAGTTGCTCGACTCTATCGAACACCTGACGGTCGGTGTAGGGGCGAGTCAGGTCGCGCTCGATCTTGTGGCCCCACCTGGGGTCCTGGGACAGCCGTGCCTCATCCCAGGGAGGACCCATCTGGATCAGGCAGCTAGCCACCGTCTCGCGCAACAGATGATGCTCCTCCACAGGAATCCCACGCTGGCTCATCAACTGGCGAGCTTTGCAGTAAGCCGGATGTCGCTCCAGAGGTAAACTTTTGCCAGCATTCATGGTGATCATCGTTTAACGGACTGCAGACTGATCGCAGTTTGCCTTGTGAGTCTAACCGACTGACCTGAAAAACGACTGAATCTTGCTCAGCGGGCTTTCAAGAAGCTGCTTCTCTTAGGCATCGTCCTCGGATGAAGACGGCCCGATAGCCGCGAGTCTGCGGAGATAGAGCAGCGAGGAGAGTCGTTTGGCCGGGTCCAGTCCGGCCTCCAGGTCGGCCAGGGCCTGGTCCTTGAGGCCCATCTGGGGCTGGATCACTCCCAGCCGCTGCAAAAGGGCCGGGCGGTAAAGGTGCTGAGAGGCCACCAGGCAGTCGGCTCGTAACCCTTCCAGGTAGGGCAAAGAGATGTGGGCCCCAACCGAGCGGCGGGCCGCGATCCCGGCCACGACCATCCCGGTGCTGGGCGTTCTTGGGCCCATCCCTTGGAGTGGCGGATGATCGGAGTCAACCCGGCTCTTTCGGTTACCCTACCGAAGTTCAGCAAACCCGAGATGAAGATCATCAACGCCGCTGACCTTCGGCGGTTCGCTCGGGCCGCGCTCGAAGAGAAGAGACTCGGCGCTCTCTTCGTACTGGCCGTTTCAACGGGAATGCGACCCGAGGTATACCTCGGGTTGGCCTGGTCAGACCTGAGCTCTGACTTTCGCCAACTCACTATCCAGCGCGTTCTCGTTCGCACCAATCTCAGCGTTGCTGAGAGCGAGGAGCGCTGGTGGTTTGAAGAACCAAAGACTAAGAAGAGCCGTCGAACCCTGGCCCTCGAGTCTGAGATGGCCGACCTGCGGCGCCAACACCAGGAGCAGCAGTTCCAGGAGAAGCGAGAGGCCGGAGATTGTTATGAGGACCATGGGTTGGTCTTCGCCACCCGCTTGGGGTAGCCACTGCATTCGTGCAATCTCCGCCGACGCAATCTGAAACGCATTGTAAGGCGCGCGGATCTATCAGAGGAGCTGACCCTCTACTCGCTACGCCATAGCGTTGCAACGGCACTTCTGAAGGACCGTAAGAGCATTCGGATCTTGGCTGACCTTCTGGGTCATAGCACCACCCGTTTGACCGCCGACCTTTACTCACATGTTCCCTATGATATTCTCGAGGAGGCTTCAGCGAAACTCGGTCGCCGGCTCTTTCGGGAGCCGGAGGAAGGATAGCCCCGGCACAATCGGACGACCCCTCGCCCCTGGCGAGGGGGCCTTCTCCGGTGGGCCAGTCATCTCAGTTTGGGTAGATGCGCTGCCTGAAACTCTATTTCTGCTTGCAGAAATTCACGCTGAGGTTGGGCGGTATCCTGGGTTGGGGGCTCGTCGCAGTCGTGCGGTGGTGAATGGGGATAAGCTCTAGGGGGGTCTGGATGCGTCTAAGATCACGCAGCCGATTGATCGACACCACTGACGGGAAGACA
>CAYRFU010000526.1:0-3116 GCA_964423525.1 uncultured Burkholderiales bacterium | reverse complement strand
GTAGCGACACGGCGGGAGGGTAGTGGCGCCGAAAAGCTTCCAGATAGATCTGACCGATCGGTGCCATCGCCCACCACGTTTTGCCCTCGACCTGAACCTCTTCGAGTAGCGCCCGCAACCCATCCTCGATTTCGGTCGGCTCCATTTCGACCTCGCCACCCCTTTCCAGCTCGGTCAGCAGGTCGGCGTGCCGGCCCAGAAGGTCATAGTCAAAACTGACGGGCATCGACGGAAAACAGATAACGCTCTCGAAGCGCTCGTGCTTATAGTAAACCGGAACCTTCAGGGCTTGACCGAGCAAAACAGCGATGGCGACCTGAGCTTTGTAGCCGCCGGTGCAATTCAGAGCGACATAGCGGCTGTCCCCTGCACCTCGAACCAAGCGGCCGAGCTCTCGGGCCAGATTGCGCAACCCGTGAACCCGAAAACGCTCCGGGTCATCATCACGGAGGTCGTCGATGGCGTGAATCTCGACGCGATAGTTTTTCTGATAGTAGGCCTTCAAGATCTCTCCCATCTGTCGCCCCTCGGTGGTTGACGAGATGCAGAAATCGAGACGAGAGACGGCTTCAAAACCGGGCCGCTCGAGAAGTTGATGAAGGCTATTGATCTCGGCCCCGCAAAGCCAGGCCGACGCTGATAGGTCCCTGAGCTGTTTGGCCAACTGCCCCCAGTCTTCACAGGCTACGAACCGGTTCAGGTGTGGGTGCGCTTTAGGGCGGGCGAGATTGGAAAGAAGGCTGGTGCCAACGGTAGAAATCACAGACTGTACCACGACCCACCCTTAAGAAAAGACAGCAAGAAACCTGCTCAAACCAACATCAGATAGCAACGCACCGGGCGACCGGTGGCCTCCCCTACCCCCTGGCCGTAGGCTGCCACCTGACGAAGGTACTCCGGCTTGACATCATCGGTCTTGAAATCGACCACAGACCACTCGCCTTCCCCCAGAAAGGCCAGGTCGAGGACCCCACTAACAAGCTGCTCGCCCAGGCTGGCGGTGACGGGGCACTCTCTTCGACAGAGCTCAGCTTCGCGAGCCCTTTCGAGCAAAGGGTGGCTCAAAGTTCTCTCTAAAGCAACCCGGGCGGCCTGCTGCTCAGCCCGGGTTGCGCCCAACCACCGGCCCTTCTGAACCAAGATCGCTTCGATCTCGTCCTGAGAAGCATCGAGAGGCAAAACCGCCAGCGCCTCGTGCATCAACGTGCCAAAACGAGGGCCTACCGGACGCGACTCTTCTCTCTCGACAGCGATCACTTCGACCTGCTCGGACGAGAGCTGCTCGACCTCCTTCGGGCCTTTCACGACCAGCGAAGGTCTCGACGCCTTCTCGACCAGGCGGCTGTGAGCGTCTTGCCAGGCCAGAAACTGCTCCTGTCCTGCTCGCACTCGCTCTGGCGGTGTCGAAGATCCGATCAAGTGACTCAAAACGGCTGGCTGCCGGAGCCCGTGGGTCCGCTCTTGCTGGAGTTTCAGGTGCTGCGAAGCGCACCACACAACCGGGCTCTCACGAAAGTCAGCCACGGCCGGCAGGGGGCCCTGATAAGTGGAGTGCCAGGGCACCTCATAAAGCGTCTTCCAAAGAGGCGATAACCAGGAGCGGTCGTAGGGCTTCTCGGGCAAAGCGGGGACCACCAAAAGGTCCTGAGCCCGGGTGGCGGCCACGTAGCAGAGCCTCTCGCCTTCGGCCCGCTCGATCCGTTCCTCGTTCTCGCGCTGGTCTAGTAACTCCAGAGGCGTCAACTTGCCCAGCTTCAACAGACACAACTTCTTCTCAGGCACCAGGTGGCGGCCCGGATTACGAAAGGCTAGCGGGGCGCCGGGGTCGGCCAACACCACCACCGGAAACTCCAGGCCTTTGGCGGAATGGACCGTCATCATCCGGACCCCTTCGCTTCCTTCCTCGAGAATAGGAGCCTCGGAGCGGTCATCCTCTTGAGCCTCTTGCGACAAAAGTTCGACGAAACCCCGAAAAGAAAGATTCTCGCGGCCATCGTAATGGCGTGCCCTTTCGATCAACCCCAGCACATTGGCCAGGGCTTGCTCCCCTCGAGGACGGAGCACCAGGGCAGCGTGAAAGCGGGTGAACTCCAAGAGTTCCTGAAGGGTGTCGGCTACCGGTCTTCGGTTGCGTTCACGATGGAGTGAGCCGAGGAATTCGAGCGGCCTGCTGACTTCCTCCATGAGCGAATCCCCGGCAGGTCGCAGGGGGTCCAAGGCACCCCCTTGTTGACGATAGAGAAACAAAACCGAATCGTCGATGGCAAAGAGGGGCCCTCGCAAGGTCGAGAAAACGGCCAACTCGTCCGAGGGCCACTCGATCGCCTCGAGAGCGACCCGAAGCACCGCCACCTCTTCTCGAGAGTGAAAAGAGCGTCCCCCCACCACCAGCGACTCAACACCGCGGCCCTGAAGGGCATCGATATAAGGGCGAACGATATCATCACCGTAACTCTGGAAGCGTCGAAACAGAAGCGCGATATCTCTGGCCGCCACCTTGCGACGGCTGCTTCCCTCGGCCACGGTCCAACCGCTTTGAAAGAGAAGCCACTCGATGAAAGCCGCCACCACCTCGGGGGTGTGCTGTTTTAGACTGGTGTCGCTGGCCTGGGCCCCGGGCAGCGAAAGGGCGACCACCGCCGGCTGGCTTGAGTGATCGCTGCGAAAGGGAGCCAGAGGCACGTAGTCAGCCTGGAGAGTCTGCGGGTCCGGGACCATCACCTCCCCAAAGGCCTGGTTAACAAAGCGCTGGATGGCCGGCGTGGCTCGAAAACTGGTATTCAAATAGTGGGGTCGCCCGAGCTTATCGACAACCTCGTAATAGGTCGCGATATCAGCCCGGCGGAACCGATAGATCGACTGTTTCGGATCGGCCACCAGAAACAATTTGCCGGGCACCACCTCGACCCCACGCCAGTCGTTCTGGGCGGGGTCAGCGGCGGCTAAAAGAAAGAGAATCTCGGCCTGGAGAGGGTCGGTATCTTGAAACTCGTCGATGAAGAGGTGAGTGTAGCGCCGCTGGAGCTGCTCGCGGGCAGAACGCCTCTCGGCCAGAAGATTGCGAGTTGCCACCAGGAGGTCAACAAAATCGAGGACCCCTCTCTTGGCTTTGGCAG
>CAYRFU010000525.1:0-3118 GCA_964423525.1 uncultured Burkholderiales bacterium | reverse complement strand
CCGCCACTGGCCAACTGGCTCCACCCACCCGGGCCCAGGCGGCGCATCCCAGGCTGGCCACGGCCACGATGGGGAACTCCAGCAAAGGATTCCCTGGTCGGGTGAATCTCTCGTTGGCTTCCTGGAGTCGCTTGCCTTGGGTCCAGGCTTTTCTATAGGCGTCTTCTACACTCTCGTTTCCGCATTTCTCGAGGCGTTGACGGGTGGCTTTGAGGGCGTCGTAGTGGTCGTCTTCCTGCAGCAGCATTTCCGCTTTTCGGCGGAGGAGGCGTTCGGTGGCCTGGTGACAAGTGAGAGAGGTTACGTGCATGGCTTAACCGTAGTCTCGCTTCTGAAATCATTCTGAAATCTTCCCAAACGGTTGACACCTGGGCGGGATGGCAGTAAAATTTGGTTCATTCAAGGGTAGGTGGCCGAGTGGTTAAAGGCGGCAGACTGTAAATCTGCTGGGCGACGCCCTACGGCGGTTCGAATCCGTCCCTGCCCACCACACCAAACCCCGCTACGCCGGGGTTTTTGCTTGTGTAGGGTTTTCAATTCGGCTTGAAGGGGATTCTCGAGATAACGTCAGTTTGAGGGGTTTTGAGTGAATCAACCGGCACTAGATTTTCTCGACCAGGCGTTCCTGCAGCTTCGAGACGCGAAGGGAGGGGTCGCCCAGAAGGTCGGGCTGAACCCGATAGCGCTGGACGCGTTCCGGGAGGTCATCGACCTGGCCGGGGGTGATTGGGTCTTCCCGGGCCGGAGTGGCGAGAAACCGATAGAGGGCACCTCCCTGACGAAACGTCTCCAACGCGCATGCAAGCGAGCCGGCCTGGAAGGCGATGTTTGCTGGCAGACCGCGCGGCACACGTTCGTCTCTCGACTGGCCATGATGGGTGTCCCCATTATCACCGTTCAGAGCCTGGCCCGACACGCAAGCATTCAGATGACCCTTCGATACGCCCATCTAATGCCCAACGTTGAGAAAGCGACTTTCGAGCAGCTGGCGCACAACTTCCCCGGTGATGGCCGGAAAGGTGACCGGCCTTTTCTCGCGGTGCTGCCAGGAGCGAAGGAGGCTGAGCCAGGGGAGGCCAGCAGCGAAGCGCGAATACAGAGTGTATGAGCGACTTCGACCGAATGGAGACGAACTTTCGCCTATCCCTCATGGCCCAAAGGGAGACTTCACTGGAGCTTCGAGCCCTCTCGGAGAAGGTCACAAAGCTATCAGAGGTCATGAGCCAGGGGTTGAGCGAGGTTGCCTCCGGCCTAACGGGTCTTGCGGAGAAGACGGACGGTCTCTCCGAGCGCCTGGAGGATTCGATAGGGGTGATGCGCTCCTTCGCAGAGGACCAGGCCGAGCTTCGCAAGACCGTCCAGGACTGCGTTCGACGCCTCGACCGTATCGAGGGGAAGGAAGCCTCTTAGTGAGCACCGACCCCACCGCCGCCTCTCTGCTCGCCATCCGGGATGGCCGACATCCTAAGCCGAGAACCGGCACCTCTGAAGTAACCGGCACCAAAACCGGCACCGAGTTTTTCGGGCGAGAGCAATCGCAAGACTGAAGGGTGTTTCGCGCACGGGCAAACAGACTGCAAATCTGCTGGGCGACGCCCTACGGCGGTTCGAATCCGTCCCTGCCGACCACACCAAAACCCGCTACGGCAGGGTTTTTGCTTGAAAGGCTGCTATCGACCTGGGCCTAGCGCTTAACCGGACTCTCTTGTTCCCCGGGGAAGTTGACCCCCCCCGCACACTCCCGCGCCGAAATCTCAATCTTGGCTTTTTGCTTGGCCCTTTCTAAGATTTTAGAGTCGACGGGAAGGTTGCCTCGGTCGGTCTCATACCAGGCCTCAGTGGAGGTGTCGCTAGTGTGAATCACGACCTGGTGTTTAGCCCGGGCTCTCGCATCGCCCTGGTCGAGCATCGACCCCGCCAATTCCGCCAACACCCGCTCTCTTGGAACACGCCGGTTGTGGCGGGCCCGCACACGGCTTTCAGCCTGCTCGTAAAGGGCATACTGGTCCGGTGTCAGGGTAAATACCAAACGGATCGTCTTCGGTTCGGGTAAGGGCTCGACGGTTAGCTGGGAGTCTCCGTTGCTTCGAGAGTGCTCTCGATGACGGGAGCTTCCGGTGCTTCAAGGATGTTACTCACGACTCCTGGAGTGGCCACGGGTTGCTTCGCCTGGGAGGCTTTGAGGGCCTGATTGCGCTTCCACCCTCTAGGACTCAGGGAGACCTTCTTACGAACCTCGGCCGTGCTGTGGGCAAGAGCGAACTCGAGCCACTGAGTCTCCGTCTCAGGCTTCGCCACTCGCTTGAGTTCCCGCATCTTGCCCCAGCCGATTTGGGCGTTTTGGAAGGCTTCTGAGAGACGCGGCAAGCTTTCCAGGGCGGAGGCAGCGTTAAGCAGCTCATGGGTCTTTTGGGGCAGCAGGTTGAGAGCTTTCTGAGCGTATTCTGTGATGCTGGAGTAACCCAGGTGGCGAAAGGTGTGGCGGCGAGCCGAGGCCAGAAGACAGACGGCCATCTTCCAATCTGCTCCGGCCAGTTCAGCTCGCACACGCCAATTGGTTCGGTGGCGCTGATCGTGTGACAACTTTTCGAGTTTCGACAGGGATTCATTCAAGCTCAAAGACATAGCATCTCCAGGGAATAGGGTTCGGGGATGCTCTCATTTTATCAAATTTCGAGTCGAAAAGTCTATCGAAAACCTCTATTTGGTAGGGGTTCTCAGCCGAAGTTTCTACCTCAAAGCACGACCAGTTTCAGGTTCAAGTTGATGTTTGCATGAACTACTTTGAACCGGTCCGGGCCCGACACCGTAACCCCATCGTGAGTTTTCTCAAACAGGTTGTCCTGGAGGTGGTCAGCCTTTTCAACGAAGCTTAGGGGCGGATTCGTCGTAGGGTTGGCCGGACATCTCCGCCTTCATTCGGCCCAGGCTGGTGTGTAGGTCTTCGTCGAGGCGGGTCATGGCTTCCCGGGCGCCATAGGTGGAAAGATAGTCGTCGATTTTAAGTTCGGAACCGATCCGGACAGCGCAGATCTCGCGGCTGCTAAAGGCAGTGGCCAGGCCCAGGGTCGAAACGGTTCCCAGCACGCCGGTCAGAAACTGGCCAGCCATCGAGCCG
>CAYRFU010000524.1:459-3121 GCA_964423525.1 uncultured Burkholderiales bacterium | reverse complement strand
GTGGAACGAAAACGGTGGAGACACCGCCTTACCGACCTGGTCGACCTCTCAGCCTGGACGACCAGGCGGCTACTGAGACTGATCCGCCTGACCAGGCGGGACTATCGATTCCTAGAAAGTTAAGCAAAAGTGTGGGGAGATTTCTGGTCGAAATAGATGTTAATTGGAGGCGGGCAGGAAGACCGTGGATTCGCCGAATGATGCAATACGGACCGTTCAAAACCAGGGCAAGAGAGGCTGTGACAAGTGAGTTTCTACGTGCTGCCACCGCAGCAGACCCCAAAGATCGAGGGAAAATTCCACGCAGGCCCACTGACTTTCAACTACATTGGGTGCGTCTTCTTTAACCTCACGGCGAAAGATGACAAATTCGTCGCCACAATCGAGGGTCTACCGATGACGTTTCGGATTCACGAGGACCCAAACTATCAGGGGGCGGACATCGTGAACCTCGAAGACCGGAAGGGTGTGGAGTTTAAAGTCGGTCGCCACTCGCCGAGCTTCAGTCGAATCCCCTTATCGATGCGCCTCGGGGGAGTGGATGGTCTATTGCTAGCCGATATAGAGGCGATGGTATTCAACCATCTATCTGACCTTGGTGGCAACATCTTGTCTTGCAAGGTCAGTTTTAACCACGGCGCGGTGACCGATAAAGCGGAGGAGAAACAGGTCTGATGGAACATCGCGAAAACCTACTATTCCACCCAACCTATTTCAAACAACCATCCGGGACAACTGGAGACCCCCAGAGCGTTCAGGACCTAGTGGTCGGACTCAGGAAGGGAGTGACGTTAGAAAATCCAGCCCAGCAAAGCTATACTGGAGGTATGTTGGAGCAGATGCAGGCAGAACTTCTGAAGCTAAAGGCTCGTGTCGCGGAACTTGAATCCGCTGTCGTCCCCGGCCCAGGATTCAAGGTCATCAATAGTTGTTTGATCGAGCTGCCGGCAGAAACTGGTCTAACTGGCCGCGAGGCGTTGAAGGTCTTCGATGAGGAGCTCTCTGATGAAGAACTGGAGGACGACGATTGGCTCTGAACTATGTGTTGGACTCCAATTTTGTTTTTGACCTGATCGACAGACACGAGCAATATGCGATGGATTGGTATGCCGATCGAGACCCTTCAAAAATGGTGATTCCTCTCGTAGTTGTTCTCGAGGGCTTTGAAGGCGCAAGAGACAAGAAGCACAGAAGAAAGCTTCGGAAGTGGTTTGAGAAGCACGCGACGGCAATTCTATCCCTACCAGGACAGCAACTCGCTAAGCGTATTCTTTATCGACTCTGCTTGAAAACCGGTATGGAATCTAACGATGCTCTGATCGCGGCGACCGCACTCGAGTTACAGTTGCCATTGGTAACTCGCAACCAGAAGGACTTCCGCGAGGTAGATGGCCTGAGTCTAATCGACCCATCCTGAGGACCGTCTGCTCATCGATGTTGGTCTGGAGCCAACCCTGGTCCCCAATGCGTCCCCAAGCGCCAGTGGAACTCGGTCGAGATTTTCGTGATCTTCTGGAGCTCTTCAATAAACATCAGGTCAAGTATCTCGTTGCTGGCGGATATGCCACCTCGATCTACGCAGTTCCGCGATACATCAAAGATATCGACATCTGGTTGGAAGCGAGCGTTGAGAACGCCAAGGCAGTACTCGTTGCCCTCGCAGAGTTTGGATTTGGCAGCCTGGGCCTCGAGATAGGCGACTTCACTAAACCCGATCACGTGGTTCAACTCGGCTATGAGCCTAATCATGTAGACTTGTTGACAGAGCTCAAAGGACTTGATTTCCAAGCAGCTTTCACCAGGAAGAATGTGGTTAGCCTGGCCGGTTTGGACGTTCTCTTCGTCTCACCCGGCGATCTGGCGATCAACAAGAAAGCAGTCGGTCGCCACCAAAACCTGGCGGATGTTGAACAGATCCTGAAACGCCGACCAGACCTGGAAGCCTGACCCGAATATTCGCAATGGGTGGAACGGGATTCTCGAGGGGCTTGGCTACTGGAGTTGCGCATGCCTAGCCTCAAAAATGTGTGCCGATAGTGGGCCAAGGTCCCGCCTTGGACGAAGACGTAAATCACCTATGTTCGTCGCATTCGCCACTTCTTCCGGTCTCTGGAGCTATGAAAAATGGCGAATACGGTCACCTGTGAGTCATTGAGTTCGAAGAAAATCCCGTATGGGAAACGGCGGATAATCGCCCGTCGAAAGTCGCGGTAGACCTTTGCGTACATCCTCGGATTTCTCTTGATGCCGTCAAGACCAGCCTCTACACAGTTAAGGAACTCTTCGCCGAGTCCCAGGCGCTTATCTTCCTACCAATCGTAGGCTTCAGCGATATCAGCCCGGGCCTCCTCGGTAAACTGAAGTTCATACTCCACGACGCTGACGAACTTGAGCTTTCACTTCCGCCCAACTCAGAGTGGATGACCCCGCGGCTAGCAGGCGCTGCTTTCTGGCGTCAAGTTCAGCCTTTTGCCAATCGTGGACAGGGACGGCTTCCGGGCAAGCGCCCAAATCGTCCCACAGGTCCTCAACCAATTGGAGCTTTTCCGCTGTGCTCAAATCGAATACGGATGCTTGTTGTTCCATAGGTCCTAATTTCGGCTCGTCAAATCCGCACCCCTGCGAAGACGGCCAGGTCCAGTCGCGGACAATATGTGTAAAC
>CAYRFU010000524.1:0-449 GCA_964423525.1 uncultured Burkholderiales bacterium | reverse complement strand
GGCCCGCCGCACCGTCAGGGTCGAAATTGGCCAGGGTAACGAAATCTTCATCTTTCGTATGATGACCCAGCCGTTCGTTTTTGCCGACCAAATTCTCGATCCTTTGAAGTATCCATCCCGAGGTCACTTACATGTTGACTCGGATGGCCCTCGTCTGAAAGCCATCTCGCGAGGGCTGGTGGAAGCTGAGCGTCAACCAGAAACTTCAACTGGCGGCGACACGGAGGATGGGGTGATTTGACTGCCTGGCGTCAAAACTGAGAACGGCAAAGATGTCAGCAGCTTCGAGATAGAGGTAATCCTCAAGAATTTCGTCATAAGTCGCCCCGCTGGCAAGAAGTTCTAAAACGTCTACAACTCTGGTGCGCAGCCCCCTGATACAGGGCTTTCCTCCACGGGCGCAACCCCGTTTTCGTGTTATTCTGATCCTTTTGACTGCAAGGCACGGC
>CAYRFU010000523.1:0-3142 GCA_964423525.1 uncultured Burkholderiales bacterium | reverse complement strand
ACCCTCATCTCGCCGCTATCAGCCTAGTGGCCACCTTGCTCTACGGCTTGAGTCGGGCTCAACCGGCTCAGTGGCCTAAAGCGCTGGGTTTATTCGCCGGCGCCGGCTTGGCCGCTCTCTTGCTAGCCGCGGTGCAGCTCCTTCCGACGGCGGAACTGGTGGGAGTCTCCAAGCGAGGCCAACGGATGGGGTGGCGTGAGGCTACCGCCTTTCCCTTCAAGCCCTCCCATCTCCCCCGAGCTCTTGTGGCACCGCTCTCGGCGGGAAACCCGGCTGAGGCGACCTACGACTTTGAGTCGATTTTTGAAGAGGGTCTCGTTTGGGAAAACTGCTGCTATCTCGGCCTCGTGCCCTTAGGCTTGGTCGGCTGGGCGCTGGTGAAGCGACGAGGATTGACCGTCGCCCTCTTCGCCGGTCTCTGCCTACTCTTGGCCCTGGGCCGTTATGGTGGCCTCTACTGGATCCTTTGGAAAACGGTGCCAGGATTTTCCCTTTTTCGCTTCCCCTCTCGCTTTTTGATCCCGTTTTGTGCCGGGATGGCCGTGGTGGCGGCCTACGGTTTTGAGGAGCTGCTGGGGCGGGTGAAAGACCCACGTCCTCTGGTCGGGGTCGTTTTGCTGCTGAGCTTGGTCGATTTCTACGCTCTCCATCGAGCCTACAACGTTTTCGCGCCGGATTGGTTCGAGCCGCCGGCTACCGTGCAACTCTTCGAACCTTCCAGCCGATTGGCTCACCCCACCGCCGACCGGACCTGGCAGCTGGCCTATTTCAAGGCTGGAGGATGGAAAGGTCGCCTCGACTACCTGAAGGCCCACCAGGCCGCTCTGGCTCCTGACGGTAATGCCCTCTTTCAAGTCGCAACCACCCTGGACAAAGCTTACCAGGAGGGGGGACTCATTCTCAAGCGACAGGCCCGGTTTCAGAAGGAGCTGGCCCAGCATTTGACCCTCTATCCGGAGTCGGCCTCAGTCGACTCGGGTTACCTGCGTCTGTGCCGGCTGCAGGGAGCAACCCACCTCGTATCGTTTCTTCCCCTGGCCGGACTTGACGGTCAATCTCACCTTGTCCACCCCGAGTTGCCCCCTTTGTGGGTCTATCCTGTAGCCGAACCCCTCCCCAGGGTTCGTCTCGTAGGCGGAGTCCGTCGGGTCCCTCCCCACGAGTTGGCGACGGCCCTTTTAGACCCCGACTACGAGCCACTCTACGAAGTGATTCTTGAGGGAGAGCCGAGCCACACTTCAGGTCTCGAGGGCGAGGCCGAGGTGGTGACCGACTTACCCGGTCAGCTTGAGGTGAAGGTGAACAGCGAGGGCGGTCACCTGGTGGTGCTGCAAAGCTGGCATCCGGCCTGGCGAGCCTGGGTGGACGGCGAGCCAGTCCTGGTGGAGCCGGCCGACCTGGCCTTTCAGGCCATCCCTATCCCCGAAGGAAAGCATCAGGTCGAGTTACGCTATGTTCCCCAGGCTTTTCAGACAGGCGCTGTTATCAGCGGGTTAGCCTGGCTCGTTTGGCTGGCGGCTATGGGAACGGGCTGCGCAAGACCACCTGACCCATCAACTCCCTAATCGGCTCAAGCTGGTCCAACAGTGCCTCGAATCTCTCGTCTTCGACCACCTCAAGACCTGACAGATCGGTGGTCAGCTCGTTAGCCGCCACGACCACTATAAGGCTGTCAGGCCAGCCGGTGATGGCGAAAGCCTGAGTCAAGACACCGAAAACGACCGGGTGAACCGTGGCCTCTTGAGCGCCCGACGAAAAGAGCCCCAGAACCGCTTGGGCCGCCTGTAAAGGAGCTTTTTTATAGGCCGGGTCAACAGGCCGCACGACGCGAGCCAACTCGACCGAATCGATTCCCCGTGTCTCCATGATGGAAAAGCCAGGGCTGCCCGCAATCCTCCGGGTTTGGAAAAAAGAACTCGGTTGGATGGTAGCTTCCGTTCTCGACCCTGACGGCGTGGGTCCAGCGGTATTCGGGCGTGGGAGCAGCCAGACGGTTGGCCTGGTCGGTTCTTAAAACGGTCTCGAGCTGCTTGCCCAAACCGTCCCCCAAGGCGAAAACGTCAGGATCGTTTTGGCATCGACCATCCACTCGAACCAGAAGAGGTGCGAAGCGGCACCGTCTGCAAAGTGCCGCGTGCTCTTGGCCACGCGCTCTCAACGAGCGTAAAGAATAAAGTCCGCTAGCCCTCCTCAAAACGATCCGAACACCCAGACCTCGAAGCCAAACAGGGCGAGAAAGCTCAGATTCTTGGACTTCTCCCGGCTGAAGAACAAAGATGGCTCCAGTTGGCGTCGGGGTTCGCCATTTGCTCGAGCAGTTGGGCGGCCAGTCGAGGTTCAGCCGGATCGAACGCAAGTCTGACCTGATGGGTTTGGAGGAAGACCTCGAGCTGCGTTGAGGCCGCCTGAACCAGGCAAAGCAGGCAGTCTGAACTTTTCTCGAACAGTTTGAGTCCACTAAAGTCGCGGACCGGGTTGAGGGTGAAGGTTCCTTGAGACTCCAGCTTGCCGGCCTGACGAAGCTGGACTAGAAACTGTTCAGAATCCTCGCGAGAAGACATCGATGTGGGCCACGCGGCCGGCTTTGATGCGAAACCCGAGACCCAAGCCTTTATAGGCGTAGTAGACTTCGCGAGGATGCCCTTTGGCCGTCTTGAGTTCTTGAGAGATGTAGTTTCGCCCGTAGACCGACTCTACTTGGGTAAACGGGCTACCGACTCCGACGCCACCATTAAGCTTGATGCTGGCCTGGCCGGCCTTGCTGGTGAAAGAGTTGCTGTGGAGACTGATCATGATGGCTTTACCCACGTTAAACTCGACCAGGACGTTGTCGCCGTAGCGAATAAAGCGAGGATTACGGGAGGTCCCCATCACCTCGGTGGGAGCCAGAAGAGAATTGATCTGCTGAGGCGACTGGTCGAGTTTGACAGGACCGACCCCCACTCCAGGCGTGACCTCCCAGGCGCCCTGAGCGAACGCCAGGTGACACATCAACACGAAACAAAGAAATATTCTTCTGGCCATAGATTACCCTCCCCACAGACGGTGAACGAGAAACGTAACCGCCCACTCGCTCTCAAGTTTCGCCTAGAGGGCGTGTTGACAATCAGCGACGACCGTCACTGCTTTCTTTCCTTTGGTT
>CAYRFU010000522.1:0-3153 GCA_964423525.1 uncultured Burkholderiales bacterium | reverse complement strand
CGGCCCCGGCGGCCGGAAGGATGCCGTAGCGGGTGACCTGCCAGAAGGCGTCCGATTGGGCTGAACCACCGGCGACGGCGATGGACGCCCCGGTTAGGCCAACTCCTGTTACGACTTTGTTGTCGCGAACAAATTGGCCGACCGTACTGTTACGGATTCTCTGGTAAGGCGTGTCTTTTTTGGGTGAGCGAGTGGGCTGGGGTGATAACGATTGTACTTTCATATCTTCCTCCAGGGATTTCAGCTAGAGTAGCTGGAGGAGTGACCCCGGAAGTTAACCGCTAGTAAAAACCGCGCGAGTCAAAAAAGCTGGTGGCTCCCGGTGGGGGAGGGATAGGGGCGCCGCTGGCCGCCGCCAGAGTTGTGCCGTCGGGGATTCTCGTCTTACCAGCGAGGGGCGAAACAAGGAAGTTTTTGCCACCTTCCTGGACCTCGGCCCAGATTTCACCGGTCCAGTCGACCTCAAGCTTTGCAACCGTGGCTGCTTCAATCTCGACCGTTCCTGAGACCAGGCGGGCTGAACCAAAGCGCGCCACTTCTTCCCAGCCAGGGCCCGATTCGGCGTTTTTGACCAGCCGGACGTCACCCGGACCCAGATGAGCCACCCCAAAGTAGTCCCGGCGGGAGTCTTTGGAGGCGCCCATCAGAACCTTGTCGACTGAAACCGAGCGGTTCACCAAGGTCTGGCTAGCGGGGTCAAGAGTCCGTCCCTGGAAGGGCACGGTAGGCGCACCCGGAGGAGGAACGCTGTCACCAGCCAGAACGCCGCCGACCTTGGCCAGGTCTTCCGGGTCGGTGGTGGGTTCCCAGGCGGAGAACGCTTTTTGGATCTCCTGAGTCCCGGTCGGGCTGGCTGAAAGACTGAATCCTCCGCCGAAGGTTCGGTTCTCGACTTGGCCGTCGGCGCGAAGGCGCTTGGCCCCGCTCTCGTTGACCACGAAGGATTGATAGGTCTGACCGTCTTCTAGGAAGCGGTCTGGCTCAGGAGGCTCCCAGAACCAGGCGCCCGTAGCGTCACGGCTGGCAACATTGATGAAGGGAGGACCACTACCAGCTGGCTGGTAAACGGTGTAGAGTCTACCATCACCGGAGCCGAAGACCGATTGGACTGCCCCTGCCGGTAGGCCGGCCACGAGACGGGGACCTGGCTCGTAATGATAGTGAGGCACGGGGGGGAGCGGTTCGGTGCCTGTGGCCGTGAGAGCACTGTATTCTCGGGCCGCGTCCCTCAGGAAAACCAGGGGCAAGTAGCCGTTCAAGGGTCTTTCGACAACGACTTGAGTGTAGCTTTCTTGGCCCACCTGAGCTGAGACGTGAAAAACCTCGGAGTGGGAGGGATCTTCGACGGCCCAGGCTCGAGAATGGCCGGCTGGACGGGCTGTCAGGTCTTCGATGGCGAGGGACTCCTCATTGAGAGAGGCGATGGCCTCAGCCACCTGGCCGCGGGCCTGGTAACGCTGCTGGGTAGAGGTGACCTCCCGTGACGAAAGGCGAAGATCTGTTCGGCTTTGAGCCACCACGATCGTGATCATGAAGTAGAGAAAATCTCTAAAGATCAGCCCCTTTTGGCTCGACTTCGGTCGGGCCTCTTTTTTTGTTCCAGGAATGATGAGGCTGAGTCACAAACCGCCGGTGTCTGAGCAAGCTATGTGAAACTCCCTTTGGAAAGCTCTCGCTGGCAAGATGGCCTGTCCGTCCGAAAGAGTCTCTACAGGCCTGGGACCAGGCCGACCTCCTGTTATTGAGAGAGGTCGCGAGTCTTACCGTCGCGACGCTGCTGATCCTCAACGACCGATTTGGTGCCCTGACCACAGCTCTAGCTGAGTCCGAGCCTGTTCTCTGGTCGGACTCGTTCCTGGCTCGGAAAGCGGCTGAATACAACCTCCAGCAAAATAGGCGAGGGGGACTGCGCTTTGTAGGAGGGGACCGTCGGCCTTCGGGCCGCTACCGGCTGGTGATAGCTAGGGTCCCCAAGTCTCTAGTTTTCTGGCACCACCAGTTGCTCACTCTGAGAACGCTCTTGGAGCCCGGCGCTCAGGTCTTGGCCAGTGGCCTGACCAAGCATCTTCCCCGCCGCGCCCAGGAGCTGATGGAAGCTTGTCTCGGTCCCACCCACAGAAGATTGGCCGTGAAAAAGGCACGAATTCTTGATGGCCGGTTCGACCCTGAGCTGGCGCCCCTTTTACTGGAGTCCGCTCGCTACCGTTACAATGGTCTCGAGTTGGAAAATTTCGCCAATCTCTTTAGCCGGTCTCGCCTGGATGAAGGGACAGAGGTTCTGCTAGCGTCTCTGACGGGTGCGGCCGGAAGCAGGGTCCTGGATTTGGCCTGTGGCAACGGTATTCTCGGGTTGGCGATTCAGAGGGTCTTGCCCCAGGCTCGCCTCACCTTTCTTGACGAATCCTACCAGGCTGTCTCTTGCGCCGAGCTGAATTACCGGCGTCACTTCCAGCAGTCGGCCGACTTTCTGGTGGCTGATGGGCTAGAGGACTATCAGGGGCCAGCGTTCGACCTGCTCGTTTGTAATCCGCCTTTCCATCAGGAACATGAGGTTGGTGACGGCCCGGGTTGGCGGCTTTTAAGGGGGGCTTACCATCACCTGGCGGTCGGTGGGGAACTCCGTTGGGTCGCCAATCGTCATCTAGGCTACCACGTCAAGATTCGGCGGCTCTTCAGAAACTGCGAAGTCTTGACTTCCCATCCTAAGTTTGTGGCTTTTCGGGCTCAGAAGTCTGACCCGCGATGAGGTGGGGTCGCCTTCCCATGTTAACTTCGGCCAACAGTTTTGGAAGGTAGGGGATTGGGGTGCCATACTGAGGAGTGTTGAGCGGGTGTGAAGGAACGAAACGGGGGCTCGCCCTCATTACGACTTTGATGGTGATGGTGGTCTTGGCGATGATGACCATCGCGCTGGTCCGGGCCGTGCATACCGAGATGCCGCTGACCAAGAACTATCACGATCAGGTCGCGGCGATGTATGTGGCCGAAGCGGGTTTGGCCGACGTCATGGCCCGCTTAGAACTCGACGCCACCTGGACGGCCGGCTTCTGGAAGGAGCCAATGCCCGGTCGACCTGGGGCCTACACCGTCTTTTTTAACACAAGTGGCCGCAACTTTGAGAGCTGGCACTCGGTCAACAACCTGACCGGGGCG
>CAYRFU010000521.1:0-3202 GCA_964423525.1 uncultured Burkholderiales bacterium | reverse complement strand
TAGGGCTATTTCATATTGAATCGTAATTTTACCGACGTTTGGGATCAGCACCCCGAGGTCGCTCCGCGAGGGCGCGGCTGTTATCGGACCCGTTCCAGCCACCAACCGAAGACGACCAGGCCGACAGTCTGAATGACCATGTCGGTCAGCGCCGCTCGTGAAGCGGCGGTAGCACGCTGACCAGGCTTAGCCCACTTCTGCAGGGCTATCGAGCGAACCGGTTCGGCGACACCTCGGCCAAAAGAGGCTGCGAGCGAAGCTAACACCATCCATTCCAGGGGCAAAGCTAGCAGAACCAGGACCGATTGGGTTGCCACCTTAGCCTGGACGATTCGTGGGCCGAACTCGGCCTCTCTGTCGAGGGCCGTGAGAGATTCGAACAGGAGCGCCTCGTCGGCCCCATCTCGCAGCGCATCCCCGATCCCCAATAGAACCGAGGCCAGCGCAAGTGCTAGAAAGCCCAGACCTTTCCAGAACAGAATGATGCCAGCGACCTGGAGAAGGGAGCCTAGAATAAGGCTCGAGCGGTGGCCGAATCGGTCGGCTTGGCGACTGGCGGGTATTTCTACTAGTGTGAGCGCGAGGTCGCCTAGAGCTCACACTATGGCCGTCTCGCCAGCAGACAGCCCTTTGCTCGAGCTGAGCCAGAGAGCATAAAGTCCGTGACTCACTCCTTCGAGAGTGAGAATTTGATAGAAACGTAGAGCTTGAGATTCCGTTGAGCCGAAATGAGGCACCTCCTTAGCGATGGTCGAGAACGGATACTCGCCATCTTGGAGGGCCTCGGCTTCGCTTTTCAGGTCAAGGTCAATTGCCGGACATACCTTACTTTAGCTTGCCTCCGGCTGGAAAGCAACCGGTAGCTTGTGGCTGATTTGCCGTCGACCTGATCAAGATCAGAGACAAAGCGAGCGAAGCCCACTATGGTAGAAGAAGAGAGTAAGGGGGTGGAAGCAAATGACCCAGAGCTGCCCTTTAGGGGATTGGCGCAAACGATGTCGCTGGGAAGAGAACGCTTTGTTTCCGGTATTTGAGGACCTGGCCGCTGAAAGGGCCGGTGCTACCACCGGACATCTAAAGCGCGAGCATCGCCGGCTTGACAGCTTGGCCGAGATCGAGGACTGGACCAACTTTACGAACCTGGTCAGCCAGACGGAGAGACGAAAGGCCCTTATCTACAATTTCGTTGAAACGCAGGCTGAGCGTTTCGGGTGGTCGCTTGAAGAGTTGCTGCAGGCTTTTTGGAAACGCCCTGTGGAACCGAGACCGCCGTTTCGACTTCCTGACTTGGAAGACCGCTAGCCCGAGGGCGCGCCTTCACTCGCCCGGCCGGTTTAGCTAGCCAGGGGGGACGCCAAGACCAAGCCAGGTCTTGACATTTCCTGAGCCATCAAACAGGCAAAGACCTGGCCCCGCCACGGTGCGGTCTTGCGACCACCACACCAGCTCGATGGATCAGGGCCGCCTCAAGCGGGTTTGACGATTCATAGATTTTTGAGGACGAGGTGGCGGGTTAGAGGGGATGTTTATCCACTTCTTTCCCTGGAACCAGAGCAAGCCGGTTCCCTCACCATTACCCCCTGACCGGCCGGAGTGGCACCAGGCGGTATTGGATGGGTATGAAAGGAGCTTTCCCCACTTGGAGGACTTCTCGGTTCTAGCCCCGCCTGACCCCTCCAAGAGGTGCTTCGCCCACGCACTCGGACTGGACTACAATCGGTGGCCAGGAAGCGGCTCGCTCGTCGCTATGGAGAAGACCTTGGTGGGACAACACGGCTGCCAAAGAGTCCCCCAGTTGCCCAACGATTTCGCTATCGAAGCGTTTGTGGTTTATGGCCAAGGAATGCGTTGTCGCCACATCATTCGGCGCCGGCCTGACGGAATCTTCGAGAGTAAGAACGGCCGGAACTGGGCCCTGGCAATCCATCACCCGAAGGAACTGGCCGGTGGTCTTTATGGCGACCCTATCGCCATCTTCACGAGGCCCTTGACGAGCGACGAGTCAACTCCTGGCTCCCGATAGTCACCTGGTCGAGGTCAAGATCGAAGTCGAGAGTGGTGGCCACCGGCTCCCCTAGTATCTCTTGGCGCGAGTTGTTCCAGCTGCGAAGGGCAGCTAGAACCTCCCCGTCCGGCTTGACCTGAGCCATAAAGGAACTCGGGCTGAGAAAACGGTCAAAGCTCTCAAGTGTGTCGATAAGGCCCTCATATTGGAGCTCCAGGTCGCCTCGGCGGCGGGCCCGCGCCGCCAATAACTTGCTGGCGGCGAGGGTTCTTAGCTTTTGATGTCGCCGTTCCCCTCGGGGGCTCCAACCGCTGCCGCAATTTCGCCAATCTTTCTTTCCGTGTCTGCCTTGATGCGCTTTCTTGCTTCTGCATCCTGTTCTATGTCGGCTCTAGTTCGCTCTTGGAGTCGTATGGCCAGAGCCGCGTCTACCCCTGTCTCCATCACAAGAGCACCGCCGGGCCCAACGAACACCTGTCCACCTGACGGGTCGTCGACTCTGGTTCCCATGTCAAGCCCCGGGACGGGGCCTGCCGCAGGCCTAGTTTCTGCCCCCGGTTGAGACACTCTCGCTGAAAGGGTGAGGGGCTCGGCTGGTGGGGCAGTGCCCCGGGCTAAAGCTGAAAGGGCGACCCCGTCCGTTCGTGGGGCCGGTTGACCGCCGCCCGCGTGCCCCTCCCTCACCTCCTGTCCTGAAGTCGCCGCGGCTGCAGTTCTTCTTCTTACCTGGAACCCAAGAGGCGTCGCACCTAATACGATTTTGGCTGTCATAGCACTCTCCTCATCTTCAGGCTAAACCGCCGATGTCATCGCGGAACTGGACAGAAGCACGAGTTAGTGTTTCCGAGTTGTTAAATTTTTAGGATTTGGGTCCAAAAGTTTGAGGGTCGGCTTACCACCATCGTAGGGCCCGATTGGCTTATTGAAGTCCGGTGCGATGGAGACTGTCCCATTCTCCCGCAAAGTGGACATAGCGCGAGTGGCCTTCAGCCGACGGCAGCTCCCTATTTTCTCGAGTATCCCCACAGAGGTCGGTCAGCAACCGAGGGAGATAGGCCTTACCGGTCGCGGGACAGGTGCCAACGGAATCGGATGGGAGCCATCCTCCTGTAGCCAGTGGGGCCACCACCCCAAAAGGCGCGCCTTCTCGGCCAGGCCGCCCGCGATTTAGGCGGCTTTCACCAGGGCAAAGGCTCG
>CAYRFU010000520.1:0-3235 GCA_964423525.1 uncultured Burkholderiales bacterium | reverse complement strand
GTGCGGGTCGGAAACAGTTCCACCACCACGGCGTTGGCCGGAATCGACTTTTGCAGGCGACCGAATTCAAGAGGGTTCACGGTCAGAGTTTGGGCATACTCTGGATGAGTCGCTCGAATCTCCCGCACGGTCTTGAGAAAGACCGCACGCGACTCATCGAGCCGATTCTGGGCTTGAGTCAGCGCGTCTTGGTCCTGTTTGCCCGAAGCACTTTTGAGACGGGCGACCTCTTTTTCGAGAGCGGCCGTCGTCTTTTGGCTTTGACGAGCCCGGTCGAGCTTCTTTTGCACGCCCGCGTCTTGCACTTGAATGCGGTCTCCGAACAGGGAAATCGTCTGAAGCTGCTGAAGCCGATTGATAGCGCCCAAGGCCTCTTGACCCCGTCCCTGCTCGACTAGCAACTCCGTCAGGAGGTCATAAATCTGCTGATGCTCTCCTTTGACGAGATCAGCACCCGCAGTCGAACTCCCCAACTGGACGATGGCGTAGTCGATTTTGGAAGTGGCGGCTTGGAGGTCTTGAATAGCACCAGCCTGGTCGCCTTGATGGAGCCGAACCTGGGCCCGACTGAAAAGGGCCTCGATCTCAAGTTCACTACTGCCAAGACTCCGAGCTTGCTCGACAGCCCCGTCTAGTTCAGCCAGAGCGCCTCCCTGGCCGGCCAGATGCTGAGTGAGAATGGAAAAAGGAAAGGCCTGCTGATAGGCCAGTTCGTCACCGGAGTTGCGGTAGTGAGCCAGAGACTTTTCAAAGAGGGGATAGGCTGCTGCGGCCTGACCCTCACCGGGTAGGCCTTCGGCTCGGGCCAGGATCAGTCGGGCTTTCTCTTCATAATAGCGACCCTTGAGGGTCTCAGCCGTACCTCGCCCCAGCAACTCTTCCGGCTCTTGGCCGGCCTGCACGAGCAACTGCCTAATGGTCTCTTCCGGTAGGCTGAGCTGAGGCAAAGTCGCTTCGATAGCTGACAGGAGTTCCTCCGCTTTGGCCAACTCGCCGTGCTTTCGAAAGAACTCCGCCAGGCCGAAAATGACGTCGGTGTAGTCGTAAATCTTGGCGGCCATTCCGGACACCTCGACAGCGGCACGGAGAGGCTGGGTGGCGTCGACTGATGGGGCTTCTGGCTGACTCATCTCGGTAATCCTGGCCAGCAGCTCCTGAGCTTGGACTTTAGCCTTCTCCTCCTCGGCGGGGTCAGTAGCGCGTAAACTCTGCTCCAAGAAGATGGTCAACCAAATCTCTTCAGCCGGTAAAGACCCCTCGACAGCTTCGCTCTTCAAAGAATTCAGGGGACCTATCAATCGATTGCGAGTGGCCGCTAACTCAGAGACGGACTGGGCCGGGTCTTTCAAAAAGGCGAGCGCGACCTTTAACGTTTCGATGGTATAGGTGATGACAGCGCGGGGCCCGGGCGGGAGTCCGCCCACGTTGGCAGCCGCTCGCTCGCACTGACGCCATCCCTGGCTCACATCAGCCCGCTCGAAGGCGGCCTCAGCCAGCAATAGATGAAACCCTATCTTTAGGCCGGCTTTCTCCTGAGGATTGAGACCTTCCAAAGCGTCAAGAGTGGTGAGCAGCTTGGGAGCTTCGAGCTCCACCGAGCTGTAGAGGCCTTTATTTGACAGCATTCTCAGCTTTTGGAAGCTGAGCTGAATGAGGATACCCTGACTTTGGCTGGGCGAGACAGCTCCGCTTCCGACACCTACTGTTAGCAGCCCTTCACACAGGTCGAGCACCTGCTCTAGATAGGTGGTGTTTCCCAAGTTCTCGGCGATAGTCGCTAGGGAACTCAGGTCCTCAAGATTCGAAACGGACTCGCTTTCTCCGGTCGTCAGGGCTCTGACCGAATCATCCTCGAGCAGTAAGCCATAACCGGCAAGCTCCTGAACGAGAGAGGGGTCTCCGAGCTTCTCAAAGGCTCGGGCCAAGAAGTTGAGGCCAAGCTGCACCGAGAACTGCTCTTGACTGGTGAGTTGGTTCCCAAGCAAAGCCTGGCCGAGGGTGGAATAGACTCTTCTTGCCCTGGCCCGGTCCTGAGCGACGTAGGCAGTGACCTGCTCGGCGGAGCCGGTCTCCAAGACCTTGATAAAAGAGTGAATCTCCTGCTCAGTGGCCGTTTGGGCCAGAGTGGCCGAGGCGAGACACAACAATAGGAGCCAGAAACAGCATAATCTCCGCATCGTAGGTGTTTAGTCGAAAATTCCAGCCCACCTTTTGCCTCGGCAGGAGGAGAAGAGGCACTCCATTGAATATCCTTCAATATGATTACAGCGGTTCTCAATAATAAGGGCGGCGTGGCCAAGACGACCACCGCCGTCAATCTCGCGGCGGGACTAGCCGAACATGGCTATCGCACACTGCTCGTCGATCTTGACAGTCAAGCCTCAGCCTCTCTTCATCTGGGCGTCTCCCGAGCGGCCCTAACCCCGTCTTTGGCTGAGGTTTTCAACAGCCAGACTTCGCTGGAGCGAGCCGTCCGCCCGCTTCAAGAATCCCTTTCGCTGGTCACCGGGTCGGTCGAGCTTTCCCACTTCGACCTGGATATGGCCGCCCGCGACCAGCGAGAATTCTTGCTCAAGAATCTTCTGAATTCGGTGAGCGGATTCGATCGTATCGTTTTAGACTGCCCTCCCTCGTTATCTCTGATGACCATCAACGCCCTGGTCGCAGCCGAAGACTACCTGGTCCCGGTTTGTCCTAACTACCTGGCCTTGGAAGGTTTGGCTCAACTCCTACGTGGTGTCGACGCCATCCAGAAGCGCTCCGGCCGAGTGGCCAGCTTGCTGGGGATTTTGCTGACCCGGGTCGACCGACGCACCCGTCTGAGTCACGAAATTATCGCGATGATGCGCCAGCATTTTGGGACCCGCATGTTGGACACCGAAATCCGCAACAACGTTAAGCTGGCCGAGGCTAGTTCCCACGGCCAATCGATCTTTGACTACGCTCCCCGCTCGCGGGGGGCTCTCGACTATGATGACCTGGTATTGGAGGTTCAACAACGATGGTCCAAGCAGACAGCAGCCTGAGTCGCTTAGGCAAAGGCTTCGAAGAGATTTTCGCACCCGAAGCGCCCCACCAAGAGGAGGGCGCCGACTTCTACGAACTGACTCGGTGGTTTGGCTTTGAGGCGCCGATGCAGTGCTTGCAAGCGACCTCAAGCCTGTGGGCTTTGCCTCAGAATAGCTAGAAGTCCGGCCGGAAAGTCACTTTGAGCGGCGGAAGCAAGTTCCGCCAC
>CAYRFU010000519.1:2430-3240 GCA_964423525.1 uncultured Burkholderiales bacterium | reverse complement strand
GAGCCCAAACAGAGGACTCGAGGGCCACCACCGGACGGCCCTCCGCTAAGGCGGCGGCGACATCTTGGGAAAGCTCGACCCAGAGGGGAAATGACGGCATGGCTTTAGCCTTTCTTACAGCGGCGCCCCACAGGGCCCCTGGAGGATAGTATTGACGGTGACCCCGTCTTTGACGATAACTCTGACCTGATTGACTCCGAAGCGGTAGATCATTTCGCGCCAGTCGGGCACGTCGATCACTAACAGGTCGGCCTTCTTGCCCATTTCCAACGACCCTACCGTCTGACCCCGGCCGACTCCGTGGGCGGCGTTGACGGTGGCCGCGATCAACGCTTCCTCCGGAGTCATTTTCATCTTGAGCACGGCCAAAGCCATGGCCATCGGCATCGACTCGGTCATACAGGAACCAGCGTTGAGGTCTGTTCCGAGGGCCACCGGCAGCCCGGCATCGATGAGCTGGCGCCCGGGTGCGTAGGGGATGTCGAGGAAAAACGAGGTGCCGGGGATCATCACCGGGATCGTGCCACCCCGAAGTAAGGCCTCGTAATCCTCGGGAGGTAATTTTTGCAAATGATCGGCGGTGCAGGCCCCCAACTCGGCAGCCATCCGAGCCCCGCCGAGATGATGGAACTCCTCGGCGTGAATTTTGAGAGCGAATCCGAGCTGGGCGGCTCTCTCGAGCACTTGTCGGGATTCCTCCACGGTGAAGGCGCCCACCTCGCAGAAGACATCCGCAAAGTCGGCCAAGCCTTCGGCCTTCACTTGAGGCAACATTTCCTGGCACACCATATCGAGAAAGGCTCCCCGCCG
>CAYRFU010000519.1:0-2420 GCA_964423525.1 uncultured Burkholderiales bacterium | reverse complement strand
TGAAAAGCGGGTGGGAGGGCGTGGGCTCCAAGACAGGTGGTCACCACGTCAAGAGGAAGCCGCTCCCCGGCCTGGCGCAAAAGCCTGAGCTGGCGGACCTCCTGAGCGGTGGACAGGCCGTAGCCACTCTTGGCTTCCAGAGTGGTGGTGCCGTGAGCCAGCATCCGTTCCATCACGGTCATGGTCGACTGGAGCAGGTCTTCATCGCTGGCCCGGCAGGTGGCCTCGACGGTGTGAGCTATCCCCCCTCCGGCAGCGTGAATCTCTTCGTAACTGGCCCCTTCTCCCCGAAGGATGAATTCGTGAACACGCGATCCCGCGAAGATAGGGTGGGAATGGCAGTCGACCAGCCCGGGAAGAAGACTGGTATTAGGAATCTCGATGGTGTCGGCCAGCCACCGGCTGGTCATTTCTGCAGCGGGCCCCAGGTCGGCGATCCGTCCGTCGAGAACGACCACTGCGCCGTTTTCGATCACACCGACATCCCTCATGGCCTCACCCCTTCTCGGCTGGCTGCCGGGTGCACAGGTGACCACCTGTTTGGCGGTCACGATCAGGTCTGCCGATTTCATTCTGTCCCCCTCGTAAAGTGGAGTAGTTGGTTTTCCAGGACTTGCTCTGCCGACAGTCCGTCGAGCTGGAGATAGTAGCGAGCCACTTCAACCAGCGCCTCCAGCGGGCAAACTCCGATCAACTCGCTGGAATGAACCAGAACGCCGTAGCGCTGAGCTTCTCGCTTGACCATCTCAAAAACGGGACCAAACCCGGTGCGGAGCGGATCGGTGAGATTCAAAGAGACTTGCACTCGACCCTGCTCCTCCAGCCGGATCGGGATGGCTCTCACGGACACCAGTCCTCCGTTTCCTTCCCGAACGCGCAGAGCGATTTTCTTAGCCACCTCAAGCTGGTCAGTGGCCAGCACGATGTTATAGGCGATCAATGGATTGCGGGCTCCAAACACCGAAGCCCCGAGCTGGGGATGGAGGGTGGGTGGGCCAAAATCGGGAGGCTCTTGGGCTAGTCGGCTGGCCAGGCCGGCCAAGCCTCCTCGACGCAGATCGGGAAGAAGGCGCCCGTTCGACGACGATTTCTCGTAGAGAAAGATGGGGACTTCAAATCGTCGTGCCACCTCCTCGGCCAGTTTCAGCGAGATCTCGACGGCGAACTGGAGCGAACTGTCTAAAACGGGAACGAAAGGAACGACATCGACGGCACCGACGCGAGGATGAGAGCCGTCGTGTTGATTCAGGTCGATGTGGCGGGCGGCCCAGTCGAAGAGGCGGAAAAGACCCTCTCCAAGAGCTGTTGCGGGTCCCAGAAGAGTAAAAACTGAGCGGTGATGGTCGCCATCCCAGCTATGATCGGCCAAACAAAGACCTGGGACCTGCTGAAGCTGTTCGGCCAACTCCTCCAGCAGGGAGGTCCGTCGACCCTCGGAGAGATTGGGTATACACCATAAAATTGGGTCTGGCACGCCGGCCTATTCTGGCCCCTCCCAGGGGGCTCCTGGAGAAGTGCCTTAAGCGGGCGGGAAACCCGAACAGAAGATTGAAAGCTTGCCCTTATGGAACTGCTTAACGAGAAAAAGCTCGAAGCCACAGTTTCATCATTCGGAAAAGAGCTGACTCTGGAACTGCTCGACCGCGTGCTGGCTCTCAGCTCAGAGCAGCTCCGCCAGGCGGCCCAGTCCGACCTTCAGCAGGCTGAGCAGCTCTTCCATCGATTGAACTCCGATTCGGGCTGGCTGGGAGCTACGGCCCTTCATCGCCTGGCTGACCATCTAGAACTCAAAGCGGCCGACCGGGATCAGCCGGCCGTCCTCGCCCGTCTCGACGAATTGTCGAGAACTTTCGAGAGCACCCGAGCCCTGCTAGCCCAGGCGCGTCAAAAATTGTCATGAAAAATACATCACCTTACATCTTAAGCATAAATTGTCCATTGTCGGTTGTCGAAGATTGTTTTGTTTGAATATAGGTTTTAAATTAGTGCTAAAATTCATTTACAAATAGCGTATTTGATTGCACGACCTTTGAACCCGATCTAACCGACCTCTGTCATTCCGAACAGAAACAAACGGAATATATAGGTCAGAAGTATTTCGGGATAAAACACAGAATGTATCTGTGACGTTATTAAACAAAATATTTAAAATACGAACACGGTATAATGTCGTTGGAAACGTTTTTCAGTACGTTTTCGGGAAGACGAGCAACTCGACCTGTTAGCGACAATTCGCTGGCAACACCGCTGAGAGCCTGGATGTTGGAAACCAGAAACAATGTAAATTAGAAATAAGACTCGCATTGTAAAAACGATTTCATCGATTAGTCGGCGAAATTGTAAGAACTTCACTTGGCGAATTAAACAATACCGAGAAAGACTAACGAGAAAAATTCTCACGATTCCTCGAATTGTTAGCA
>CAYRFU010000518.1:0-3252 GCA_964423525.1 uncultured Burkholderiales bacterium | reverse complement strand
CCCGCAACCTGACGGAGTCGGGTGAATACAAATATGGTCATCTCGAACTGGCTCTCTTTCGCACTGGGAAATACGGTGTTGAGGGCACCGGTATGGCTCCCTGGGACGGTCGGCTTTCAGACGACGAGCTGTGGCAGGTCGCCCACTACATCCGCGGGCTCCAAAACTAAGATTTCCGGGCTCCGACCCGAAGAGCTTGCTGGTGAGTGAGCTCGACAAGTATTTGGAATCAGCCAGACAAGGCCGCTCGGTTTCGAGCGGCTGTTTTACTTATGACGTCGGACGAGCCTTGGAGAAGCTGGCCGCCCATCAACTCGAGAATCCGTCCCTCTGGCTGGTCAAGCTCTTTCAGGCCGCTGTGGCGGGTGGCACCCCCTCGGTTCAAATTCAACTCGGGAGACGCTCGACCACCCTCACCTTCCAGGCGCGCCAGAGGTTAACCGCCTCCCAACTGTTCGAACTGTTCAGCGGAGGCCACCTACCCAAAGAGCGTTGGCTGCGGAACCTGGCTATCGGGCTGCGAGCCATCTACGGTCAAAAACCAGAAAAGATCGCCTGGATTTGCCCCGACGGCTCGCGCTTGAGCCTGGAAAGAGACGGTTTAAAAACGACCCAAGAAGACCAGCGCGAGTTCTACCGCATTGAGATCACGAGAGCAGCTCGGGCCGAGTACGACGAGCTTTGTAATCGCTGCTGGCTAGCGCCCGTTGCTGTTCTTCTTAACGGTAAAAGGACCCTGGCCAACTTCCCTCCCCCGCTGACGAACCCGGGCCTGACCCAGACCAACTATTCTTTCTACCTGGCTGTCAAGGTGCTCGGAAACGAGAAAGCTCACCCGGCCCTGGAGTTCGAACTGCCCCCTCCCCGGGGAATCAAATACTTTCCGTCCATCTACTACAAAGGGCTACCCGAGCCTCATGAGACCTTTCTAGAAATGCGCTCTCCTCAGTCGGGATTGACCAGGACCGAGGCCGTCGTCACTTTGGAATTTCAGCCGGGCAAAGCTCGTTCCGCTCTCCTTTATGTTCAAGACGGGGCCATTCTCGAGCCGCTCCCTTTGGCTCTTGAAGCCCCCGACCTGGCTTTTAAAGTCTACTTGAGTGGAGACTCTCTGGAGGTCGACCTTTCGGGGATGAGAGCCCGGGAAGTGAACGCCCAAGAGACGCTCAAGTCCCTCGCTTCCCCTTTAGTCAGGCTGCTCGACCAGGTCGAAAACCAACTTCACCTACTTCGACCTGGGGCGGGGCGAACCACCTTCGGAAGACTGCTTGAGGCCTTCTTTGGAACCTCCCGCGACTTAAGCGAGCGGTTAGCGCCTCAATTCGACATCTTGAGGAGTAACCTGTCGTAATCAGCCACGACTGTTGGCCCTCCAGGGAGGGGGCCGCAAGTTACCTTGAACCGGCCTGTCCCCGGCGGGGGGTGCAAGTCTAGGCGCCGCCTGGCCGCAAGTTACCTTGAACCGGGCCCTCCAGGGAAGGGGGGGTGCAAGTCTAGGCGCCGCCTGGCCGCAAGTTACCTTGAACCGGCCTGTCCGGGGAAGGGGGGGTGCAAGTCTAGGCCCCGCCCCGCCGCAACTTAACTTGAACCGGGCCCTCCAGGGGGGTGCCGTTTGGGCGGTCAAACCGTTTTCAGCAGTGAACGATGGAGGGTCGTCAGAAAGGAGATCGCGAAGGGGATTCTGTGACCACCCAGGAGCGCCAACTAGCCCAGGTCTTTCGTCAAGAGCTTCAGGCTCTTCTAGGTGACCGGTTGGTGAACGTTAGGATGTATGGCTCCAGAACCAGGGGAGACGCCCGGAGAGACTCCGACCTCGACATTTTGGTGCTTTTGCGGGGCCAACCGGAGCCCGCTTTGCGCTATCAGATCTATGACCTGGCCCACGACCTGTCTGCCTCGCGCGACTTTCAGGTCCCGCTAGCCCCGCTGGTGATGTCTCACGGGGACTTCCAGGAGTTGAGGTCCCGAGAGCGCCGGTTCGCTCAGGAAGTGGAGAGAGACGGAGTGGTTCTATGACCCCCGAGAATCGACGCTTCAATCTTCAGCAAGAGTGGAGAGCCTCCAATGAGGAGCTGGAGGTCGGTCTCAAGATGGAGGAGTTGGGCTATCACCGCCAGGCAGTCGGTCGCTACTACTACTCATGCTTTCACGCCGTGCGAGCGGTCTTGCTAAGTCGCGGTCAAGAACCGGCAACCCACACGGGTCTGGTAACGGAATTCCACCGACTGTTTGTCCATAGTGGGCTGCTCGAACCTCATCGGGCCCGGGCCCTTACCCGTCTTCAGCGAGACAGGGAGC
Source organism: uncultured Burkholderiales bacterium (assembly GCA_964423525.1). Taxonomy (GTDB): domain Bacteria; phylum Vulcanimicrobiota; class Xenobia; order Xenobiales; family JADMJV01; genus CAYRFU01. The sequence continues at coordinate 954 of CAYRFU010000518.1, read as the reverse complement.
AAGCTGACTACACGCCTGTCGTGAGCTTCTCTCAAGTCGACTGTGAACAGGCGCGAGCCTCGGTCGAGGATCTGAGGGGGTTCGTCGATTCCCTACTCCGCCAAGAAGGTTGGCTTTAGTTGGCCGATATCGTTTCGGCCCTTGGACCTCCAGAAGCGGCGCGTTTTCGCCTCCTCTTTCCGACCCAAGCCTTCTGGTATAGGACTGACCAGACAACCAGTCAGCTTCGCCTGTCACAACTTTGTAAAATCGCCTTAACGTCTGGGACATATCCCGTCAAAGCCGGCTTGGCAGCCTACTCCTATGACTTATCTCCTCTACCTCTTCCTCAGCCTGGACCCTTTCTGGCAAGAATCTCGTCAATTGGGACTGCTTCTCGACGCCCACCTCCATTACCATAGTTCGGCGGCCAGTCTTGAGCAGGTCTTGGGCTGGGCCCAGAAACGACTGGACAGAAAGAAAGAACGCTTCGACCATCCGGCCTTGGAAGTCGACTCCTTGCTGCTGTCCTCGTTGGCTCGCGGTCTCAAGCGGAACTGCTTCTCGGAATTTCGAAGAGCTCGCTCGTTACACCGGGCTCTTCTCGACCGAGCTAGTCGGGCGGCTAGCGCCGGCACTTCATAAGGACTCGGTAAGGGTGACGGTCTAAAACGGGCATGGCCGATTTCGGGGCCGTGAAGACAGGCATCGTCGCTGGCCTGAGAACAACCACACCTTTGCTCTCTACGGGGCTTTCCCGACTGCATTTTAACCTGTCAAAGAGTCTCCAAGACGAATGGCCCCGTTGGGAAGCTCTTGACCCGCAGTCGCTCGGGGGCGTGCCGTTGGCCGGTCACAACGTTGTCAGGACTGACCAGACAGTAGACGGACAACCGTCGTAGGCCGAAGTTAGGGTTTCGGACGGAAAGGTTCGGCCTCTTGCAAAGCCCTTTCGAGGCGCTGCTCGGCGGGTCC
>CAYRFU010000517.1:0-3276 GCA_964423525.1 uncultured Burkholderiales bacterium | reverse complement strand
TGTCTGGGGCGGTCCAGCCCAGATTGGAGCGGAGCCGCCGATTGGAAGGGGGGTCGGCCATCTACACCGGAGCCTGGCCAGGCCCTCTTTTCGCTCCCCTTTCCTCTGACTTCGATCTGGCTTCCTGGGGGCCTCCCGACCCCCAGGACAAGATCATCGTGTTCACTCCTTCGGGAGAGGTCGCGGCCAACTTGCCAGGCTTCGACGGTGCCTTTCATCTTTTGGTGGCTTCGGGCTTGAGCTATAGCGCTGCCTCAGTGGCCGGTCTCACTTCCTTTCAGTTGACCGGCGCCAGTCATCCCCACACCGTCTCGGTGACCAGTCTTGGCGAGGTGTCGGTTCGGCCCGGAGTTCGGGGCTCGATGGTGCCTGAGCTGAACCCGGGCAGTTTCCCCGGTCCATCAGCGGCACTGGCCAACTTCGCTTTGGCGACCAATTCCGATCCCGTTTCTCTGGGGGTCTCGGTGGCCCCCGAAGCGATTCCCAATCCGCCTCCGACGATCGACGCTACCGTCAAGCGGCTAGGACGCCTCACCCTCACCGCGAGGGCCACCGACCCAGATGGGGACGAGTTGGTATGCCAATGGGTCAGCCAGCAGGTGGACCCCCCACCGGCCTCTCCCAACGACAACGGCGTGTTCTCGAAGCAAGCGATGGAAATGGAGTGGAATCCCGATCTCTTGCAGTGGGAGGCTGTCTGGGATTGGGCCCCCGGTCCTAACGCACCCGAACTGGCCGTCTATCAACTGACTTGTACTATTCGAGATAACCGTGGAGGGATGACCACCGACCAGGTCGGGCTGGGAGGGCGAGTCCAGATCCTACCGCGGGGGAGAATGGTCTACTGCGAGCGAGTCAACGGCCAGTGGGACATCTTTTCCATGAACGCTGACGGCTCCGACCGCACTCGCTTGACGACCCACCCCGCCGACGATATCAACCCGATGTTCTCGCCCGACGGAGAGAAGATCCTGTTTATGAGCGACCGCACCGGTGAAGAGAAGGCGGTCCATCTCATGAACGATGATGGGACCGAGTTACGACGCCTGGTCGGACCGACCGACTTTGGAGGAGGCAGGTGCTACTGGCCTTGCTTTAGCCCGGACGGCCTGAGGGTGGCCTTTCAGGGCCGGTTCGGGACCCGGCGTCGCATTTTCGTGATCAATGTCGATGGAACCCAACCCAGCAACCCGGCGGTCGTCGGACCTGATGAGGTGGTCGGTTTTGATGTTCCCGACGTTCTTGGCGGCATGGATTGGGTTGGCGACAACAGCGTGGTCGTTTGCGGTGACCCTCTGACCGGCGCGACGGGCGACCTTTGGAGCGTCGACCTGACCGGCACGACGGCCCCTTTCAAGCTTACCGACGATCCTGCCTCCGACAAAGAAGTCAAAGTCGCACCCGACGGCCAGACTATCTATTGGCAGAGCAATTTTGATCTGGAAAAGGCGACCTGGACTCCGACCGGCCTGATCAACCGGCAGTCGTTGCCGGCCGATCCCGACGAATCTCCCAATCCTGGCCCCTCTCCTGGTCTCCTGACGGTCCAAGAGATCCAGGGCGGAATCCGCCAGATCGTAGTCCGTAACGAAGACAAATCCATCCTCTATTCCGTCACTCAGGCGGCCGAGGAGGCGGATTCCCCCGACTGGATCCTTAAGTAGCCGGGTCGCGCAGTCGAATGAGCCGGAAGCGAGCCGGATTGGGACTGGTGGTTCCTCTCTCGAACTCGGCCAGGTCGAATTCGGCTTCGAGCGAGCGCCGAGCCAGGGGAGTCTCGGGCCTCCCTACCAGGGCCTGGCAGCGGACCACCAGGACTTCATAGGGGGGCTCGAGGTAGCGGAGATCGAGGGTCACCCGAACGGTGCCGTTGGAATATCGGTCGACATAGGAAAAGGACTCCTGGTCGACGGCCCCTCGAGGGGGATACTCCAGGTCCTTATTGAGTCGGGCTTGGACCCGTTCCAGACTGGCTCGAGCCAGTTGGCGGGCTTCAACCGCCCGAGCCGATGCCAGCGCTCCTTCATATTGAGCCGAGGAGCGACTCAAAAAGGCGAGGCCGAAGGCCAAAAGGATGGCCAGCATGAGGAGCACCAGGATCAAAACATAACCTTGGGACCTCAAAAGACCGCCTTCCCCACCACCCCTCGAACCTGCAGCAACCTTCCCGAGAGCTCGTAACTCAGGGTCATTTCCAAAGTTTGATCGGCTAAAACCTGGGCAGAGAACCCGGCCAGATCTTGGGCCACTACCTGTTGGGTGCCTCCCACGTCCCGGATCAGCTCTCCCCCTACTAGGCTGTAGCGGACGGTGATAAGGTGGGTTGGATCGCGAGGGTCCCAGGTGGGAGGAGGAGGGTCGGGTGGGTCCGGCAAGCGCCCGGCCACGGCCCCATAAGTTTCGAACTCCAACACGGGGTTCGGCCCTCCTGTTGGGCTAAGCACCCGCGTGGCGCCCTCTAACTCGGCCCGCAAGGTCCTTAAGACCAGCTGACGGGCTTGTTGACTTGCGCCTGACCTATCACCGGACCTCACCATCTGCCCATATTCTCGGGCGATGGAGGCCACCAGGGCCAACACCAGGCTCACCAAAAAGAAGGTCACCAGGGTCTCGATCAGCGAAAAACCGCGCCTCACGGGGCCAGCTCAACTGGAGAGGCATAGCCGATAAAGTCCTGCCCCTGATAGCGAGCCCTTACCCGAACTCGGACCGTTCCGGCCACCACCGTCCAGTTCGACGTGTAGGGGTTGAAGTAGTATTCATTGCGCAAGCGGGCGGTCTTCCCCGTTCTCTCAACTTCGTAGACTCTGCCGTTGCCAGCCGCTGGAGGAACCGGCTCGACAGACCAATGGAAGAAGACATCCTCGAGCGGCGCTCCACCGTCGTCGCGCAGAACGGCCTGATAGAGCAGCTCCCCCCCGGGAGGGACTGGGTTTGGCCCACCTCCCACAGGGGTCACCTCCAGCAGCCCCGTTGGTCGGGGAGGTTCACACACCTCGGTCGTGATAGCTAGCAGCCGATTTGTGCCTTCGGTGACGGTGATGGTGACGGGAACCACAGACTGGTCAAGGCGGCGGGAATCGGTGAGGAAAGCGGCCTCCAAGCCTTCACAAGGGCTGTAAATGGTCTGGCCCCTGGGCTCACAGTCGACCTGAAGGGTTAATCCGTCCACTGTTCGAGTCTGGCCGTCGTAGGCCGCCCAGGCGCCTCGGAAATTGGCCGGAGAGGTGGCCCAGGCTCGGATTTCGCTGATCAAGTTTTCGGCTGCCGCGCTGC
>CAYRFU010000516.1:0-3290 GCA_964423525.1 uncultured Burkholderiales bacterium | reverse complement strand
GGTGACCACCCGGCGCCCGCCTCTCGACGGTGAGGACCGTCTTCGATGGTATGGCAACGCCCTCTTACGAGCCGGCGAGATTCAAGTCCACCAGTGGACTGCGGGAGCGCTTTACACTCGCGCCGAGCATCGAGCGATCAATGGAGCCCTGTGGGAGATGGGCTTGACGGGCACCCTGCCCCTCCGGCCGCAACCCAAAAAGCGAAGCCGACCGCGCCAGGGCGGATTTGATTATCGCGAACCCACTGCTCGGGTCGACGAGATTTTGTCGACTCTGGTCACTCGAGAGTTGACCGTCGAGGTGGGCCGCAAGCTGGTCCCGGCAGCCACCCGGGTGCCCGGTTTGTTGTCGCCTTTGACTGCTTTTTGGTATGAGCGAGGGCTTGACCTGCCCCGTCTGACGCTGCGAGACAATCTCGGCCGAGGGGAGCGTGACTTCGCTCTGTTGTTTCGGGAGAGTGAGCACGAGCGGAAAAGGCTGCCTGAAGGCAAACGATTCTTGAAAGAAGAGGGCCGTTGGAGATCTGGGAGTGAGGGGTTCTTAGACTACGAAGTCCTCATTCTGGAGATGCATCGAGCTGTTGCTCAGTATGCGTTCCGGCTTTTCCATCGAGACCAGGTGGTCCGCTGGGCTCGCCACCACCAGGTCGAAATCGGTCGCGACAACCTTGGCGAGTTGGCCTCTCTTGGGTCGGCTTTTTTACAAGCTGGCCTGCCGGTCCCGCACCCCGAGAGGTGGGCTCACCTGCTGAAGACCTGCCCACCGCTGGACAGTTTGGGGACTGAGCCGACGGCTGTCGCTTGGCGCCCTGCCCTTTCCTTCGAGCGACGATTGGAGTTGCTGTTGAGCGTGGTGCCCGAGTCGCACCGTGCCTACTTTCGAGAGCCCTGGCCCTGGGTCGAAGCGAAGCCCTCCCGTTTTGGGCTCCATCGGCAGCTTGGCACCGAGATTCGACAGGCCGTTCAGGAATTGCAGGTTGCCAGCCGTCGCCGTCGCCCGCCTTCGGTGGGCCTGGTGAGTTGTCGCGCCCTACTAGGGGGAGTGGAAAAGCGGACCTCTCGGCTTCTTGCCCGACGGTGGCTTTTGACCTGCCCGGTTGCCCATTTCCGTCGCCTTTGTAGCCGACACCCCGGGCCCATGAGAGCTTTGATGGAACGGTTCTGGAACCAGCCTGGGCGGTGTCTGCCGGACCAGGCCAAACCGGCCCTTCTGGCCACTCTCTTAGAGAGCGAGGAGCTTCGGCTTGAGTTTCAGCTCCTGTTCGGTCCCCTACCGAACCTTCGGGCTGAGGCCGAGATGGCGGCCGAGCTTCTCACGGAAGTGGGTGCTCTTGTCCACCAGAAAGTCGACAGCTGCCGGGTGATAGACAATTAGAGCCTTTGAAACCAGCCGCCGGTTTCGCCTTCCGTTCTTGTTCCTTGTTCTTCTGAGTCTTTCTGTGTTTCAGTCACCCCTTTCCGAGCGCGAGGATCCTCAGGAACGGCGAGAGCGGCTAGCTTATTTCGAGCCTGCTTCTCTGCTGGTGGGAGAGTTGCCCGATGAGCAGGAGTTGATCCTGGCTCCCCGGCGCCCTCCTCCCAGACGGCCCCGGCCTCGAATTCAGGCCCCCAAGCCCGAGAAGCCCAAGAAGAAACCACCTCGGCCTAAGAAGGAGGTTCAACCCCGGCCCAAAGCTAGAAGCTACCCCAAAGCTAAGCCGAAGCCGAAAGACCAACCGAAAGTCGAACAGAGTCCTCGCCCTGTGGCTATGGTCAGACCAGACAGGCGCCCCGCAGCAAGAAAGGCGCGGGGAAAGGAGCTCGACCTGGATGCGGGTGTCAGCTTTGAATCGGTTCCCACGGGCAAGGCGATGAGTGGCCATATCGCTTTTGAGATCGGTCCGGGTTCGGCTCAGTCAGAAAGGACTCCCAAGAACCTGGTGGTGGTGCTCGATGTGAGCGGCTCCATGCGACTCCCTGTGGAGCGGATCGTGACCCCTGTCATGTTGATGATGGACCGTCTTCAACCAGCCGACCGAGCTGTGGTGGTGGCTTTTTCCGACCGGGCTAGGGTTTTACCCTCGAGCGCTTCGATGGGCACTTATCGGCGTCTTTTGGAGTCCCTGATTCGGGCCAGTTCCACCAACCTCTTGGTCGGTCTCGAAGCCGCTCAGACCGAGCTGGTCAGGGGCCGAGACTCGAAAAGGCAAGACCAGCTGGTGGTGTTGACCGACGGCCTGACCCACTCCAGTTCCCATTATCACGAGTCTCATTGCCTGGAGGTTTGTCAGAGGATGGGACTGCCGATCACCGTGCTCGGTTACGGGGAGAACTACAACCGCTCCCTTTTGATCGCCATGGCTGACCGCACCGGTGGCGAGTTCACCTACGTCTACGACGTGGCCGAGCTGCTCGAGAAGGTGATGGGAGACGTGATCGGCCTGAGCGGGGTGGTGACTCGCAACAACCGTTTGGTGGTCACCCTTCACACCGACATCAAAGTGGCCCGGGCTCTGGTGCTGGGGTCTCGGGGTCGGACTATCATCCGTCCGGAGGTGAACGACAACCAGCTGGAGATCCCTCTCGGCGACCTGCGCGAAGGCGAAACCCTTCAGGTGGTTCTCGAGGTCGTGCTTCCCAACGGGGAGCTCGGCACCCTGGCCCTGGCCGAGGCTGAAGTGCACTATGACAAACCCACCGGTGAAAGGACCACCACGGCCAAGTCGGAAGTCCGGGTGGAATACACCGAGAGTTGGACTCGCCCCAAGCGCAACCGGAAGATGCAAGACGTCACGCTCGACTTTCAGAAAGCCGGCCGTTAGCTCGTTTCAGCCTCTTTTCAGCTGGGGTTCGTAGGTTGGGCCTGTTTACAAAGTTGTTGCAAGGTGGCAAGAAATCTTTTACATTTCCACAATCCTGTCCAACTGGTGGATGAGGTATGATGGAGGCACACTCACCGCAGGAGATTTCGATGACCACACAGCTCATGAGCCAGGCCGTCCCTTACACCCCCGCGGCGACCCCTTCCCTGACCACGGCCACGGCCGAATCGACGGGGGGCACGGTGACCGCGAATACGGACGGCGAGAGCACGGCTATCGGTATCACCCACTCTATGGATGCTCCCGAAGCAGCTCAGTTCCGCGAGGAACTCGACGCACTCCTGGCCGGGTTCCTGGGCGACACCGACTCGGCTGTAGCCATCGCAGAGGACGGAGCTAGGGCCACCGCCGTGGCCGGCGAGCAGTCTCAGGCAGTCGTTGCGCTCGCGTTGCGACAGCACCATGTGTTCGTAATGAATGATGGCAGGT
>CAYRFU010000515.1:0-3311 GCA_964423525.1 uncultured Burkholderiales bacterium | reverse complement strand
TGAGCCTCAGCCAGGCGCGCCGCCTCCTCGACCTCTTTCTGGCTAGCGGTCGGCTTTCCGTAAGCGATGTTCTCAGCCACTGAAGCGTCCAGGAGAAAGACATCCTGACTGACCAGCCCGATCTGCTGGCGCAAAACAGAAAAGGTGAAGTCTCTGAGATCTGCGCCGTCCAGCCGAACAACGCCTTGACTGGGGTCATAAAACCGAAGCAACAGCTTGACGATGGTCGACTTGCCACTGCCAGTCAAGCCTACCACAGCGGTGGTGTGACCGGCCGGAATGGTCAGGCTTAATGCTCGCAGAACCGGCTCTCGGTCAGGATAGGCGAAAGTGACCTCCTCTAGACTCAGCTCACCTCGAACCGGTTGAGCGGTGAGGCTCCCTTCGCTCAAACGGGAACGGGTCTCCAGGAGAGCCAGAATGCGACCGGTCGAGGCGGCCGAGCGCTGGTAGAGGTCAAGAGTCGAACCGAGACGGGTGATGGGCCAAAGCAGCCGTTGAGTCAAAAAGATCATGACGCTGTAGACCCCAACGTTGAGTTGGTCGGCCACCGCCAGTTGCCCCCCAGCCACCAGTATAGCTGCGAAGCCTAGCACGATGACCATACGAATGAGGGGCACGAAGGCCGCCGATAAACGGATGGCGCGTTGGTTGGCATGAGCGTAGGCGAAACTCGCTTGCTCCACCCTCTTGAGCTCCTGACCTTCCGTCACGTAACTCTTAATGGTCGCGATCCCACTCAGATTATTGGCCAGCAGGCTATTGAGCTGTCCCACCTTGCGGCGAACCTCCTCATAGCGTGGCCCGATGGCGGCCTGGAATCGGGTCGAACCCCAATAGATGAAAGGGACCGGGATGAAGGCCAACCAGGCCACTTTGGGGATGGTTACCAGAAAGACGGTTCCTACCACGGCAAAGGTGGTCGCCAACTGGATCACTTCGTTGGCTCCCCCATCGAGGAAACGCTCCAGCTGGTTGACATCGTCGTTGAGCACCGACATCAACCCTCCGGTAGATTGGTCCTCGAAAAAGGAAAGATCCAGGCGCTGAACGTGATCGTAGGCTTCGAGACGAAACTTGTGCTGGAGATCTTGGGCCAGGTCTCTCCAAGCCACCTGATAGAGATACTCAAAGAGCGATTCTAGACCAAAGATGAGAACAGTGAGACCGGCAAGACACCAAAGTTGAAGGCCGATCTCGACGACGCCCCAACGAGACAGAAACGACTCTTGACCTCGGACCACCACATCCACTGCTGCCCCGATCAAAGCGGGGGGAGCGAGGTCGAAGAGCTTATTGAGAACAGAACAAGTCGTGGCCCAATAGACCCGAGACCGAAATCCCTTGAGATACCCCCACAGACTGGCGAAAGGTCTACTCATCGCGGTGGGCCAGCAGCAAGCGTTGCATCCTTCCGCGCGCTCGATTGAGTCGCGAGCGCACCGTGCCGATAGGAACCCCCAGAGCCTCGGCCGCCTCTTGGTAGGGAAGCTCCTCCACGTCGCACAAAAGCAAGACCTCCCTCTGCTCCTCCGAGAGAGCCTCGAGAGCTTTGAGCACCGACGGACTGGGCATCGCTTCTAGAACCTTCTTCTCAGGATTCTCCCGGTAGGTCTCATCCTGCTCGAGCAAGTGACGATGGAGCAGATACTCGTCTCCGTCTTGTTCTATCGGGAGATGGGTGACCCGACTCGACTTCTTTCGCCATTTCTGGCGGTGCAGATTGTGCATAATGCGAAAAAGCCAGGACTTGCAGTTGGTGCCAGGGGTATATTGGTGAAAGGAGCGCAAAGCCTTCAGAAAGGTTTCCTGGAGGAGGTCCTCAGCCTCTTCTAGGGAGCGAGCAAGACGACGAGCAAAACGAAACAGGGCCTCGGAATGGACCATCGCTTCCTCTTCGAAAGTGTCGCTCACTCCCAGCCAGTTACGCGACTTTTAGAGGATTCCTCCAGATGGGAACTTTTGAGGAGGGAACTGCATTGTTTGGATGGGAAAGGGGAGAGCTATGGACTCGTGCCAAGAGGTTCAGGACTTGTTGACATCTTACCTGAGCGAAAAACTCGACCCAGCCGAACGAGAAAAGGTGGAGAGCCATCTTTCCGATTGTGCTGAATGCGACGCCAAGAGGTCTTTTCTCCAGGGATTTCGTTCGGCCTTGAGAGAAGCCCACGAGAGCGAGCCTTACCCTGACGGGGTAGAGAGACGTCTCAGAAAGGCTCTCACTCGAGAGAGAGAGCGAAAGGTCATCCGGTTGCCCGGCCGCTGGGCCAGTCTGCTGGCCGCCGCTGCTGTCTTTTGCCTGACGGTTTGGAACCTCATCCCGACGACCGCTAAAGAATCAGCCGAGAGCCTAGTGGCTCATCACGAAACCTGTTGGCATATCGCCCCCTCCGAGGGCCGAGAGCGTCAATTCAAGAAGTGGGTCGAACGGCTGGGAGGCTCTCCTCCCCTGCCCCGGGTTTCTTCTCAACTTGTCCCGTTCGACCAGCGAGAGTGCCCGGCCAGCGAAGTTCGCGGAGGCCACCTGATGTATCTGGCAGACTCCACCAAGGTTTCACTCTACGCCTTTCCGGCCCAAGCCTTCTTGGAGCGCTATCCGGCCGCCTTAGGGGAGGCGAGCACCCGCGGTTATCAGGTCCTCACCCATCGTCAGGGTGAGTGGGTCTTCGCGGCCGTGGCTCAGATGGACCGAAAGCGGCTGAAAGAGTTGGTCGATCTCGAGCAGATGGCTGTCCGGATGTTCCTAATTGCAGGGCGGTTGTAAACCTACCACCAACACGGGCGTTCGAACGCCTGTTTTGGGTTTTCTTTCAGTCAGCCGGGATAGATTCATCCCGAGATGTTTGGATTCGAGAGGGATAACACCGTGCCGCCGGTCTGGGCCGTCCCTTCCATGGATGGCAAAGAACAGGATGAACAACGGCGACGTCGTCGTCAGCGACTTCAACCCGTGGTGGAGGGCGAGGTCGAGGAGCCGTTCGAGCAGGTCGAGTTTTGCCTGGCCCAGGTCAAGCTTCGCCCCTCTCTTTCGGCCCAGGCTCTGCTGGCCTGTGCCGAGTCGGTCACCGATCTTTCGGCCTTCTACTGGCAGCCCAAAGGAGTGACCGTTGATCAACTGGAGCAACTGGCCCTCGGACCCTACCAGGAACTCTTCCAACAGGTCTGCCGAGGAGTCCACGCACCCAGCATTCTACTGGAAGATTCTGGCCTCTAAGTCTGATGGGCTTAGCCGATTTCGGTCGGCCACCTTCCTCCGCAACTAGAAGTCCGGCCGGAAAGTCACTTTGAGCGGCGGAAGCAAGTTCCGCCAC